>JAFWFE010000098.1 GCA_017512555.1 Solobacterium sp. | reverse complement strand
CTTCTTTCATAAAGCCGGCGACTACCGTGATCTTCTGTATTCCCGCCTCATGAAGCTGGTTGATCAGCCGTTCAATCAGGCGTTCCCCTTTTACTTCCAGGAAGGCTTTCGGTGCGGATAAATTGATTGGTACCATACGCATGCCAAAACCTGCCGCGAGAATCACCGCGTTATGAGGTTTGTTTCTGGTCAGTTCCTGTATGGCCTTTGTGGTTAACCGGTATTCCGGATCCAGATATCCCTTATCCTGGATACCGTGAAGAAGCTTGTTGATCATCCCCAGAGAATACCCGGTTTCTTCCGAAAGAATACGCTGATTCTGTATACCGTTCTTCTGCAGATACAACAACAGATCTGTTTCGGCAATTGTCAGATACTGATTATCTGTAGTATTAGTTTTCATGAACATTACCTTCTTATAATTTCGTGAACACAGACACAAATAGAATGTCGGTACTCCCGACGCATTCTATTATATAACTAATCTTCTAAAATATACACATTTCCTGTCGGATGATATGATTCCAGATCCGAAGCTTTTCCTTCGATCATGTATTCGGTCATCTTGTTGTTGTACACATAGCCCAGATATCTGCGCTTGCGTACATCTCCCGCTTTCCAGGTAAACTGCTGGTCACCGGTATATCCTTCCAGCAATCTCTGGTACAGATCCTGAAGATCTTCAAAAGAGACCGGAGCTTCCGATACGGTAAACTCGTGATGTTCATCAAAGCCTTTGACCATAAGCAGCGGATTACCTCTGCCGGTTGGTCCTTCATTCTGGTATGGATAGCCATGATCCGCAATAATGATCACAACACTGGAATCATAGACATCTGTCTGTTTCAAAGCTTGTACAAACGCTTCCGCAACCTTCATACTGATCCGCACAGAATCATCGTAATTTCCGCTTCCCTTGGGGATGATATTCAGATCCAGATCATACTGGAAAGGAACATGGGCGCCGTCCAGGTGATAGTACTTGAAACTCTTTCCCGGTTCCTGTGCCTTGAATCCTTCGTCAAGAAGTTGATGATACAGGCTGGCGTTGGAGTATTCAAAACTATTCAGTACAGTTCCCTCCGGTACATCGTACAGATCAATGAATGAGTCCAGATCATAGTCGGTCAGTGGTTTCAGGAAATACGGTGCGTATTTGTACATGGTGAGGTTGAACTGTTTCGCTGTATATGCCCAGATTGACTTGAACTTTGATGCAAACGGCACCGCGTTACGGTAACGTGTCAAGGTATCTTCGTCAGTAATATACAACAAGTCATGATCGTAATAATCAATACTCCAGTGATCTTGTTCAAGTGTGCGGAACAGCGGAGAATTCGCCATTTCCGTTAATTGCAAATCATGGAAATCCTGATCATTCTCATACCATACCCCGTTCATGATGAACGGTACAGCTTCGTGTGTAAAAGAATACGCGCCGGCAGTATCCGGGTAATACATGAAGTCTTCAAAGGCTTCTTCATAGTTCTCAGGATCTTTCGTGTATTGTTCGTAAACCATCCGGGAGTCTACCGCATCCAGAAGAAGGATCAGGAAATTCTTATCCTGTGAAAGCGTCATATTCTCCTGGTCTGTAATAATGTAGTGCAACTTACGGTTCAGGATATTCGTGGAAAATGCCAGGGATACCGTGGTGATCACCAATACGGCAGAGATCAGGACGGAAATCAGACTCATCATTCCCCGCATACGTTCACGGATGAAATAATCCCCCAGGCACAGTACGGCAATTACCAGGATCACCAGACATACCGAGATGATCATATCTTTCGTGTATTCCGACCAGATGATCGTCGTGCCATCCATGGAAGGTAAATTGGAGACGAAGAAATTCCCCTGAATATAAAATACCAGGAAAGTACCGAACACAACCATACTGAGGATCATAAACCAGCGCTGGCTGTATCTGCGTACCAGCAGGAGGATTCCCGTGATCAGGAACCACAGCAGGAAGAATACCGGTACGATGGAGGTCATCATCACGTAGATATCGAACCAGAATTCACTGATATTATGCGCGTAGATCTCCAGCGGTCCGTAGACAAACAACAGATAAATCAGCGCGAAAGATACGCCCAGAGCCAGAATCACATCAAAGATTATCTGAGTCCTGCGCTTATTCTGCAGGGTGACAGAATCCTTCTCCGACGCTAGTATCACCTGTTCATTCTGCGGGTCCTCAAACTTCAGGACATCGCTTTCGTATTCCGCAGTAGACTGATCCAGCTTGAGTTTCCGGGCAATCTTGCGCCAGTAGATATTGATAAACGCGCTTAAGCCGATAATCACTCCGGCAATGGCCTGAATCGCATAAGTCGTTACCGAAGGGTCGATATACGCATATACACGGTATGGAAAAAGCAAAGAGAACAGAAATGAATACCAGAAGATCTGAATGAGTTTCTTCATATTCATACCTCAGCCAGATCCTCTCTGGATACGATCTTCAGTTCATCAGCCTGCATTTCCGGATGACGTTCGCGTACTTTGCGGAAGACGGCGTCGATGAGATATCTCGCCCCGATTTCCGCGCTGTCCCCAAGATGATATACGTATTCGTTTGTAACGTTCTGTATGGTTTCCCGGTACTGTTCACTATGATCCAGGAGATAACGGATCTTCGGTCCGATTTCTTCGATATGATCCGTTTCCACCGTATCGCCGACAACATTCCTGGTCCAGATATCAAAAGGTACAGTATCGATCTTCTGATACTCCGGATTCATGACCTTCATCGGTGTATTTACAAAGATTGCGGGTTTATCAGTGGTAAACACAAACTCATAGGCAACACTGGACCAGTCACTGACGATGATATCCGCCTCAAATACCGTACTGCTGGAAGTAAAGTCTGTCTGGATCTCAATGTTGGGATATGCTTTATAACGCAGCTGTAAAGCGTCCAGTTCCGGTCCGTGATGACGGACATACTGCGGATGAGGACGGACAATGATGCGGTAATCTTCGTTCTTGATTTCGTCCAGGATTCCCTCCAGACAGCTCTCCATGATATTCCCGGTATGCCAGGACGGCGCAATCAGCACCATCTTCTGTTCATGAGCTTCGTGGGAAGAAGACGCATAATCTCTGCGCATGTCATCCAGCAGCGGATAACCGCATTCCAGCAGGACCTTGGGCGGTAAGCCGTATACTGCCTCCTGCTTGCGTATCTCCTCCACCTGATGCTTCCCTGCCAGGAATACCGTGTCAAAATGATCGACTGCCCCTTTACGGAACGTCAGGTTGTAGGAACCAATCCCATGACATAAGTTCACATATTCAATATCCTTACGGACATAACTGCGCTTGATCTGGTAAGTTTCCAGATCCGGCATGGTCATCGCCACGACATCCGCATCCATCTTCATCATCAATGTAATCAGTGTCTGCATATCAATGTAATACGCCTTGATCTGGTCGTTCTTCTCTGCCATCGCAAAGATCTGGTCCTCAGGATCACTGGTGATGTAGTGGATCGGGATATTGGTATACTTCAGGATATATTCAATCATTCCTGCGTAATACTTATAGAAACCGTTACTCTCCGAATAGAACACCAGATGTTTATTCCCGATGGAAAAGAAACGCTTATAGTCTTCTCTTACTCTTCTGCGTAAGGGATCATTCCACTTGAATTTCTTCTTCGGTCCTTCCAGTTCCTTCAGGGTATTCTGTGTCTCTTCCAAAGCTTCGTAATCCACGAACTTCTTCGGACTGATCATCCAGTTCAGAAGATACTGCTGGGCAATCGCCAGAAGATTACTCGCGACCCAGTACAGTGCAACGCCTGCCGGAACATAGAATCCCAGATACAAAGACAACGCGACAGAGAAGATCATCGTACCGTATCTTCCCATCCATCCCTGTTCCTGCTGAAGAACGTTTGCGGCATTCTCCACTACCGCTAACAGCCAGGCGGACAAAGCCGCGATCAGGGGAGCGATAATCGCAATTCCCAGACGATTGGACGCGATCCAGCTGAGATTTAATCCCAGGAAAGACAGTTTAAACTCCCGGATCTGATCTACCGCTGAAGTAATCTCTTCAGGGTTTCCCGGAACCGCAAGATACTGGCTGACCAGTTCCGGATCCCCGTTACGGATATCATCCATCACGGATAACTGCAGGGAATTTGACGCAGGATCCAGTCCCGGATGATTCTCCAGGGTTACCTGGATAAAGGAATCTGTGATCTCCTGCGGTACTTTCAGGATATAATTCATCGGACGGTAAATGACCGTTACCACACCAAGCAGAAGGACGATCTGGATGACCAGAGGCACCAATGTAGCCAGAGGGTTATACCCTTCTTTCTTGTATAACTTCTGTTGTTCATCCGAGATCTTGTCTTTATCACCGAAGTACTTGATCTTGATCCGGTTCAGTTCCGGCTGCATCTTCACCATCTTGATTGAATTCTGGTGAACCCATACAGATAACGGGAAAAGGATTACCTTTGTAATCAGGGTAAACAAAAGAATTGCCAGACCATAATTCTTCAGCAAACTATAGCAGGCATTCATCACTGTACCCAACAATCCTGAAAACCACTCCATCGTTATCTCCCCGCTTCTTTACACTTGAATTAATATATCACAGAATCACTCTGCTTTGATGGAATTTTCCTCCGACCTCGTCGTCAGTAAACCCATCACAGCCCAGCAGATTGCGGAGGTTGCTTTCCCGTTATACAGCAGACCGGTTTCCAGCTGCGCAATCAGAAACGTTCCCAGCAGGAATGACCAGAGGATCACCCGGTCGAACGTAACGCAATTCTTCGCCGAATCCCGGAACACTCTCTGGAAATAAACCACGACCCACGCAAAACCAATCACACCGCTGAACAACAGACTGTTGATAAACAGATTGTGAGCATTCTCGCCGTGTGTTGAGAAATATGTAAACCCCCTGCTCTTCAAGCCATACCCGATGACTGGAGATTCCTTGATCACTCCGAAACACTCCTTCCACATCACATACCGCCGGGAACTGAAATGATTCAGGAAGTCATCCCTTTCCGCAGAAGTCATACTGCCAAGATCCCGGAAAGTCTTTCCCTGGAAGGAGTACGTCGCAAAGTTCCTCGCCATCCCGTACTTCGTAAACAACAGGATATATCCGATGACCAGGAATACCGCAGTGATCATGATGTACATCTGTATTCGTTTCTTCCGGTCATGAATCCTGTTGTGAAGCATAACCATCCCGAGAACAAACATCGTCACCGCCAGCACCAGCATGTATGTACGTGCCTTGGTCAGATACATATACACCAGCTGTACTGCCAGATTCACCAGAAACAATACTGTCATCATCCGGGAATGATTACCCCGGTTATGCGTAAGCCAGTACAGCGAAAAAATGATCGATGTATATGCGTAGTTCGCGCCTTCGTTGTAGTACGTGTAGAAACCGCAGAAACGATCACGAGTGATCTCTTTCAGCCACTGCGGCACAAATGATCTGGCATAAAGACTGGCTGTACTTGTCACAAACACAACCGCCATCACGCAGAAAATCACCCGGTCCAGACGTGTTGTGTCCTTTTCCCCATGATATGCTCCGAAACAGATAAAGATATACAGGATCAGAATTGCGAAGTCCTGCAGGATGGAAAACCGCCAGTTCGCCTTATACACAAACGAGCAGAAAAGATTGATCCCCAAAAAAATCTGTGACATACGATAATACCAGTCGGAAAGATATTTTCCGGTGATAAATGTATGCCACAGCCAGAGTGCCAGTACCCAGAGATAGATCAGCGCGTATGCCGGTTTCAGCCAGTAATTCCAGAAGAATTCCGTAAAATTATTCAGCATGAAAACAACGACATACGCAGATAAAATATTCTTTTCAGAAGTAATCCCTGAGATGAATTTATTCCTGGTCAGATTCTTCATTCTCGCTCTCAGGTTCCTCGATTACTTCGTGAGTCTTTAACAATGTCCAGGTATCGTTCTCGTACTCCACCGTTACCTGGCCTTTGTTTTCCGCAAAGAAATACGGTTTGACAAACCAGCCCTCGGTATCATTCTTCTGCCACCAGAACGCCAGATTTGTACGGATGATCACGTAATCCGGATCATACTTCTGTACCATCTCGCCAAAACGCATATAATCTGCCTGATCGGTATCGTTGACCAGATAATCAATTGATACTTTCTCCGGATACAACATCGTGATCAGGTCGTAGTGTTCCTTGTATGCCGCAGGATCCGCCAGAGAATCACGGAAATCCGAGGAAGAGAATACGACCTTGATCTCATCCACATAACCCTTCAGACCTACATCCTGAGATAGGAAAGTCGGACGTTCATCGTTGGAATGCGGAATATTATCGTAGATATAACTGTATAAGTCATACGTATCCTGGGATACCTTGTACTCCCAGTTATGCCCTTCATCCTTGAATACCAGTGTCTTACTGTACGGAACCGTAAGATTCGTTCTGGCAAACAGACAGCTGATGACACCTAACACAGGCAGGATTACGAAGTTCACATGGATCTTGGACAGGAACGCATCCATGTTCGCAATCAGGAAGATCAGCACAAACGGATTGACCACCAGATCAAATACACGCAGATAGACTTCACTGGTGAAGAACCTCGCCACCGCCGGAGCCACCACCGGGTTGATAAACAACAAGCCCAGAATGATCAGGAAGATCTTGAAGTTCTTCTCGTTCCGGAAGTTGACCAGCATTCCCGCAAGCAGGACATACAGGATGATATTCCGGTATAATTCCTGCTGGTTCACATGACTGGTGAAGTTATTGCACATATCATGTTCGCTCCAAGTGCGGAAGAAGATATCATACCCGAACTCCCCGTTCCGTAACAGGAAAGACATGACGATCAATCCCAACAGTGCTATCGGGAATAACCAGATCATGATTGACGTAAATTGTTTGAAGTGTTTCCGGATCAGGAAGGCGATCAGGCACAGTACTGCTTCAAAGGCTCCCGCCATCGGCACAACTTCCTGCCATGCCGCATAACGCGGATAAAACATGATCAGGGCGAAATGTACCAGCGGTGTAAGCGAAAGGATAAACGCGATCCACGTAGTCCAGTTCTCCTCTTTCTTCAGGCACATGTAGAAGAACGCACTGCCCGTGATAAACGCGCACAGGAAGAAACTCGAAGAACTGACAGCCATACCCGCGTAATACAGGGCAGTAATCAGATAAAAGAGTTTCCCCTCTTTCGTCTTCGTATACAGATATACAAGAAGTAACGCAAAGCCGATGATCACCGTACGATAGGTATTCCCGAAGAATGCAAGCGTCGTATTGAAATAATTCGTGTAGTACGGTGACAGGATCATCAGGCTTACCACTACCCCGAGAATCTTCCAGTACTTCTTGAACAATACATTGACACTACTGACAAGCAGGCTTCCCAGAGACATGTAGTACAACAGTGATGCACTCCAGATATACACCGGTGTCAGGGACTCCTTATAGTCAAAGAGTACTCTTACCCACCGCAAGATCATCGCGAAGATATAGTAAAAACTCTCCGTCCCGTGCAGTTTGTCAAACGCATAGTACCCGAACAGATCTCCGTGGTAGTAATCCACTCCTCCGAAGAATGCGTGTGTACTGTTCTCGATGACATCCGACATGTAGTAGACAGAGTCAAAGAAGATATTGTTGGTATTTAACTGCGCAGACGCATACCCCAGCACTGCCGCAATCCCGATTCCGGTCAGAAACGCGAACAGATTCTTCCAGGTCGGCAGCGGATTGGACAGGGTCAGCAGGCACAGCACAGGTCCCGCAAGGATCAGTCCCAGCAATAAGTAATACCCGATATCCGACGATACTCTCCAGGATACCGCGAAGTAGGAATAAATCTGAAACACCGCAAAGATCCAGAAAACCCCAAGGAAAGTACAGTCCACATCCTTCAGAGACTTGAAGAACTTCTGAAAGATCTTTCCCCAGAAGTAACCGGAAACGATCAAAACCAGACAACACAGTACGGAAATCGAAAACAGATTCGTATTCCAGTGTTCAAAGTAATATCCTATTTCTCCAGCCATACTGTCCTCTTCACGATATCTGTATAACTCTGAATCAGCTTCACTACCTTAACAGACACATTCTCGTCTCTGTAGTCATTCGGCAGCTTGATCGGTTCGTTGTTCTCCCGCATGGATACAGACAATTCAATTGCCTGTTCGATCGTCTTCGTGGTAATACCGCCGAGGATCACACTTCCGGCATCCAGAGCTTCCGGACGTTCCGTACTGGTACGGATCAGGATTCCGTAGAAACCTAAAATCGCGCTCTCTTCGCTCAGCGTACCGCTGTCGGACAGAACACAGAAACTGTTCTGCTGGAGCTTGTTGTAGTCAAAGAAACCAAACGGCTCCAGATTCCGTACTAACGGATGGAACTTGAACTGTCTCTTTTCAATAAACTTACGGCTGCGCGGATGGGTGGAATAAACTACAGGCATCTGGTATTTCTCTGCCACATCGTTGATTGCGGTCATCAGGGACATGAAGTTCTCCTCCAGGTCGATATTCTCTTCACGATGCGCAGACACAAGGATATACTTACCCTTTTCCAGACCAAGTTCTTCCAGCACATGACTGTTGTTGATCTGATCCATGTGTTTGTGAATGACTTCTGTCATCGGCGAACCGGTCACGAATACCGTCTTCCCGTCAATTCCTTCCGAGAGAAGATAACGTCTGCTGTTCTCGGTATACGGAAGATTGATATCACTGATTGCGTCAACGATCTTCCGGTTGATCATCTCCGAGACATTCCAGTCCCAGCAGCGGTTGCCGGCTTCCATATGGAAGATCGGCATCTTCAGTCTCTTGGCACAGATTGCGGACAACGCGCTGTTGGTGTCACCGAGCACCAGTACAGCATCCGGTCTTTCTTTCACCAGTACTTCGTAGGACTTTGCCAGGATATTGCCCATCGTCTCGCCGAGATCCTTGCCTACACAGCCAAGATAATAATCCGGCTGGCGCAGACCGAGATCCTCAAAGAAGATGTCATTTAAACGCGGATCATAGTTCTGTCCGGTATGGACCAGGATATGATCAAAGTATTTATCACATGCCTTGATTGTTTCACTTAAACGGATAATTTCAGGACGTGTACCCAGAATTGTCATTACCTTCAGTTTTTCCATGATAAAAAGTCTCCTGCAGTCATTATAACAAAATCCCCGTCAGATTGACGGAGATTTCCTCGTTCCTTCTATTTCTTTCCGATGACTTTCTTCACCTGATCAATGACTTTCCGCCCGGTTTCACTGCGTTTCTGGAAATACATCAGGGAACAGGTGACCTTGCACTTCACATTATCCGCAATACAGGACAAGCTCTGTTTCGGATAGATGTGGTAATAATACAGCTCCACGAGATGGCCTCCGAAGCGCTTCTTGTAGTCCACGATCTCCCACAGGAAGTGGAACTGTTCATCTCCGTCCCTGATACTGTCGACGATCGTCTCATACAGCGCGATCTGGCCGACATTGTACTTATCGTAGTCCGGATGATGGGAGATGATAGCGAGATGACTGTGGCGGTTGATATGAGGGTTGATCGTGCCTCCCAGGATCTCTCCATGATTCTCTACGGTATGGACGACACCGTAAGACTGGCATAATTCATACGTTCCCTGTTCTTCCTTTTCATCCAGGTCGGAATGAGTGTTCTTCGCTTCCATACGAAGGTGATTGTAGTGCACCAGTGTGGAGATCAGTTCTTTAGTAATCTCCCTGCCCCGGTATACCTTGAATTCCGCTTCCGGATAATCACGCAGAAAACGGCGCTTGTAGTACTGCACATGTTTGCGTGTTGTCTTGTTCAACATCGCCAGATAGCCTTGTTCGCTGTCCGGCAGGTCCATGATGATATCACTGACGATCCCGGTCTTATGGACATGATATACCGGAGAGTCGTATGGTTCATAGAAGCCTCCCCAGTTCACATACTTCCCCTTGTACTGCGCGAACATCCATGCGCAAACACGGTCGATTTCTTCTTTTGTGTAGTGGTTCAGGGTACCGAGGATATTGACACGGTGAGCTTCCAGCGTGTAATACACGTTGAAATCTGCCAGTTCCAGACGATATACCGGCCAGGTCTCATTAAACGCGTTAAAGAAGCCTATGGCACAGTACATACTGTGATGTTTATCGTCAAACACAGGGTCTTCATCGATTCTCTTGTCAAATACGGTTACTTGTTCACTCATGTTATCTCTATCTTAATACATTTCCCTTTTGGAATGTGACTTTATCGATTACCTTGCCTGTCAGAAGATCATAGACAACGATATTCAGTCCGTCTTCTTCCCGGGCATACTGTTTATCCTCAATCTCGATCATACACTCCTGGGGATTGCTTTCAAGTTGGTAACGGATCTTTCTCTCAGAGAATTTCCCGGCAGAACGGGCACCGCCTTCCGCGGAACCTTCCGCCTGAACTTTGTTCTGAACCACTAACGCAAAGAAAGCTTTCCGGGAATCCGGAATATTCTGTATCCCGAAGTTCTTCAGTTCCTGTGCCGCTTCAGCGGTAAGCGCCGACGAACAATCACCACGGGATGCCATGAATACCGCATAGTGATCCGGCTTCAGCGCGCGCAGGTATTCTGCCTGTTCATCCGCAATGCCGATCTCCGCGTTCTCCTTGATTTGTTCATAGAACGCTCTGGTACTCTCGTATTGTTCATCGTTTACTGCCGGTACATAGTATTTGTCCCTGAGCAGTTTTCCGATGAATCTGCTTGTCTTAGCGGCTCCCTGGACATTCTCGTGACCGACCACATTCTCCTTCGGCAGTACCGCTCCAATCTGGTCGTAGTATTCCTTACTGCAGAGATTGTAGTAATCTACCCCGTGTTCTTCCGCGTATGCCGTATAGACGTGGTGCGCCGCATTGTCCATCTCATTCCCGGGCAGACTGATCAGCACCAACTGGATTCCCTCTGTCTTACAGAGATCCACGATCTTATCCAGGTATTCCTGCATCAGGGGATTAAACTCCATCCAGGCACCGTCATCTTCCGGTTCAATCGGTGTATACTCTTCCGGACCATCCCCGTATACGGGGCCATAGCCTTTTAATTCTGAGGTATAGGTCATGGAGAGATCCAGGTCTGTTTTCTTCAGGGAAGACCAGCGGGAATGGAATCTCAGGTTCGTCAGATAGTAACTGAGTTCAGACTGTGTATCATCCCTGGAACAGATATCCCGGACTGCTTCTCTTTTTACGGAAGAGAACTTCATCGGATCGATACATTTTCTGGTCAGGCCTTCCGAAGTATTGATGGGATACTCCGGGTGGACATTCCACATGAATCTGGTATCGAAGACGACGACTTTCGGGGATTGATAACGTAAAGCCTCCTTCAGCCAGTAATAACTCAGGAAGACACTCTGTTGTTCACTGCCGAGATTATAACTGCGTATCCCGTATTCGTTATAGATCTCCTGGGGATTTAAGGCATTGACTGTTGTGCTGGAACCCATCAGGAGTACATCCACGGTATCTTTCTTCATCTTGTAGAAGCCGTGGTATGTGGATGTGGTGGGCCAGGTATTGTTTTTCAGGGTATACTTCGGCATCAGGAGTTCATTGATTCCCAGCAGGGAGGTGATCAGGATTCCCGTGAACAACACACACTTGACTATATTCTTAATATGCTTATTCATGGTTAAAATCCTCCGTAGATGAAGTCTGCGGCGTTAAAACCATAGCCATAGGAACCACAGATCCAGATCAGCCAGATCACCGCGAAGTAGATTCCCCAGCGGATCACAATATTCCGTTTCATGATCCAGGTACGGATCACGACACCCTTCTCCTGAAGATAACCAGTTACCCACAGAATTACAAGAGAGAATACCAGTACGATAAACTCTTTCTGGTTCAGACCAAGTTTAAATATTCTGCCGGTAAACAGTTCCGGTGTAAATTCCGTAAACATGGATTCCAGCATAGCCAAAGCACTCTTCAATGTATCCGCACGGAAGATGATCCATCCGATCATGACCAGGATAAAGGTCAGAAGCTGACGGAAAGGACGCAGGAACTTCGACGATGTGCGTTCCGTGCTCTTTCTGCCAAAGCTGAACAATTCCCCGAGAATCTGATAGAACGCATGTAATAAGCCCCAAACGAGGAATTTCCCGCTGCCGCCGTGCCATAGACCGCTGACCGCAAAGACGATCACCAGATTGATCCAGCGCATCAGTTTCCCCTTCCGGTTTCCTCCCAGCGGGATATAGATATAATCTCTGAGCCAGGAACTAAGAGAGATATGCCACCGGCGCCAGAAATCCTTGACAGAATCCGCAAAATACGGACGGCAGAAATTCTCCCCAAGCTTGATTCCGAACATCTCTGCCACACCCTGGGATAAGCTTGTACAGGACAGGAAATCCGCATATAACTGAAAACTGTAGAGGATTCCCGCAAGAAGCACATATCCGCCGGTATATTTCGGGAACTGGTCAAAGACGGTATTCACGAAGACTGCCGCTGAATCCGCAACCATATACTTCAGGAAGAAACCCCAGAGAACTAACTGTAACCCGGAGATAATATGCTCAAAGTCATAATCATTTCCTTCAAAAAGACCTTGTTCCAGGGCTTTATACCGGGGAATCGGTCCCTGGATGATCTGCGGGAAGAACGAGATAAACAACGCGTATTTCAGGGGATTGACCTGTACACGTACTGTCTTTTTATAAATATCCGTCAGGTAGGCAATCATCTGTAAGGTATAAAAAGACAAGCCTACAGGAACGATCCAGGAAGTACTGCCAAACAACCCTCCTACCCTATACAACAACAGCGGCAGAGAAGATAACAGTATTCCTGCCCACAAGACCACAAGCCGGACGATCTTTTTCTTCCTGCGGGTGATCTGGATCAGCAAACTGAAACCGTAACTCAGGATTATGGATAAACCAAAGATAAGCAATTGTTTCCAGTCACGGATCAGTTGAATATAAAAGAAAACACTTCCCGCAAGGAGCACGATCCAACGGTGCTTTTTCGGCAGGAGATAGTACACCGGCAGTAATACCAGGATCATCACAAAATATTGCCAAGAAGTATAACTCATTCTTAAACCACCCTGTTATGCATTCAATATCTGTGCGAAATCCTCACACATCTGTTCCAGACTCCAGTCGCGAATACCCTCAAGAGAACGCCTGCCCAGAGTATTCCGCAGTTCTTCGTCTTCTGCCAGTGTCAGGATCGCTTCACGCAGTTTCTGTACATCTTCAATCGGCACATTCACACAGTTCTTATACAGACGGTCAAATTCCAGCGCCGCAACACAATGATCGGTAGAAAGTACCGGCAGGCCAAAAGCCATCGCCTCATTGATCACCAGCCCCCAGATATCATACCGTGTCGGTAACACAAAGACGTCAGCCCCGGCATAGTACTCCGCAAGCTCTTCTTTATGAAGGAATGGTACGAAGTGAATATTCTTCAGTTTATTTTCACGGACGATCTGCAGCACATTCTCTTCCGGCTTACCGCCGATGATGTAAAAACCGATGTTTTCGGGAAGACCCGCCGCAGCCTGAGCGAGAATATCATAGCCCTTCCGGGGAATCTGCTGGCCTACAGACAGGAAGATAACTTCCTCCTTATACTCACAGCGTTCCCTGTATTTCTCTTTTTCTGCGCGCATCTGTGCCGCGTTGGTAATCTCCTGTTCACTCATTGCCGCAAACCGGTAATTCCTGATCTTTTCATCCTTGATTCCGTAATAGTTAAAGTACTTATTCACTTCCTTACCGGAACTGAGATATTCATCTGCCCTCTTCATCACAAATGAAATGATCTTGTCGATGAATCCTCTGGGTACCGCCAGACCGCCGTCCGCGTGGATATATACCTTTTTCTTATATTTGTGAAACAGATAAGTCGCATACATACAGACAGGCTGGGAATAATCGGAATTGATCAGAAGATCATATCCTGCAGCTGCTTCTTTCAATACACGTCTGCGGTTATTCTTATCCAGATAGACTGCCTTGAAATTCCTTGTCTCATAGTTATACCAGGAACTCTCACGATCTTTCTCTGCCCGTGATTCAAACAAACACAAAAGATCTGTCTTCTGCCCAAGCAGATCCATGAACGCGACTTTATACGGAGATGGTGTATTACTGATCCAGCAGACTTTCATCTTCTTCATGCGGTCTTCTCCTTGTACAGTTCCGCGTATTCTTCAAGCATGCGGCTGTACGTGAATTGTTTCGCTCTTGCCAGGCAATCTTCCGCGGAGAAAGGATGTGCACGAAGCTGATCCAGCGCGTCACGCAGTCCGCTGAGACTTCCTCTCTTCACGACAATTCCGGTCTTTTCATCCGGAATCTCCGGTGAACCGCCGGTGTTGTATGTGACCACAGGTGTACCGCAGGCAAGGGCTTCAATATTGACTGTAGGGAAAGTATCTTCCAGAGTCGGATTCAGAAGCACATCCGCCGCTGTATACATCTCTGCCATTTCTTTCTGGCTGTTGGTTCTGGTGATCGTAATTGTACTGTGCGGGAACATTTCCTTCTGGTTATCCTGAATACCCACAACAGCCAGACACTCATCCTCCCGCAACATCCGGCTGAACTGCACCAGATCATGAAGACCCTTCTCATGCGTCCACACACTAGCAGCACAGAGAATCAGGAACTTATCTTCTATCTGAAACAACTTTCTGAAGTCGTTTTCCGTAGGTTTAAAGACCTCAAGATCAATACCGTTACGGATCACCCTTGTGTCAATATCCTTCAGATAAGACTGTTTCACCTGGTCTGCCAGCCATTGGGAAGGTGTTACAATGGTCAGATTCTCCAGAGAAGTAAAAGTGTTTTTCTTACGTATATAGTTCTCGGCGGTATGACGCTTTGTCCAGGATACCGGGTAATGATTGACATACCGGCAGTCCTGACATCCTGTGCGCCATCCTTCACAACACATACTGTCATAGTGAGCGCAATGTCCGGTCATCGACCAGCAGTCGTGTAACGTCCAGACCACCGGCACACCCATTTCCTTCAGTCCGGCAAACAATGTCTCCACATCCACGTAATATCCATGGAGGTTACGCAAGTGTACCAGATCCGGCTGAAATCTGCGCAGGTCTTCCAGCATCCGCTTCGTTTCCGCAGTATTGGAAAACCCGTGACGGTCAAAAAGAAAAGTCATTGCGGCATGCCGGACATTCCCGAGAAACCCGGTCATCCTATATGTATCCGCGTCCGTCATATCTTTTTTCCGTCCGTAATAGATCCTGGCAGTTACACCTTCCGTCTTTGAAAGATGGTATACCAGCCTCCCGGTACTGCCGAATCCTGCGACACTGTTGATATATGCGATCCTCATCTATACCTCTTCACGGAATGTGTCCGGGCGTCCCGGATCAAAGACCTCATTTGACCAGATCAAAGTAATCAGATCTTCCGTCTCTGAAATATTGATAATATTATGCGTATAACCCGGTAATGTGACCACCACCTGGGGATGATCACCGGTCACTTCAAATTGCCGGATCTCATCGCCGAGTACAGAGCGTTCCTGCACCAGTCCATGTCCCTTGACAATGATAAAGAACTCGATCTTGGTATTATGCCAGTGCTGTCCTTTGACCTTTCCCGGCTTGGATATGTTCAGGGAGAATTGTCCTCCGCTGACTGATTTGGTCAGTTCGGTAAAACTCCCCCGTTCATCCGCATTTACCTTCAGGTCAAAGATCATCTTCTCTTTCGGCAGATACGAGAGATATGTACTGTAGAGTTTCTTGGCAAAGCAGCCTTCCGGCACATCCGGTATAAACAAGGATTTCGGTATACTGCGGAATTGTTCCAGAAGATCCACGATTTCCTGTAATGTCACATGATGCGTTACCGGGCAGTAACAGTATTCTCCCACCGGATCGGGTACAGCCTTCACTCCTTCAAAACGGCAGTGATGTTCCTTGCCTTCCAGCAGATCCAGCATCTCTTCCATAAGATCATCGATGTATAACAGTTCCAGCTCCACAGCGGGATCATTCACCTGGATCGGCAGATCATTCGCTGTATTGTAACAGAATGTGGCTACCGCGCTGTTGTAGTTCGGCCGGCACCATTTACCGAAAAGATTCGGGAAGCGGTAAACATACACAGGCGCTCCTGTTTCTTCATGGTAACCAAAGAAGAGATTCTCTCCTGCCAGCTTGGATTCACCGTACAGAGAACCGGCATATCTGCCCTGCAGAGATGCCTGAATCGAACTTGACAACATGATTCCCGCTTTATTTCCGTACTTCTTCAAGGTGTTAAGCAGAACCTCAGAGAAACCGTAATTCCCGGCATGGTACTCCGAAGGATCCTTCGGGCGATTGACACCGGCCAGATGAAAGACGAAATCTGCCTGTTCACAGTATCTCTCCAGATCTTCCGGTGAAGAATCCAGATCATATTCATATACATTTTCTATGACAAGTTCCGGTCTTGTTTTATTCTTCCCGGTCTGTATATTCCGCAGATTCGCAGTCAGGTTTCTTCCCACAAATCCCTTCGCTCCGGTAATCAATATCTTCATGTCTTGTTCCTCACTTTGTCTTCTGGTTTACACGTTCTCGTTTTTCTTTATATAACCGGTCCATTAGTCCGGATAACTGGAATTTCGCCAGTGAGAGAGGCCATCTCGCTTCCACATTGGTACGCTGGATGTGGTAATGATCCGTATCCGGTGTTACCAGGTCACTATTTGTCATAAAGCCGTAATCGTAGTATCTGCGGATATACTCCTGGGCCTTCTCCGTATAGGTATCTTCTTCGCCCCCGCACCAGGTAAAGATACGGATAGACGTCTGAAGATGATCTTCCAGCATCATCCTGGCATCCGCAATTTCTTTCTGCAGAACCTCATCGGTATCTTCGTCACTCATCCGGTGATGGGTAAAGGTATGACATCCGATCACATGACCCCGATCCAGCACATCCTGCATCTGATCGTAAGTCATGTATTCCGTGCCGTCCGCATTGCCTGCGGAAATCATCATCCATCCCGTAAACCCGTACTTTTCCAGAAGCGGAAGTGCCAGTTCGTAGTTGTTCAGCAGACCATCGTCAAAACTCAGGATCACTCCCGGTTTATCCAGGATGAGTTCTCTGTTCATGAAGGCATAGAACGCCTTCTCATCGATATTCCGGAACTGTGTCTGGTACCACCGGAGTTGTTTCTCAAAATTCTTCAGTTCATTCTCCGGTGTACGGTGATAATTGATGATCCGTATGACATTGGGATTCTTGTATGTTTCACGATAAAAATGTCCGGTGATGCCCAAAGCACCGAAGATCCACGCTATAAGTTTTTTGATCCATTCAACCATCATTCCAATTATAACAAAGATTTACTGCTGACTGCGTAACGCATTCATCACCCGGAGTATTCCGGCCAGAAGTAATACCGACGCGATCCAGATCGCCTTTTCCTGCAGGAACCGCGCAAGCAGAGCAACCACCAGCGCACCGAGGAAGAATGATGCCATGATGGAAGAATACTGCAGCGCTTTGGGACGGTTCGCGTCCTGGCGGAGAACCAGCCAGTTGTAGTATTGTTCCGCGGTAGATCGCATATTCCCGCTGGCAAATACCGAAGAATAACCCATGGAGCCATTCAGATAGCGGAATGTACAGTACTGCATGGAAGCGGTAAAGGAAATCAGTGTGTTCGGAACAAGATGTAATACCGAATCCGGCACAAATCCGACGATAAACAGCAGGACCATTTCCAGCACAAGCACCCAGATCTTCCAGCGGTCATCGTGTATACTTTCCGGGTCTTTCTGGATGATTTTTGTCTGGATATGGTGCGCGGTAAAGATACCGATCCAGAAGCCGATGATCGGAATGATCGACCGCAGCATCTTCTCTGTATCCATTTCCGCAAGACCGATTGCCAGTTTCAGGAAATTACCGGTCTGTCCGTTGGCGAACACACCTCCGCGCACTATGTAGGAATATCCGTCCATCATTCCGCCGACCACCGATACCAGCATCGCAAAGCCGATCGTTTCAGTCGCCTTGATTTCTTTTGTCATTTTATCACCACCTGTATTCTTGTATATTTGTGTGAATCCCTGTATGTAGAAAAGGCAGGATTCCTGCCTTGTTCTACCGGAACAGATCGAGTTTTAACAGAAGTTTCTTCATTCCTTCCGTATCCAGACGTTCGGTATTGTGAGAATCATATTCGGTAACTGCGGACAATTCCGTATTTCCCTTCTTGAAATAGTTATCATAATTCAGATCACGGTTATCGGCAGGAATCCGGAAGTAATCTCCCATGTCTTCTGCCCTGACCATCTCTTCCGAAGTTACCAGTACTTCGTACAGTTTTTCTCCGTGCCTGGTACCGATAATCGTTTTTCCGTGGTTATCCGGCATCAGTTCCAGGATCGCATCGGCCAGCGTATCGATGGTTGCGGCAGGTGCTTTCTGGACAAAGGTGTCTCCCTGATTGCCGTGCTGGAACGCATACAAGACAAGTTCCACCGCATCATCCAGGGTCATCATGAATCTGGTCATTTCCGGATTGGTCAGGGTAACTGCCTTTCCGGCATTAATCTGGTCGATAAACAGAGGGATAACACTGCCTCTGCTGGCCATGACATTACCATAACGGGTAAGACAGAATACAGTATCGTTTTCCCCCATCTGACGGCTTCTGGCAATCACGTTCTTTTCCATCAAAGCCTTGGTCATTCCCATCGCGTTGATCGGATATGCGGCTTTATCGGTGCTCAGGAATACTGCCCTCTTCACCCCGTGTTCCACACAGGCACTGATCACATTATTGGACCCGATCACGTTCGTCTTTACCGCTTCCATCGGATAGAATTCACAGCTCGGGACTTGTTTGAGAGCTGCCGCGTGGAAGACATAGTCTACACCCTTGAAGGCACCTTCAATGGAATGATAATCCCGGACATCTCCGATATAGAATTTCAGTTTTTCACTTTCCTTCGGCCATTTTGCCTGGTACTCATGACGCATATCGTCTTGTTTCTTCTCGTCACGTGAGACGACCCGGATCTCCTTGATGCCTGTGGTAAGGAAACGCTTTGTTACGGCATTGCCGAAAGAACCGGTCCCTCCGGTCACCAGTAATACTTTACCGTCAAACAGTTTATCTTCATTCATATTGTCTACCTCAGATACTTCCCTATTCTATCATGTTTTCCGGATTCTTCCTCAGGATCTAGAGTTCTCTTCCGGGTTTGTATTTCTGTTTGATATGAAGATACGGATCTTCATAGTACTGCGCGAATTCTGTCAGGACCTCCGGCTCATATATTGGTGTGGTCAGACGGTACCGGATCTCATCCAGAGAATCATAGGTATCGTTGCCGTCATCGCCGGTATGCGTACCGCTGCCGTCAAAGCCGATATTATAGACAAATGTCTTCGGGGGATATACCGTAACCAGATGATTCCTGGTTTGTTCAAACACCCAGCGTACAGCCCAGGAATCGATTACTCCACGTCTCTGGTCTCTTAACATCACAAAGAGATCTCTGCCGGAATCATTGAGATTTTTCATCCGTTTCGGGTTGAACAACAATGTTTTATAGTCCCTGACATCCCAGTCAACGGTATCCCAGCGGTCTTTCCAGGTTGCCCATCCCCAGCTGCTTCCGCGGTAGGTAAAGTATACCTCTTCCCGGTCATTCAGAGATTTCAGGGGATAGGAGTATCCGCTGATGGACCAGACCTTGGCGTTATTCCGGTAGTACTCCAGACCTTCGTTCATATACTCCAGGTAGTTCTTATGACTGACCAGATCATCTTCGGTAACGATCACCGTACCGTACTGTTCGATCACGGATGTGACTCCCGCAATCACAGATCTTGCCAGACCGTTGTTCTTCGGAGCGAAGTTCAGGGTTACTTTCTTAAAGTGGTTGTTTTCCGCAAACTCCTGCAGATATTTACGTACCTGTTGTACTTTCTCTTCATCTCCCGGCTTGTTTTCCCTGTGTCCGTCACAGAAGATGAATAGTTCTGTATCTTTGGCAATGGTATTGGCATCCAGAGCTTCCAGAGTCTTACGTGTCTGTTCCTTACGGTTATAGGTAAAGACGATTGCCGGCGCTGTCATGATTTGTCCTCCTTGTTGTCCTGGTCGATCTTCACATAGATATCGTGCAGGGTTTTTCCGTTAGCCTGAATATCGATCAGTTTGCGGATCCGTTGATATCCTGCCAGGGACATCTCTCCCGCAAGATCATCATCCGCAAAGATCTGACTGATCTTATACGCAGCCTGCTTGGGATCGTTGTACGGATATAACTTACATTCCTTTTCACTGCTGACCAGGGAGGACACACCGCCGACGAAGCTGCTTACACAGGGAACGCCGACAGCCATGGCTTCCTGCAGGGAATTGGGTGAATTCTCGATTGCGGATGCCAGCAGGAATACATTGGACTGACATAGCTGCTTAACCATGTCTTTTGCGTTGAGATAACCGATATACTTGATGTTCTCCTGCAGACCGTACTGTTTAATCAGTTTCTGGATATAACTGGCATAGGATACGCCCAGTTTAGTCGCAAGACTCGTAGAACTGGAGATATCTTCACCGCCGATATAGCATTTCACATCAGGATATTTCTGTTTCAGCAGGCGTACGATCTCCACGATCATATGCGGGCTTTTCACGGGATAATTTGCCTGTGTCACAAAGATCGTATGACGATTGACCCCGGTGATATCCCACAGCGGGGTTCCATCATGGTCCTGATAAAATTCATCCCGGAGAGATTCATTTAACTTGAAATACTGTATGCCCGGAGCTTCCGCCTCTACGTAGGCTTTATCCCAGTCGGTTCTTCCGGCGATATATCTGGCATTACGGAAGATATTCTTCTCGGTTCTGCCTCTTTTCTCAAATAAACGTCTGTTCAGATACATATAGACTTTAAACAGAGGATTAGCCCCATGAAAACGGTCATAGTCTGCCAGATAATAGTCTTTATACTCGTCGATGATTCCCTGAATGTAGAACAGCGTCTTGTCATAGTCTAACAAGGGAACGATATCTTCCGCGAACTCATTCTCCATGCCGAAAAGATGATACACATCACACGGATTGTCATTCAGGAAAGACTGAAGATACGCGGCATCACCGTACGACACAAGATGGAATGTGATGCCGTCAATCGTCTTTGTGATACACTGGTTCTTTCCCTTTTCCACAGCCGCATAGTATATATCCAGATCTTCATAGTCACGGATCCCGTTCATAAAACCCTTGACCCATCCTCCGAAGGATTCCTCCTTCCGGTCAAAGTATTGTCCGATTCCTTCATACAGATATCCGCAGAGAATCATTACTTTCATTGATCTGTTTCCTCCCTGTATCCTCTTCAGGCATAGAACTCTTTCATCATATTCATGATCCGTTCTGCCTGGATCTTGTTATTCTTGGCGGACTGAACAAATTTCTGTGCTTCTTTTCCACAGGAGAGTATTTCTTCTTTCTTCATCGTTTCAAACCTGCGGAAGAATGCCAGGATATCTTCACTGCTGCCTTCCCCGAGATCACCGATATAACGGAAATACTCTTCCGGTATACATGCCAGATGACTGCTTGCGGTATACGTGCCTGTATTCATATATTCCATAAGCTTGTTGGGGAACGAATACTTCACAAAATCCTGGTGTACCGGACGCGGGTTGACCAATAGAGATGCCCTCTCCATCACCGGCATCAGTTCACGGTTTAATACCAGCCCCATCAGGTGAATCCGGGGATTCCCTTCGGCGGCTTTCTGTAACAGAGGCATCGCTTCTCCGCTTCCGTAGTAACAGAGATCATAGTCTGTACAATCCCATGCGTTAAAGGCATTCACCAAAGTCATGACACCATTAGGTTCATCAATCTCTCCCGCAAAGACGATCGCGTTTGTGCGTTCCGTAATCTCTGTTTCTTTTGTCTTACTGTCGCACAGTCCTTCCATGACGATCCATGGTTTATGTTTCGGATTCAGCTTCTCATCCATATACTCTGTCAGGAAAACATATCCGTCACACCAGGACACAAACCGGTAGAACAGTTTCGCATACAGCGCATTGCCGGAGAAATGCTCAGGCAGATCTGTAATGATTCCCACCGCAGGTGTACCCATGATCTTGGACGCGAGAATCGAACCAATACCATCATCAATGGACAACACATCCACCAGGACATACCCGGGACGACGGAACAATAAGTAAAGACATGTCGATACCAGATGCCAGAGATTCTTCAAGAGAGGAATATTCAAAGACAGATGATACTTGTACATTCCCTGATTCTTGAATTTACGGATCGTGTAATCCACGATTGACGGACTGGCCAGGACAGAGGACAGACAATAGATCTCCTGCCCGTTCTGCGCAAAGCCTTCCCCGATCAGACGATTGAACTTCTGCGCCTGCTGTCCGGGTTTATCTTCCTTGGTATAGATTTCCCTGTACAGCTCTTCTTCCACTACATTGGAGATAAAGTACACCGGTTTGTCTTTTGCCAGATACTGACGGTACGCATACCCCACAATCAGAGGCACCAGGAAGGAGCCTATATGATCGGTAAACACCACAAAGATGTCAAAGAGATCCGCAAACAAGATACTCAGCACAAATGTCTTTAGTACAGGATCCGCCTTTCGCAGAGAGTATACGATCTTTTTCCCGTAAGCCAGGAAAGAGAGAAATCCAAGGATACCGGTCATGGCCAGGATGTTCATGATGAAATTATGCGAGTTTGTATACCCGTAATAACTGATGACTGCTTTCTTCCCAAGATAAGCTCTTGCGGCAGAAAGTGTGTTATTTACCCCGATACCGGTCCAGGGCTTGATCTGAAACAGGCGGAAACTCTCCTGCCACATTGCGTAACGGTTACCGGTCAGCGCGTTCAGGATATTGCTGGAACCCGCTCCTTTGTGGTAGAAGGACATCTTATAGATCGTTACTCCGGCCAGGAATAATATGCCTGCGCAGACAAGCGTGAAGATGATCCTGCGGATCTTTTTGGAGCCTTGGTGGAATGCCAGGTACAGTGCGAAGACGATGACTGCCAGATAGATGGAACGGCAGCCGGAAACCACGATTCCGATTAGCTGGAAGAAGATATTGGTTATATCAAACCAGCGATGTTTCTCCCTGCCCAGGAAATATATAGATAAAGCTGCAGACACAAACGCATTCAGACCCAGCTGGTTCCCGTTACGGTAATATCCTCCGAATACCAGATGTGTAAATTCATGGTGCCAGTTCCCCAGTTTTTCACTTCCCAGCCAGGGAAACCAGCCATCGGTGTGGAAGCTGTATACCCCTGCCGCAACCGACAGGAAAGTCATGAAAAAGGTCATGGCAATGATCAGCCGGAAGAACAGATGAATCAGTTTCTTTATGGATCCCATGTCTTCCTTACCGGTATACAACATCGTACCGCCGAGGAACAGGAACAACTCTGCGAGTCCTACAGGACCGTGGTTGAAATCAAAGAACTCCATGTTTGCCAAAACACTGACCGCTGCCGCAATCCCGATCAGGATCTCGGTCCTGTATTCCCGGAATAGTTTCTTTCTTGACACAAACAGTACATAAAACCCATAAGCCACGGTATACAGAAGAGCTGCGTAAAACAGAAAACTGCAGTCTATTCCAAACATACTGTAAAAATAACCCATGAATAAAAGAAGGAAAGTTATAGATAACTGTATCATCTTCAATACCGTAGGCTGGTTAAGAGTATATTTCATATCTTTACTATTATACCGTATCCATGGGATTTTTTATAAAAAAGCAGATCTTCAAAAGATCTGCCTTAACTCTCCTATTTTCCCTTAACTATATGATAGATCTTTCTTAACAGGTCATAGGTCCCTGTCTTGTGCGCGGTCTTCAGGATCACTCCCTGGACCTTGGCAATACGTCTTCTTCTGGCCTGGATCTTTTTGATCTGCGGGTCTTCCAGCCCGTTACTGCTCAAGACAAGATCGATCAGTTTCAGATCATCCCTGTCTTTCCCTTCGTCACGATTCTTCTTGAAGTTCTTGATCACATCCAGAGTCAGAAAACGGTTGTCAAAATAAACAAAGGATTTAGCAGGATCATGGAAGGCTTCCTCCAGCGTCATCTCATACAGATCCAAATACTTGTTGTGAGAGTTCTCATCCTCCTCCAGACTGAGATAATCCAGATCTTCCGCCTGACGTATTCCGTACAATGCCAGAACTATTGATCCGGTATAGATTGTTTTCTGGGGATCGTGTTCTGAAGTCTGCGCAAGAAGCTCAAATGTGTTGGGAAACTTCAGGGGCTGGCAGGAATTCAGGAAATGGATAGTTTCTCCTGACAGCAGGATCTCTGCCATTTCCCGTGTTTCCTGATCATTGTCTGTCGCATGCATGGAGTGTTTCTCCAGATGGTAGATATCCCGGATTTCTTCCTTGATCTGTACCAGTGAATCAAATTCCCTGACTTTGACAAAGAATACCTTGACCGGGTCAAACGTCGGAAAGCACGGCACCAGTTTGCGGTACACCCCGGAGAATCCGTCCTGGTCATGGTTCTGTGCCCAGGAGTACTCCTTGTAAATCTGCGCAAGATAGTGGAAAGCACCGTTTTCGTTCAGCGTCACTTCTTTTTCGTAGAATACCGTGAAATACTTGTCAATCAATGCCCGGGTTTCTTCGTCGTGACCCTTTGCGCTTGGCCAGAGATTGATACAACAGTTATGATCCGACCTGCGGATATACTCCAGTACGATCTCATCCAGATAAGATTCTTCCATCGTTCTCTCACGGAAGTATTGATAATCATAGCAGTCATATTCCGCGCTTACCGGAAGCTGGATGATCGTCACCGGCTTGTTCAGGGCAATCGCACAGGCTGTACGATGCGCGCCATCCATCAGGCACATATCCTTGTCTACCGGGATCGGAAGCTGGTCTTCACGATATCCGTGTTCCTTCATATCTTCATACAGATTCTGAAAGGACTTCAGGAAGGCTTCCTTACCGCTCTTATTACTTCCTGCTTCCACAAAAGAATCTCTGGTCATTACCCGGATATGTTCCAGGTACAGCGCTTCCGCATGTGCAGGGCATTTCTCTCTCAATTCCAGATACATCAGTTTTGCGATTACATCCAGACGCCGGTAATTCAGCAGTTCCTTCGCGTCTATTTCACGGATGATGAAAACCATATCATCATTCAGATGATAGGCATCATAGACAAACCTGGATGTCAGTTCACTTAGTTTCTTCATGTTTTCTCCTGATTACATATTTATACAGAAAACCGCGGAGTGCATTCGGCATCAGTTTCTGCAGGATAAATCTCTTTGCGACATTACTGAGATAGGTCGTCCTGGTGATGATCCCGTCATGGAGAAGAATATCCTGGATTCCCTTCTCACTCTTGTAGTAGGCTTCTCCGCCCCTGCGCTGGTACAGATCATCGTTCACCCGGACATCCACCAGCACATCCGGAAGATTCGCAAACTTATATCCCTTTTCATACAGACGGATCCATAACAAGTAGTCTTCGTTATACAGAAAGTCCTGGTAGTTTCCTGCCTCAAGGACGGCGCTCTTCTTATACATGACCGTCATGTGGTTAAACGGACAGCGGGTCTTGATATACTGCTTCAATTCTGCGTCAGAGGACGGACAGATACGATATCCGGAAGTATTGTCCAGGGTTGTGTTAAACTCCCGGATCGCGCCTCCGCAGATTACCAGTCCGGGATCTTCCGCAAACATCTTCAGCTGTTTTTCACAGCGGTCAGGTCTTGCGATATCATCGGAATCCATACGGGCAATCAGTTCATTGCGGCAGGCAGGTACACCCTTCTGTAAGGCCAGTCCCAGACCAAGGTTTGTTTCATTGGTCAGGATTTGTATCATCTCCGGGTATCGGGCCTTGTAGGTATCGATGACTTCGTCCAGTTCCCTGGTCAGCGGTCCGTCACGTACGATTACGATTTCATCCGGGACAACCGTCTGCCTGACCATACTCAAAAGCGCCTGGTCCAGATACTCTGCCTGTTCTTTCCTGTATACCGATAATAATACACTGTACTTGTTATCGTTCATCTTTACTCTCCATGTGTTTCAGCGCATACGCTCTGACCGGTTTCTGTATGCACAGGTATGCCATCTCCGCCATCAGCAGACATATGACCAAGGCAATCCCCAAAGTCTGATACGATGTCTGTTCTGTACCGATCCTTTCCGCAATCAGCTTTGCGAACCAGAAACAATAGAACTGTGCCAGATAGAAACCGTAGGTGATTCCTCCAAGATGTCCGACAATTCCGGAAAGAAACGAAGGAACATTCATATTTGCCGACCCGCACAGGATCAGCAGGAACAGCGGGATCACCAGCCAGTCTGCCGACACCGGATCGCCGTTATATATACCGTAATTCACAATACTGGTAAGAGACCAGAACAGCACCAGATACGCACACAGAACTACCAGCGGAGAACAGACCACACGATATCCCCTGCTTTTCTGTAATGCCGGATACAGCGAACCGGCAAAAACACCGATGGTAAACTCCAAAAGACGGAAAAATGGATTTCCGTAAAGGGAGGTCAGTTCCAGATAAGTATTCAGTTTTAACGCATATACCCCGAAGAGATACAGCCCGCAGAGCCACAGCACTTTACTCTTTGTGCTGCAGGAACGGATCAGGGTATGCAGATACGGGAACAATACTGTACATACCAGAAGGCAGGAAATAAACCACGTGCCTCCGTTATGCGACATTTTGATCATTGACTGAAACAAGGTCTGTGTACCGGTGAATTCCACAGGTATCAGATACAGTTCCCGGACAAAGCGCTTTGTCCCGTAAGTCTCAATCACATGGATGACCGCAAGAAACAGGTATAAAGGCATCAGGGATACCAGTCTGCGTTTCAGGAAACGTTTTATTTCTCCGGCAGTGGTGAAATCACGGTCCGCAGAACCCAAAGCATTCATAAACCCGGACAACATGAAGAATCCGGTCATATAGACACCGCCGGTGCTGACCAGCGCCTGCAGAGGTCCGTAATACGTGCCGAGACGGCTGAGACTGTGCATCAGAAACACAAAGAGTGCCGCAATGATACGAAAAGTTTCAGGACCCATCATTCTTGTCCGCTGTTTACTCATTGTGTCCCTCCGTATTTCTTCGCCAGTTCTTCATAGTAATCTTCCAGTTTCTCTGCTTCTGTATGAATATCATATCCGGCATCGATGATCTCCCGGGAGTGGTCTGCGCGGGGTTTCTGCACAGACGCATGCAAAGCTTCTGCCCAGACAGAATTATCTTCGTTCAGAGAAAGATGGACAACATCGCCGGTGATATCCACTTCTTCAGGAAAACGGTCGGATAATACGCACGGAAGTCCGGAAACCTGCGCTTCTATGGCACTGATGCCAAAACCTTCAAACTCTGACGGAAGCAGTAATACATCCGCCGCCTGGTTCAATGCCGCAATCTCTCGTGTATAGCCAAGAAAGCGGATATCCTTCCCGGTCTTTTCGGCTTGTTGATGAAGTTGTTCATCCAGTGATCCGCTGCCTGCCATCAATAATACCGCCTCAGGATCCTTTTCCGCAAATACGGAGAAGATCTCAATCACACGTTCCGGATTCTTCTGTTTTTCCAGACGTCCGGAAAAGAGTACAACGTGCTTATCTTCGATTCCATACTGTTCCCTGGTCTTCTGACGGAGTTGTTCATCATAGCGGAAGGCCTCGGGATCGATGGCATTGTGCATATAATACACCGGAGAATCTCCGAAAAGATATCTTCCGGCATCCCTGGAACAGGCAAAATATTCATTGGAGACTTTCTTCAGATTCCCTGTAATCATACGATTGCGCAGTTCTTTCCAGGCACTGTCGGAAAGTCTGGGGTTATGACTGTGTGTGATCCTGCACGGAAGCCCGTATTTCTTCGCCGGTTGATAGACAAGAGACGCGATCCCGGCAAAATGCAGGTGTGCAATGCAATATTCATGGGCATGTTCACGGAAGAATTGATTTGTTTTCTTTTGAAGAGACAGGTAGTCCCTGATCCTCAGTTCCGGCAGATAATAGATCCGGTTATTCTCTGTCTTGATCGTCTTCTGGAACGGTGTATCTCTCTGCTCGGTATAGATCAGATAATCAACGATGAAACGATCATGAAAATGAGAAACATAGTTCTCAATGACTGCTCCTACGCCTCCGTTAGGCTCATTTGACAAGATATAGAGTATTCTGAACATACTTTACCTTTTACTATCATATCATGAGTAAACATAAATAAACGGAAGAAGATATACACTCCTCTTCCGTATCCTGACCCGGATATTCCGTGAATTCTCAGTGAGGGATATAGACTCCTGCCGAGCGTACGATGGCCAGCAGGTCGATGGACAACAGCGCAAAGACAAAGGATATTCCCGTCCAGAAGGCGATCAACGCCAGTATTTTCTCCCTCTTTTCGTTCCCGGATACATACTTTTCCAACAGACGCAGGATCAGCGGCAGAAGGATCACCAGCGGACCAATCGTTGTACGTTCCGGGTAGGTCGGTGAGGCGATCATGATTAGATTGCTCAAGACAAACCATACAGCCAACAACTGTGTACAACGGTCATTTTTCAGGTACTCCGGATCTTCAGCATGTACGGCAACCGCTGCCAGTACAGCTGTCAGAAGAGGCAGGAACAACCAGTTAAACCATGCGTTGATCTGTCCGTGGCCACGATAGGCAATCGCCATCAGACCACCGCTGAACTCCTCTCCGCGGGCATAATTCCCGGGAGCAATCAGCAGCAATAAACATCCCGCAAAAGCTAGGATCATACAAATCGTCATGTACAAATCGAGTTTCTTTTCTTTGCGGTATCGCATCCAGAGGATCAGACCCATGATCACCAGCATGGTCGGAGCGATATTTTCAAGACTCCAGCCTGCGCACAACACGACCGGCAATAACAGCCAGTGATACCATTTTGCTGTAAACTCACCGTTTTTTACCCAGGCAAAGAACGGAATCATCGCGCTCATGACAAACATCATCGGGAACATGTATATCCCCGCGCCGGTATACCATTCTATGGTTTCATAGAAATTACTGTTCAAAAAGTACAACATACCCATGGTCAGGGCAAAATACGGCATTGTGATCTTCTGTGTCAGACCCGCACGGCAGATCACTTTGACCAGCAGGAAGAACCCGCAGGCACCCGCAATACCGGCTGCCGGTCTTCCCATACACAACAAGAACTGTAAAACCGTATATCCAGGTGTTCTTCCGCCCCACAAGTTATAGTGCATCTTCTGGAAATAGACGATATCCGCAAAACTACCAAGTAATTCATCGGAATCCCACTTCCGCATATAGAAGAGATCATCTGCGTAATACTCCTCAAACATAAACATCAGTGCGGTCATCACAAAAGCCATAAGAATCAAGGTTATAAATAACCCCTTCTTATGTTTCAACATGAATTCTTCCGTTCTTTTCAGAAAACCGGTCATTCAGAATACTCCATTTCTTTTTCTTCTGTCTATCATAACACAGAAAGAACTTGATATTCGTATGATCAGAATTCTCCGGCGTCTTTCCAGACTTCCTCCGCGATCTCTCTGACCAGGGCAAGCTTCGCCCACTGTTCTTCTTCCGTGAGTTTATTGCCTTCTTCCGTAGACGCGAAGCCGCACTGCGGGGAAAGGCAGAGATTTTCCAGCGGCACATGCAACGCCGCTTCATGGATCCTGCGCTTGATCAGGTTCTTATCTTCCAGTTCGGGATGTTTGGTCGTGATGAGTCCCAAGACAACTTTCTTTCCCGGAGTCACGTAGTCAAGTGGTCCGAAGCCGCCGCTTCTGGCATCATCGTATTCCAGGTACAGGGCATTCACATTCTCACGCGCAAACAAATACGGGGCAATCGGATCATAGGCTCCTTCATTCGCATAGGTACTGTGGAAGTTCCCGCGGCAGACATGGGTATTGATCACCAGGTCTTCCGGATTACCTTCAATTGCGCGGTTATTCAGGTCGATTTCTTCTTCCGCAATGATCTTCAGGCTTTCTTCGGTAATCCCGAATCTCGGCCAGAAACCACGGTCTGCGTATAAGGTCCATGTACAGTCATCAAACTGGATCGTCCGGCATCCGGCATCGTACAGGTCATGAATCACCTGGTGATATGCCTGTACGATATCGTTTTTCAGTTCTTCGTCATCCGGATATACAGATCGATTCTGTTCACGGTATTCCGGCAGACGTAACTGGGTCAGTAACTGCGCCGGTGAAGGAATGGTCTGCTTGGCGACGGTATGTTCATCTTCCAGCGCCTTGACAAAGCGGTAGTGTTCAATAAACGGGTGATTCTCTCCGGAGATCTTACCGGTGATCACAGCCGTCTCTGCCTTGGTCATCTCACCGTGAAACTGCAAGCCCTTGGCTGTACTTCTCTTCTCGATCCCGTTTAGTCCCCAGAAGAAGTCCATATGCCACCAGGAACGCCGGAATTCACCATCGGTAATCACATGGAAACCTGCGTTCTTCTGTTTCTGTACCAGATCGATGATACAGGCATCTTCTACTTCCTTCAGTTGTTCATACGTTATCGCGTGGCTGGCATATTGTTCGCGGGCTTTTTTGAGTTCCTGCGGACGCAGAAAACTGCCGACATAATCGTAGCGGAACGGCGCATGTCTTCCCTGATCACTCATGATACGATCCTCTTTTCTTCTTTGTATGTCTCTATTTTATGGTTTTTTATAGGTGAATTCCATACTCTATGCTAGAATACACGTATGAAAAAGTTATCGATTTTAATCCCCGTATACAACGCGGAAAAAGAACTTGGACAGTGTCTTGACAGTATCCTTCCGCAGCTGACAGAAGAAACCGAAATGATCCTGATCGATGACGGATCCAAAGACCAAAGCTGGCAGATCCTGCAGGAATACAAGAACAGATACCCGGAAATCTCGATCTCTCACCAGGAGAATCAGGGATGTACAGCCACCCGCAAGCACGCGCTGGCACAGGCACAGGGTAAGTATTCCTGGTTCTTTGACGACGATGACCGGATAGAGCCAAATACCCTGCCGGCATTACTCTCCTATCTTGAGGATGACCCGGATATTCTGATTTTCCGGAATACCGTGGATTTTGTGGAAGAGAATTATAGCTTTGAGATGAATTGTCCGGACAAAGTGTATGATGAACCGATTCCGGCAATTGAGGATTGTTTCCGCAACGATAGTTTCAATACCTACTGGAATAAGTTCTATCGTACTTCGATCCTGAAGGAACATCCCGAGTGTCTGCCGGAAGGCAAAGAGAATTCCGGAGACCTGATTTTCAACTGTGTGGCATTCACCTACGCAAAGAAGATCATCAGTACGTCATTGCTGGTCTATCACTACCAGAAACGTGCCAGAGAAACCATGGTCAACCGCTTTCTGCCCGACAGCGTGGAAGTGCTGAAAGACAAGGAAACCGGTGTACAGACGATGATGGATATGCTGCAGGATCCCCGGAATCCGTTGATTGACAACTACCTGCTCAGGGAGTATGAAGTGTTTGTGATCAACCTGTTCGCGGATGGTTCTCCTTACACCAGAGAAGAGAAAATAAACATGGTGCAGGAACATGTCCTTACACCACGTGGTATGGTTGCGATAAAGAATGCAGAGACTCCGAATACCTACTCCAGAATCTTCAAGAGAGCTGCCATGACCTTCAATGCCAGAAAGATCGTGGATACCTATACGGTACTTAGTACAGCCAAGAATACCTTCGGTGGTCTGTACCGGCAGTTCCGGAAAATGACTTATCTTAAAAAGTGATGGCTTCCATCACTTTTTCTTACGTAGTTTCTTTGCGGCATATTCACCGAACTCCAGTAACCCCAGATACGATAATCTTGCCCAGGATACTGCCCGTACATCATAGCGTACAACATTCGGGTTAATGCCCTTTTTCTGCTTTTTCTGCGGCTTACTCAGATCATACAGGTACAGGTCATTCCCTTCCACATTCTCCCGGAAATTGACTTCCTGCGGCCGTAATTTCAAGCCATAGGTCCTGACTACTTCATATGGAAGATAGCGGGTAGACAACATATAGCGATACCCAAATGTACGAGAATGACTGCCGTTCAGATCCATCAGTACTTCTTCGCCCTGATATACAGGTATAAACCAGGGATCACCCATCCGTTCAAAGAAGGCGTCATAACGGATCAGCTGATCCATCGGATACATCCGGAATTTTCTCTGTCCATGTACCGTGGATACCTGATAGTCCGTATCTGTCTTCTTCCGGTTCTCTCCGACTTCTTCCATGTTGGTGGAAAAGGAATGATACGGATAGATCATAAACAGATGATTCGAACAGATATATCCCATGTAGTATCTCAGCCAGCTGCGTTCATCCCAGCCATACGAATAATCCGCCATTCCCTCCGGTTGTTCAAAGGAAGGATGAGAAATATACCAGTCATGGAATTCCTTCCACATCCGGTTTGACCAGGACTGTCCCCAAGACTGCGCGCTCTGTAACAGATAGACATCACTGCCGTTATACTCCGGTTCAAAGCGCCTGCCTACCTGCGGATGTGTATAGTGCTGGTAGAGTGACACGCCGGCAACCGACGGATCATCTCCATACATACGCATCGCTTCCCGCACATACAGATAGTAACTGTCTGATACCACCACATCATCTTCCAGCATGATCAGGAAATCATGATCACCGATCAGATTCCCGCACGAAATCACATGTTTACGCAGACCTTGTCTTTCCGGGTGCGCGATGACTCTCTTTTCTCCGTGTGTCCAGGAGAAGGCATCAATCATTTCGGTCAGTTCCTGCTGTACCGGACTATAATCCAGACTGAAGTAAAGATCTACCTGGTCATCACCGGGATATTCTGCTTTACGGACAGCCTCAAAACAACTCCGTATACAATCCTTACGGTTATAACCGATGAGGACGATCACACTGTTCATTTCACAGCCTCTTTGATGATATTACAGATCCTGTCCACATCACTCAGGGCCAGATCCGCAAACAACGGCAGTGTCAAAACACGCTTACTCATCTGCAGGGCAACCGGTGTATCTTCCGGATCATACTGTCCCTTATAGCAGGCAACACTGTTGGTTAACGGATAGAAATACTTACGGGCATTGATTCCGTGACCGGCAAGGATATCCTTGATCTGGTTACGGTCGATACCGAGGATCTCTTCATTAAAGATCACCGGGAAGTACGCGTAATTCGGCTTCACATCCTTCTGCGGCTGGTTCACCGTGATTCCCGGAATACCGGACAGATTCTCACGGTATCTTTCCACCACATGTCTGCGTTTCTCGATTTCCCCATCCACATGGCGCAGATTGCACAAGCCCATGGCTGCGCAGAATTCATTGAACTTCGCATTCGGACCAATCTCGGTAATATTATCTTCATCACAAATACCGAAATCTTTCATGTAGTTCAGCTTTGTGCCGAAAGTATCCTTGATGTCATCTTTGTAGGTTACCGCACCACCTTCAATAGTGTGGAATACCTTGGTGGCATGGAAACTGAAACAGGACGCATCTCCGTATGTGCCGATACCCCTGCCCTTATACTCTACGCCGAATGTATGCGCTGCGTCGTAAATGACCTTCAGGCCGTGTTTCTTCGCAATTTCTTCAATCTCTTCGACATGGCAGATATTCCCGTAGACATGTACAGGAAGAATCGCGCAGGTCTTGTCGGTGATCAGTGCTTCGATCTTGGTTGGATCCATCGTATAGGTTACCGGATCAATATCACAGAAGACCGGTTTCAGGCCGTTACGTACAATTGCCTGGGTCGTAGACACAAAAGTAAACGGTGTAGTGATAACTTCACCCTGCAGATCAAAAGCAGCCAGAGAAAGTTCGATAGCCATATGACCATTGGTAAACAGTTCGGTATTCTCTGTCTTCAGATATTGACACAATTCTTTCTGAAGGGTCTGATGCTTGATGCCCATATTGGTCAGCCAGCGGGAATCCCAGATATCACGGATTTCTTCAACGTATTCATCGAAATCCGGCATGGATGATCTCGTCACCAGTATTTTATCGTTTGCCATAATAACCTCATTTCTGCTTCAGATACTGCATGAAGTGTTCCTTGTTTTCCAGAGCTGTTGTGGTAGGTCTGCCCAGATCTGCCCTGGCACCGATTGCGGATTTCACTTCGATCATGGTTAATCTGCGGTTCTGTACGGTTTCTTCCAGAACCCGGTCAAGTTCTTTCGCGGAAGATACGGTATACGTCTGCGCATACCCGCAGGCTTCAGCGATTCTTGCGATATCCATGTCTTTTACTGCTGTCGGCATACCGCCCACACTCTCATGGGATCCGTTATTCACCACGATATGAATCAGGTTGGAGGATTCTGGGAAGCAATCACTGCCATGGCACCCATGTGCATAAGCGCTGCGCCGTCCCCGTCAATACACCAGACTCTTGTTTCCGGTTTCTGTAACGCGATACCCAGGGCAATACTTGAACAATGTCCCATGGAACCTACGGTCAGGAAATCCATGTCATGTCCGGTATGATCTGCTTCACGGATCTCAAACAATTCACGGGACGCTTTGCCTGTCGTGGATACGATCGGATCTGTACCGCTGTAGTTTGTCACATGACGGATGATTTCTTCTCTGGTCAGTTCATTGGTGTTGGTATATTCGATCTCTTCTTCAAAGGATAAACCGCCCTTGCGTACCACAAAAGCCACATTCTTTCCCTGTTCCAGAAGAGGACGGAATTCCTTCATGGTATCTCTGACTTCTTCGGTCGTTGTGTCCTTACTGATGACCATGTACGGAATACCCATGACCTTCAGCAGTTCCAGGGTTACTTCTCCCTGGTAGATGTGCTGGGGTTCATCATGAATTCCCGGTTCTCCTCTCCATCCGACCACAAAAATCATCGGGATGGCATAGACCTTATCGTTCAGGAGTGAGGCTATGGGATTGATGGCATTTCCCTCCCCGGAATTCTGCATGTATACCACGGGAACTTTGCCTGTAGCCAGATGATACCCGGCTGCCAGGGCTGCACAGTTGCCTTCGTTAGCCGCAATCACATGATGAAGAGGATCAATTCCGTATGTCTTCATCAGGTAGTTGCACAAGGCTTTCAGCTGTGAATCCGGAACACCGGTATAAAAGTCTGCACCTAACAGTTCTGTAAAATCTCTGACCTGCATATCAGTCCTTACGTTCCTTGATCGCTTTCTGGATCATTGTGGAGGATACGCCTTTGGTATATTCCGGTTCTACGACTTCTCCGCCCCATTCTGCCATGGTCGCAATAGCTTTCGCACGTACATCTGCCAGAGGTCCTTCTCTCCAGTCTGTACCGTGTACCATATAATCCGGTTTTAACATACGCAGGTTATCTTCATAATCCCGTGTGTACTGGGGAATCACCTGAGATACTCCCTTGATATTCTCGATGACGATCTTTCTTTGTTCATAAGGCATATACGGTACACGCTTATAGGAAGCGATTGCTTCATCGGTAAACAAGCCGACGATTACGTCACCGTACTGTGCTGCGGCCTTGATGATATTGATATGTCCGGGATGTACAATATCCGCTGCCATAGGCAGATATACGATTTTCTTTTCTCTCATGTTCTGCTCCTATATTTCATCGATCATCTTGATGATTTCCTTGAACGGCATGATCTCATCTTCAACTTCTGCGCTGCGGTGGTTGATCAGGATCTTTGTCGCAACATCCTGCATGGCAGGTACGGCAGCTCTCATCAGCTGGTTGGCATAGATCACGATGTTGACTCCGTGTTTTTCAAATTCTTCGGTTGTTACATCACAGAAGGATGTCGGCACAACGATCAACGGTGTAACCGGGTCAGTTCTGCGGAATTCATCACAGAACTCAAAGATCTCTGCCGGATCTCTTCTGCGGGAGTGGATCATGATACCGTCTGCGCCTGCTTCGACATACGCGCGGCATCTCTTCAGGGCATCTTCCATACCCTTTTCCAGGATCAGACTTTCATTACGGGCAATGATCATGAAGTCGTCTGAACGCTGTGCTTCCTTTCCTGCTTTGATTTTCGCGCAGAAATGTTCAATATCATCCTGGGTCTGTTCCACTTCTGTACCAAACAGGGAATTCTTTTTCAGTCCGGTCTTATCTTCCATGATGCAGGCAGAGATACCGGATCTTTCCAAGGTTCTTACGGTATAGACAAAGTGTTCGATCATTCCGCCGGTATCCACATCCATGACGATCGGCTTTGTGGTCACATCCATGATTTCATCGGCTGTACGCATACGGCTGGTCAGGTCTACGAGTTCAATATCCGGTTTTCCTCTGTCTGTGGAATCACAGAGACTGGATAACCACATACCATCAAACTGACTGAGTCCGTCTTCTTCTACCGCAACGGTCTTTTCCACGATCAGCCCGGTCAGTCCGCTGTGTACTTCCATCAGTTTAACAACCGGTGTCAGTTTCATCAGTTTACGCAGTCTTCCGCGGCGGAATTCCGGCATGGCGAGTTTCTCCAGACGGCGTGCGTCGATTTTCTTTACATTGGGATTATAGGTATACGGGATCTCGACGAGTTCACCACCGTACTTTTCTATATTCTTCAGGACATTGTCACGGATAAAAGACAGGTGTCCGGTTTTCCAGTTATCTCCGTGGATGATCACATCCGGATGAAGTTCTTCGAATACTTCGTCATACTTGATGGAGTCCTGGATACGTACATGACTGATACCCGGAACCTTGCGGATCATTTCCATGCGTTCTTCTTCGGAGATCGTAGGGAAACGGTCATAGCGGATCATTGCGCGCTCGCTTAATACACCTACGGTTACTTCCCCGTATTTCCGTGCTTCATTAATCAGATTCAGATGTCCTTCATGGATGACGTCTGTACAAAAACATGTATATACCTGCATCATAATCTGCCCTTTCTTGTGTGTTTCAATCTTCTTCATTATAACCTAAAAAGGCGTAAATGTATGTGTGTATACATCTAGCGCCTCTTGATAAAGTTCACCATGATCTGAATCACTTTCTTCAGTGCGGGATTCCGCAGATTGATCAGGATCAGCAGGACAAAAGTGATGGTAAAGCATAACATGATCTCAATCACGGCACCGACTATTCCGCTGAGATTCATCCATGCGGATAACTTCATATATCCCAGTCCTGTCAGTACACTGACAAGCAGATACTTGGCCACATTCAGGAAGTAAGAACTGACATGGTAACTGGGGAAGACCTTCTGGAATAATACCTTCGGTTCAAACCAGAACGATGTCAGGAGACGGGATACGCTGGTCGCCAGCAGGATACCCGCAAGACCCAGTTGTTTACCTAAGACATAGGACAGGATCAGGTTACAGATTCCCGCGTAGATCAGAATATTCCGGGTTTCACGGAATAAACCTGTGGTCCGGCGGAACATCCACACGGGATAGAGAATCAGCGGCAGATAGACGTTGATGGAAATTGCCATGACTGACATCTGGTCCAGGATAAAGCGTTCTCCGATCCAGAGCAGGATGATCTTACTACTGATACAGAAGAAACCTACGGTGATGATGACAGCGATAAACGAGAACAGCAGTTCAACCGTATCAAACAGTTCTTTCTTATCTTTCTCCGAACTGTTGACGTTGAAATCACCGACGGAGTGCAGCATGGACTGGTAGAAGAAAGAAGCAAACGTAGTTAATGTCGTATATAGGGTCTGGTAGTTGAGATAGTAGCCTACACTGCGGGTATTGACCATTCTTGAGATATAGATATTATCCGTGGAATTCAGGAATACCCCGCCCATCTTATAAGCCAGCATGGAACGTACGTCAGAGAAGATCTTGGATTGTTTCTCTTTGGACAGTGGTTCTCCCCTGACAGCGCTCATCCGGGGATACATCTTGTCTGCGCGCCACGAGATATACAGGTTATTCAGGATGGTGGACAACAAAGCAATCGTCAGATACATCAGGTAGTTTCTGGTGATCAGCAGGATCGCGATCTGTGCCAGCTGCATCAATATAGAGAAAGCTGTCCTGGCCGCAATGATGATATATTCCTTCTGGTCTGCTTCAATCAGGGAACTCTTCCAGATAAACAGGTAGGAGGCGACAGAGTTTGCCAGGAACAGGACATAGTAGATCCGCAGATCATGCAATGCCAGATCCGAGTTGATAAAGAACTGCAGGAACGGAATCAGCGCCAGTCCGGCAAAGGTAATAAACAAGGCGATGTAGGTATACATCCGGTGGTAGAATCCCAGTAGAGAAGCGACTTCTTTCTCATCCTTGTCTGCCAGAGGTTTATACAGAGAATAGACCATGACACTGGACATTCCCAGTTCAGACATGTTTAAAACGGTGAGAATATTGGAGAACAGTCCTCCGATACCCAGATATTCTTCACCCAGAAGTTTGATAAAAATGGTCCTTGTGATAAACGGAAAGACCATCATGATGATCTTGGCTATACCGCCAAGAAAAAAGTTTTTCGCAACGTTCTTCGTACGTGACATATCTTATAAAAATGCTGTATCTTCTAATTTCGGTTTGAAATCATACGGGAAATCATACAGGTATTCCGGCAGTTGTTCAGCGATGTAGTCCGCTTCTGCCTGCCATTCTTCGTTGATCTTCCAGTTCTGCGTATTACTGATGGATACGGCCGGATTCAGGTGGGATTTCGGCGCAATGTGCTTCTGCGGGTCTAAGCCGAAGAATTCTTCTACTGCCTTTACGGTTTCGTCATAACGGTAGACAAAATCTTCAAACTGCATTTCCTCAACCAGTTCCGGATCAAACGGACGTACGCTCTTACGCATACCGACATAGAACTTACAGAAAGCTTCCACATCTGTCGGCTGCTTGGCACGGATTCCCTTGGTCGGCCATACATACTTGTTGATGATAAAGAGATCACGGGGATCACGATCCACGATGATGGATTTCAGGTCTTTCCCGAAGTAATTTCCTACACGATATAGACTATGCGGTACGAGGAACTGGTTCAGTACGACATTCTCTTCCTTGCCGTAGATCATCTCCAGATAGTGGCGCACATAATTACCGGCTGCTTCGTAGAAGGTCTTCTCATCCACGAATGAGAACAGGATCTCATCGTCATGCGTACGGTCTAATACGATTCCCGGTTTCGGTCTCTCGTATCCCTGGATCTTCCGTACCGTATCCTTGCCAAACTGTACAGGATCAAACTTCCATCCCTTCAGGTCATAAGACCAGTATCCCGGGATCTTGAATTGTACCAACTGGTTGATAAATTCATCCGTCAGTTTCATGAACTCGTCTCCGTAACGGTTCTGAAAACCTCCGAACCAGTTGAAGTCATTGTCGTTCAGTCTCTTCATTTCTCTGCGGAATTCAGTGATTGCGGCGTCAAAGTTATGCCAGCTGTTATTCCTGTACAGGGTATCTTCCAGATCAAAGATTCCATGCGGGGTATACATCAGCACATGTTCATATTCTCCGAGGTTTCCCGTAGCGATGCCTTCATATTCACTTAACAGATGATAAACCGCGCTTGAACCGGTTCCGCAATATCCGCATGCACAATAATACATAGTCTTCTTTCTCCTGATTTAACAATAGTAACGAATGAGTAAAGATAAAGTCAATCTTTACAGTATTCATCCAGCAGTTTTCTGGCTTCTGCCTGTTTCTGATCGTATTCTTCCTTCGTGATTTCTCCCTTACGCAGAAGATAATCTCCCATATCCAGGGCTGTCGCTTCCCCTTCCATGTTGATATCGTCATGGCGGAAGACGGCGGCGAATGTCCCGAAGAAGATTTTCAGATCGTTAAGGAATGATTCATTCTCCAGGTATTCCAGATCGTACGCGAGTTTTTCTTCCCAACTGATGGCATTCCGACCGCGGATCTGCGCCAGTCCGGTAAGTCCGGGTCTGGTATCTGCGCGCTTTCTCCGTTCATCGCTCATGAAGACGATATCTCGCACCAGCTGTGGTCTCGGTCCGACAACTGACATATCCCCTTTCAGAATATTGAACATCTCCGGCAGTTCATCCAGGGAAGTCTCTCTCAGCTTTGCACCGAAGTGAGTTAAGCGGATCTCATCCGGCAGAAGATTGCCGTTTTCATCCTTCTCATCCGTCATGGAGCGGAATTTATACATCCGGAAGATCTTTTCCTGATAGCCGGGACGTAACTGCGAGAAAAGAACCGGGGAACCCAGTTTCTTCTTCACTAACAACGCTGTAATGATATACACGGGAGATAGACCGGTGATTACGGCAAGTGAAATGATGATATCCAGCAATCGTTTCACATATCGGCGGTATATTCCTGTCATTTCTCTCGTATTCCTTTCCTAGATAAAGCAGTTCTTGATGATTTCGATGACGATATCCTGTTCTTCCGGTGTCATCTTGTTGTCACTGGGCAGACATAGACCGCGGTTGAAGAGATCTGTTCCCACATCCACAGACTTACCAGTATCAATGTAGGCATTGCTTAAGCCTCTGCCGTTTCCTTCCGCGGTAATAAACGCGTGATTCACGTAGATTGGCTGCGCATGCATGGGCTTCCAGATTGGCCTTCCCTCGGCATTGTATTTCGCCAGGGTTTCCAGGATCTCTGTCGGGCAGGATTTTCCGGGTTCATGAACATACAGTGCCTTGTGGTCGTCTCTGACCTGTCTGCACATTGCGTCTTCATCGATCAGAAGACAGCTGAGCCAGAAGTTCGGAATTGTTCTTTCCGGATCGTAGGGATTCATCTTCACCGGCAGATCCTTCAGACCTTCTTTATAACGTTCATAGATGGCTTTCTTCTGGTCAAGGTGTTCCTTCAGATGCGGTATCTGTCCGCGTACAACACCGGCAATCACATTGGACATCCGGTAGTTATATCCGATTTCTTCATGCTGGTACCACGGCGCGTCTTCGCGGGACTGGGTACTCCACTTTCTTACCTTTTCCGCGTCTTCTTTGGAATCCGTCAGGAACATCCCTCCGGTAGATCCCGTGATGATCTTGTTTCCGTTAAAGGAGATACAGTTATAATCGCCCAGGGATCCGGTTTCCTGCCATTTGCCGTTCAACAGGTATTTTGCGCCTAAGCTCTCAGCCGCGTCTTCAATGATCAGGGCACCGTGTTTTGCGCAGATTTCACGGATCTCCTGCATCTTTGCGGGTGTACCGTAGAGATGTGCCACCAGCACCAGTTTTGTGTCGGGATAGATCTCAAATGCCTTCTCCAGAGCTTCCGGAGACATATTCCAGCTGTCATATTCCGTATCGATGAAAACCGCTTCTCCGTCTTCATACGCCACCGGATTCACAGAAGCGTCAAAGGTCACATCACTGGCAAATACGTGTTTTCCCTGCAGTGTGCCCTGGTTGGGTCTGGCCATGCCGTATAGTTTCTCCCCGGCAAGCTTGGTCGCCAGGTGCAGGGAGGCTGTACCGCAGCTTAACGCCACCGCATACTTCATCCCGATATAGGAAGCCATCTCTTCTTCAATCACATCGATGTTCTTGCCGACCGTACTCATCCAGTTGGTTTCATACGCTTCCATCATATATTGTGCTTCTTCTCCGTGCATGGTTGGTGAAGAAAGCCAGAGTTTCTTTTCAAAAGGTTTGATATTCATATTGTCTCCCCCTTACTTGTATTTTTCGATCAGGCGGAATAACTCCGCACGAATCGATTCATCGCTTTCACTGTCCAGATGTTTCTGCAGAGAGGATAACTCTTCCGCCAGAACCGTACTGTCGATTTGCATCGGTTCATTCACAAATACCCGGTCATTCGCAGTCTTATATCTCTTTTCGTTGCCAAGACTGATTTCTTCGTACATCTTCTCACCGGGGCGTAGTCCGATAAACTCAATATCTATATCTTCATATGGTTTATACCCGGAGAGTGTGATCATATTCTCCGCCAGTTTCAGGATCTTTACTCTGGTTCCCATATCCAGGACGAAGATATCTCCGTTTTCCGCATACGCTCCTGCCTGCAATACCAGACTGGCCGCTTCCGGAATCGTCATGAAATAGCGTTCTATCTCCGGGTCGGTTACGGTAACCGGTCCTCCGGCGAGGATCTCTTCCCTGAACAGCGGGATAACAGAACCGTTGGACCCGAGCACATTACCAAAACGCACAGCTCCGACCTTGGTTATTCCGTTATTCTTATACGCCTGCACGACCAGTTCGGTAAGGCGCTTTGTGGCACCCATGGCATTGGTCGGGTTAACGGCTTTGTCTGTAGAGATCAGGATAAACTTCTGTACATTGTGGGCAATCGCGGTCTGCAGGGTATTCAAAGTACCGAAGACATTGTTCTTGATGGCTTCTTTGGGGGAATCTTCCACCAGAGGCACATGTTTGTGGGCTGCCGCGTGGAATACAACGTTGACGGGATATTCATCAAAGATTTCTGTCAATCTTTTCTTGTCACGTACGGATCCAATCAGGAAGTCCAGTTTTATTCCGTCATAGACATGGGTTCTGCGGTTGCGAATCAAAAGTTCCTGCTGAAGATCGTACATATTATTCTCATAGATATCCAGAACGATCAGGTGTTCCGGGGTATACTTGAGGATCTGACGGCAGAGTTCAGAACCTATACTTCCTCCGCCTCCGGTCACGAGCACGGTCTTGCCATGGAGGTAATCGGAAATCGAAGATGCGTCCAGTTTAACTTCATCCCTTCCCAGCAGGTCCTCTACGGACACTTCACGCAGAGAAGAGATTTCTTCGAGATTCTCCTTGACCCGGTAATCCATGATCTGTGTACGCAAGGATAAAGCGCTGCAGGCATCGATGATCTCGGCAATCCTCTGTTTGGAGGCACTGGGAATCGCAATATAGACGATATCGATCTGCTTGTCTTTGATGATCTCGGGGATATCATCCACCGTGCCAAGAACTTCCACTCCCTGGATACGCATGCCTTTCAGGTTCTTATTATCATCAATAAAGCCCAGCACGTTCGCGTCCAGGTGATCGTTGGTCATGATATCGTTGTAAAGCAGTGCTCCGGCTGAACCGGCACCGATGATCAGGGCATTACGGTGCTTGCTGTTCTGGATCTCCTTAGCCCGGAAAAACCTGTACAGGAAACGTATGCCCAGCATGAGAAGCAACTGGAAGATCGTGGCCAGAATCGGCACGGAGCGGATATACGGACGTACAGGAAGATAGTCAACGATCAGGAACCAGACCAGGTTTGACAATACTGCCACAAATCCGATTCTTCCGATCTCGTAGATACTTGTATATTTCCAAAGTGCCTGGTTGATCTTGAAGATACGCGCAAATACGTAGTACAGGATCAAGACGAAAGGCATAGTGACGATCGTCTTTTCAAAGTGATGTGAATAGTATTCAAGATTCAGAGGATTATCGATAAAACGGAACAGGAAACCCAGAAGATACGCAAAGAGAATACAAAATGCGTCCAGCAGGAAAATGCTGAATTCTCTATACTTGCGGGCAAAACGTGTCACTCTGTTCATAGATTAAACCTATATTATTCTATCACATAACGTTTTAGGTGGATATTACTTTACAATTCAGTATAATAAAGTGGCGAGGTGATAGTTATGAATATTACAGTTGCAGGTGTTGGTTACGTTGGTCTCTCCAATGCGATTCTGCTGTCACAGAGACATCATGTGACCGCATATGATATTAGTAAAGAACGTCTGAATATGATTCAGAACCGGATTTCTCCAATCGTAGACAAGGAAATCGAAGAATATCTCCGTGAGAAAGATCTTGATCTCAATGTATGTGATGATCCGGAAAAAGCTTTTACAGGCGCGGATTATGTAATCGTAGCCACGCCGACAAACTATGATTCGGACATGAATTATTTTGACACAAGCAGTGTGGAAAATGTCATCGAACTGGTACTGAAATACGCTCCGGAAGCTGTGACGATCATCAAATCCACGATTCCTGTCGGTTTCACCAAGTCCATGCGTGAAAGATATCATACCGGTAAGATCATCTTCAGTCCGGAATTCCTGAGAGAAGGAAAAGCCCTGTATGACAACCTTTACCCTTCCCGTATTATTGTCGGAGATAATACCAGAGATGCAGAAACCTTTGCGGGATTGTTAAAAGAAGGATCCTTGAAAGAAGATGTACCTGTACTGCTTACCGGTTCTACCGAAGCAGAAGCGATCAAATTATTTGCGAATACATATCTGGCGCTGCGTGTCGCGTATTTCAACGAACTGGATACCTATGCGGAGATCCGCGGACTGAATACCCGTGAGATCATCGACGGTGTATGTCTTGACCCGAGAATCGGCAATCACTACAACAATCCTTCCTTTGGCTACGGCGGTTACTGTCTGCCGAAAGATACCAAGCAGCTGCTGGCCAACTACAAGGATGTACCGGAGACACTGATCAAGGCAATCGTAGATTCCAACCGTACCAGAAAAGATCATATCGCAGATATGATCATCAAACAGAATCCCAAAGTTGTCGGTGTATATCGTCTGGTTATGAAAGCGAATTCCGATAACTTCCGCTCTTCTTCCATTCAGGGAGTAATGAAGAGAGTCAAGGCTAAGGGTATTCCTGTTGTCGTCTATGAACCGGCACTGAAAGAGGAAGAATTCTTCCGTTCCAAGGTCATTACCGATCTTGATGAGTTCAAGAACATGTGTGATGTGATCATCTGTAACCGCATGTACAAGGAACTGGAGGATGTAAAAGAAAAGGTCTACACAAGAGACCTCTTCGGAGATAATTAACCACGTATCTTACGATAGATTTTCTGGAGTATGGTTTTCCCCGGAAAATCTTTTTTTATCCATAGTTTTAACCGGATATTCTTGTCATTCAGCTTGTTCATCAGCATCTTCCGGATCTCGGCTTTTTCTTCACGAGTCAGGTTTTCCTTATCCAGTTCATACAGCATATTCACATAGCCGAGATCTTCAAACTTCCCTCTTGCCGCATAGGGACGCTTCTGTTCCTGCGCAAGGTCACGGATCGCCTGCAGCATCTTTTCGTAGGTCTTCAGCATTTTCTCGCTGTATCCGTGCGCCATGGAGGAATCCAGGACCCGGTAACAGTATCCTCTCTGCTCGGTGGTGACCACCTTCTGACAATGTGCCAGATTACGCAGGCAGAAATCAAGATCTTCCCCGTATACCAGATCACGGTTGCGTTCTGAGCAAACCATTTTCACGATCTCTGTACGGTAGATCTTATCCCAGCGGGGCGCGGACCAGTGCCGGTAGATATTCGCGTTGACTTCATAGAACGGCTTCAGGATCTGTTCTTCTACTTCCTGCCCTTCATAGACATGGAACTGAAGCGGTACAGGTTCTGTATACTTCCCGTCGGAAGTATATTTTTTATACGTTCCATTGACACAATCTGCCTGTTGTTCGTTAATTACCGAGAACATGCGTTCCACCATGTCTTTTTCATACCAGTCATCGGCATCCAGGAACATCAGGTATTCCTGTTTTGCCTCGTTTACCCCCGTCTCCGTTGCCCGCACCAGACCTTTGTTTACCTGGTGAATCACCCGGATCCGTGAATCTTTCAGCGCATATTCGTCAAAAATCTCACCGGTATGATCCTTTGAACCGTCATCCACAAGAATCAGTTCCCAGTCTGAAAACGTCTGATTCAGGACAGAATCCAGACATTCCTTCAGGTACGTTTCCGCATTATATGCCGGAACAACAATACTGACTCCCATATGTCAATCCTCCAGGATTCTCACAAACCGGTGATAGTATTCAGCCAGTGAGAATATCTTCGTATATTCTTTCTGCGCGTTTGTCATTGCCTGACACTTTTCCGGAGAATCCAGAAGATCCTCCATTGCGTTTCTGATATGCCTTGGCAGAGATTCGTTGTTTTCCAGCAATACAGCGCATTCCGGATTGGTATACTCGGGAATTCCTCCCATGGTTGTGGTAATGACGGGTCTCTGCATCATCATCGCTTCAATGACCGTCAGACCGGCAGCTTCTTCACACGTGGAAGGAAGCACCACCAGATCTGCCAGGGCATAGTATTTCGGGAGTTCTTCATGCGGGATATACCCGGTGAAGACCACCTTGTCTCTTCCAATCCTGTCCAGGATCTCCATCAGCTTGTCTTCATACGGACTTTTTTCCGTGGAATTGTAGTTGAAGCTGCCAACGATCACCAGTTTTGTGTCAGGACGGTTCATCATTTCGTAAGCAAGCAGTAATTCTCTTACTCCCTTCCCTTCGATCAGACGACCGCAGAACAGGATCACTCTTTCCTGTCCGAGAGAGTACTTCTCACGCAGGACCTGCAGATCTTCTTCTGTCACTTTCGCCAAATCAAACAGCGATTCATCCGCGACATTTTTCAGTACCGCGAAACGATCATCGAAAGGAACGCCGATATTCTCCGCGAATGCTTTTCCGATAAACTCACTGACACAGATGATCTTCCGGGCATCTGCCGCCAGCTTCTCATTACCGGCATATCTTGCCGGATGATTGTGGATATGAAGATAGTACCTGTCGATAAATTTCGCCTTATTTCCGGGATAGCGCAGTGCCCACAGTAAAGCCATCTGGTTCTCAAAGACAACCTTGTCAAAGTCTCTGTCATGAATATATTTCGCGGCCAGACGGATGTAATCCAGTCTCTGGAAGATGGATTTAAATGCCAGGTGATTGTCTCTGTGCAGCAGATCATATGCCACATGGTGGATCATCCCGTCCAGTTTATACCAGTGACTCTGCGGACGGATAAAGCAGAACTTCGTATGCGGATACTGCGCGGAGCGTTCAACTGCCTCTTCGTCATAGATACTTAATAATGTCAGATCCAGATGCTGAAAAACCTCCTGTTGTTTCAGAAGGATCTCTACCAGGGTCTCCGCGCCGCCGCCTTTTACAGCAGGTACGGGAAATGCCCCGGTGGTAACGATAACGATCTTTTCTTTTTTCATCGGTATGATTTCCACCTGTTGATCAGTGCTTTCATGATCAGTTTCGGTTTCAGACGGGAACGGATATACTTCCACTTACTCTGTGTGCTGCCGCTGATATCCATGTTGATTCCGCGTTTATCAAAATCAATACTGAGATTCTCTCTGGCAGCGATATCTTTCGTATGTCTGTTCCACTTTCCTCTGTGCAGGGCAGCACCTTCCACGTAGTTGTATTCCATCACATGGTTCTCGGGGATTGCCGCATAGAACAGCTGGTCTTTGTACCGGCGGCTGCGTCGTGAGCCAAGAGTTTCAAACAACCAGGCGCTTTCATGGGGACGCAGATCGTGCAGGAGATGTTCACGGCGCCAGACACCGGCCTGACAATTCAGGCGGTATTCCCCGTCCTGCGGTCTCCGCATAAAGCCGGGATATGGACATGCCAGGTTCTTTCCGTGCCCTATGGGCATGAAGTTAAACGTGGTAATTGCCGGATTCTCATCCATCCACGCGATACATTGATCGATCACTTCGGTATTGACCGGTTCTTCCAGAAAGAAGTCATCCAGCATGAAGATCACGTATTCCGCGTCGATATTCTGTAATGTACGGATCAGCCGTTCTGACCATTCCGGTTTATCTTCCCTGTGATAAAGCTGCAGTGTGCGGATATCCAGTCCTTCAAACGACCAGGACTTCGTCTCTGTATTCAGATAAACGGGTATTTGAGGATTCCAGTACTTTTTCAGCAGCGTAAAAAACGGGATCCAGCAATCCTCATACGCATCACAACTATTCACAAGTAATACGACTTTATCCATGGTCAATGTCCTTTATTATAATAAATCGCCGAAGTATTCCGCTTCGTGCTTGGGTATTCTTTCTTCTTCCGGGGGAAGTTCCATATAATTCCCGTACAGATGGGTCAGATACTCATCTGTACAACCGACAGAGCGCACTCTCAATCCCTCAAATT
>JAFWFE010000097.1 GCA_017512555.1 Solobacterium sp. | reverse complement strand
GTTTCAGTATGGGTTTGTAAAAAGTTTGCACTTTTTGAAATCATGCAGGATGCCGAAAGATAAAAACCGCATTACAATGCCGAAAAACAGCATGCCAAGATGGTATTTATACCTCAAAATGGAATCTGCCAAGCGGCACCAGGAAGAAAGAAACCACATGATTATGTGGTTTTTTATTATTTCAGGTTGTTTATCAACACAGTTTATTCAAAACATACAGACTTGATCAGGCAGTCTGGCTGTCTTCTTCTTTAACAGAGGCGCAATCTTCTTCGGTCTCAGGACAAAGAGCGTGACAAGTGTATAGATTACGATCCAGAGGAGATATCCGATCCAGCCTTCCACACTTGGCGCAGACAGGATGTTGACCGGATTATTGCCGGTAAGCCTTCCGCCGGCGATGAATCCGAGCATATCATATACGGCATGCAGGAAGATCAGATACCAGATATTCTTCCCGGTACGATAGTAGATCGCACCGAAATACATCCCGCTGAAGATGTTGACCGCTGCCTGTATAATTGCCGCGCTCAAAGGAATCTTGGCCCCGACTCCGTTGAGCAGATGAACACCGCCGAAGATCACACCAGCAAAGAATACTGCAGTCAGCACCTGCTTTAAGTTTGTTTCTCCGAAATACTGGTGCAGCGTCCTCTGAATCAGCCCCCTGAACAGTACTTCTTCACCAAAACCCACCAGGAACATCTGTCCCAGGAATAAGATCAGTTCTGTCCCGGTAATGGTTGCCGAAACGATTTCTGCCAGTCCCAGGAAAAGCTGCAGCAGGAGCAACACGAACAGAAGGCCTGCCGAGAGCCATCCCTTGCCGAGATATCTGCCTTCCGACCTGAAGAGGTCTGTCTTTTTCAGGAAGACAGCCGCGCCGAGTGCCAGCACAGCCAGGAACAACTGTCCCGCAAAATAACCCGCAAAATCATTCTGAAACAGCTTCAAGATCCTTCTTCCCATAACCAGGTACAGAAAGAGACAGACAGCCGCCGTAACGACGGTAATCAAAACATCTTTTTTTGTTGTCTTCTTATTCATGACCGGTTCTCCCGAATAATGTATACTTCTCTGCCAAAGTAGTCCTATTCCCTCTCGGTATTACTGCGCAATAACCGTTCGATTCCGGCATCGGAGTATCCCAGGAGCTTCCCATAACGTACAGCGATATCTCTGCGGCATTCCTCATATGTGCCAGCCGCAACACTCTCTGCCTTATCCTGTTTGATCTTCAGATATTCTTCCAGATATTGATCTTCACAATAGAAGATGACCACATACCGGTTTTTATTCAGGGAGATTGGGAAGAGATCGGTAAACAGAGGTTCATCTTCCGGATAATACCTTACATTGTATTCTTTTCCCAGTTTGTCAAAATCTTCGAAGAATTCGTCACGCAGCGCTTTACTGTTGCATGGATGGGACAAAGCAATCTTCTTCAGACCGGCATTGACCATTTCACAGTAACAGTCCGCAGCTCCGAGCTGGTAGGAATAGAGATCGATCTTATGCATGGTATATACTCCTTTGCTTACTATTTCATTGTAACTTGCGGAGAAATTTCCATAAAGAAGAACCTGTAGATCCTGCCTTTACAAATTTCTTCTTCCGGGATAACTTGGATGATTGCGATTTTTTCTTAGTTGTTGGGTTTTATTATATATAATATAATATAGGATAATCCCATACTATGGAGAAAACGATATGAAGAAGATACCGGATAAAGTGTTAAGCAAACTCTTCCTGTGTACCAGTCTGGTTTTAGTCATGGTACGGGTCAATACAACTTCGGTTTTTGCTGTCGATGATCAGGAACCCGAAAACACTCCGATGATTGAAGAAGTTCTCACTGAAGATTCCTTGGAACACACCGGCTCCCCTCTTGAAGTAACTGAGTCGGAAGCCGAAATCGACGCTGCCGGTGAAGCAGAAGAACAGGAACTTGATACTGAAGAAAAACCTGTGATTGCCGAGGATGATGAAGAAGCGGAAGAGGAAGAAGCTTCCGAAGAAACTGATATCACGGAACAGGATGAAGAGACTACTGCAGACACAGACGAGGAAGAGACGGATGTGCCTGAAGAAGTTGAAGAGACGGATAATACCGCAGTGAATGCTGACGCCGTAACGATTACGATTGGTGATACTTCCTTCAGTTCCGAAGATGAGGAAACATCCCATTGGTCCAACGGTACAGGATGGAAGAATATTCCCGGCCAGTATGTCGCCATGGTAAATTATGACGGCAGCGATGTCACGATCTCTGCAGACAGCGGTACATTTACACTTGCCGTAGCCGGCGTAAACAAGATCGACACTTTATCCGGAGATTGTTCCATTCAGATTTCCGGCAGCGGTATCGTTTTGATCAACAGCATCAAGATCAAGAAAGGCAATACCATTACCCTGCATCCGAATACCGCTCTCTACAGCGAAGGAAGCGCGGCAATCTTCCTGAAACAGGATGACAACAGCTATAAACTGATCAACGGCAGTATTCCCGGCATTCTGGATGAAGAATATACACTGGATAATGTCAATCTGAGAATACCGAGAAATTCCTCCCTGTCTCTCCGTGCCATGTGTATACGCACAGAGGATTGGCATGAGGAAGAAACCGGCGAGTTAAAGACAGACGTTACTTATTTCACGGATTCCATTTCTTATGAAGACAAAAATCCGGTACATGAAAACGGATTAGTCACCATTGAAGATAGCGGGGCGCGACTGATTCTCGGGAAAAATGCCACTCTTACGGTTGACGACGGTGGTTCCATCCAGTTTAAAAATTTCAAGAATGAGGCCGTATTATTCCCATATTATGTAAAACCGGAGATTGTCATCCACGGCACCCTGAATGTCAACGGCAATACAGAGGGCGGCTGTGTGGATATCAATGATGGAAAGCTTAATGGAAGCGGATCGGTCAAATCCGCAGAAGTTACACTTGGAGCTCCAGGAAAACTGTCAACGGATCTTGTTCTGGAAAACAGTTATCTGACTATCTGGGGATCCGAAAGCGGAACGACGGCTTTCCCAACAATCAAGGACAGTGTAATCTATCTGAAAGGAAAAATAGTTCGTCTGCCGGAGTTGAACGTCTCAGGAGACTCAATTATCGGTATTGATACGGTAGGTGAAAGTATAAATTCATACTCAATCGGAAATATTACATTAAGCCAGGGCAGTAATCTTTCTGTTCTTGCCAATGAGCACGATTACTGGTCGAATGGTGACGCGAACGGCGCCCCGGACAGACTTCTGGAAGATGCTCATCTGAGGATCAGCGGAAACATCACCGGAGGTACTGTCTCTGTACTTGCAGGATGCGTAGAGTATGACGGTACACAAACAGATGTGCTGCCCCTTGTTCCTGTTCCGGGAGAATATGCTGCTTATGCTTCCAGAGTACTGGTCGATAATATTGCGATGGACTCCACGATATCTCCGCTGAATGTCACTTCGTCAAAAGCCAGCGAACTTTCAGGTAGTGCTGAGATTCCTGTAATGTCATTCATTGTCAGAGATTCTCTGGAAATGGAAAGAGCCGAAGCCCGGAGTTGGGAAGTTGAAACCGCGTGGGATCTGGATCCTCTGGAACGAAAAGACGGACAGGAATTTACCGCAAGATCTTTCCTGACACAATATGGGATCGTTGATGACGATACGGTAAACATTCCCCACGGAAATTACTTTTATGCCGTAGAAGTTATATACTCTGACCTGAGCCGTACCCGCTTATGGCTGGATGATCCATATACTTTCAACACTGATAATGTGATTCTGATTCGTGCACTGCAGTGTGCAGGTAAAGGCGGACAGGGTGGCTCAACAACGACTCACACCGGCACTTCCTTTACTGGTAACGGTGAACTTGGCGGAACCGGTTCCGGTTCTGTAAAGACAGGAGACGGAGAAGTAATCTTTGGCGAAAAGGAAGATCCTGAACCTACGCCAACACCGGAACCAACACCAGAACCAACACCGCAGCCGACGCCCGATCCCACACCACGGCCGACACCGGATCCCAAACCTACGCCAAAACCGGATAACAACAGTAATACAGATACGGTGATCAACAATACCACCGGGACACAGAAACCAAATAACTCTTCTACCGCGGCAGTTGTTACACCTGCGCCGACGTACAGACCGCAGACAACCACTTCCGCCTACACGGTATACTTCGATACCAACGGCGGTACGGAGATCCTGTCACAGTCGGTAAAATCCGGCGGTACAGCCGCAAGACCGTTTGACCCGAGAAAAGACGGATTCACCTTTGACGGCTGGTACAAAGATGAAGAATTGACCGAACCGTTTGACTTCCTCACACCGATTCAGTCCAACACGACACTATACGCAAAGTGGGTAAAGAATACGGAACCGGAGAAAGTGGAGCCGGAAGTCACCAAGGAACCGGAACCTGCGAAACCCGCACCCGTGACACCGGAGAAAAAGAAGCTGCCATGGTTGTGGATCCTCCTGGGAGTTCTTGGAGCAGCAGGAGCCGGCGGAGGTATCTTCTTCTTCACAAAGAAGGATGACGACGAAGAGGAAGAAGAAAAAGAATAGTATAAAAGCCGCAGTCAATGTGATTGAACTAGTAAGATAAAAGTAGACACAGAAAAAAGTCGATGAAGATTCCGTTCTGAGTCTACTTTTTCTTATGATTGAAACTGAAAGGGAGGGATCAAAAAATATGGGATGCCTAAAAGGAATAAAACACAGGACATATACAGAAGATGAGAAATTGAAAATCGTTAAAATGAATGTCGAGCAATACCTGTCTTCTTACGAGATTTCAAAGATCACCAGAGTCAGTGAAAAGAATATTCGAAGGTGGGTCAAACAG
>JAFWFE010000096.1 GCA_017512555.1 Solobacterium sp. | reverse complement strand
CTGAGACCGCAAAATTGGTCGGCGAGATGAAGAAATATTCCAAAGAATCTCAACTGACAAGTGGTATGGTGCAAACATTTATAGAATCTGTTGAGATAACAGATGACCAGCATGCACAGATCATATGGAAGTTCTCCGACATCTTTAAACGGTTCATGGAAGAACAGTAAAACTGAACACCTATCAGAAAAGAGCTCCAGATTGCAGAATCCGGAGCTTTTCTTCTGAAAAAGTTCAATATTTTTTTAGTCCTTACTTGACATACGCTGATGAACCGGATGCGTTTCCGTTTAAGGGTGATCCTGTCCTGCATGGGATTGCCAGAACTTCCTGTCATGGTCATACCATCTATCTTACGGCTACACCGGATAAGGAACTGGAGAAGCGGGTAAAGAAGGGGGATCTGTATTGTCTGGAACTGAACCAGAGACCTCATGGGCATCCTCTACCGGAACCGGACGTACATACCGGTCCGGTGTTCCTGCGTTTGATATGGATGTTCCGGTGGATCCGGGCGAACGAAGGACATCCCAGGATCATCTTTGTGCCTACGATCAAGATGGGAGAGTGGGTCTTCCGGTTTCTGCGGCTGTGGATGCCGGTATACTTCTGCACGAGTAAGACACCGGACAGAGATATGGTCATTGAGAACTTCAGGAAAGAGAAAGCAGGAATCATGATTGCGACAACAGTATTGGAACGTGGGGTAACCATCCCGGATGTCAATATCTGTATCTATCAGGCAGATCATCAGATCTTTGATAAGGCAGGTCTGATCCAGATGGCAGGAAGAGCCGGAAGAACATTTGATTATCCGGACGGAAATGTCTTGTTTATCCAGAGTGAATACAGTCAGACAGCCATGGATTGTATTAATGATATACGGAGGGCAAATCAGTCATGCGGTGTTTAATGTGCGGAAAGAAGATTGAAGAACAGGGATTTTCCGGTTTGTTTTATCCGGGAGATCTGTTGTGCGGGGAGTGCCGCGGAGAGTGGCAGAAAGACGGGAATTACCATTCCTTCGGGGATTTTCAGGTTTATACGTCATACATATACAACGATGCGTTTTCGTCGTGTCTTCTGCAGTTCAAGGAGTGTGGAGATGAAGCGCTGATGGATGTCTTCCTGTACAGGATCAGAAATGAACTGAGGAAGAAATACCGCGGATATACCTGGTTATTGATGCCCAGTACTGCCGAGAATGAAGAACGCAGGGGCTTTCATCATCTGAAGGAGATGTTCAGCAGTCTGCGCATGCCGGTGATGGAACCTTTTGAAAAAGATTCGGATGAGATTCAGAAGAAACTCGGCTATGAAGAAAGACAGAAGATGAGTTCACAGATCCGGCTGAAGAGAAATATCACCATTCCCTCCAGAGTAGTATTGGCGGACGATATCGTCACTACCGGGGCGACAATGCGCGGCGCACGTAACGCTTTGGCCGGCAAAAAGATTAAGATTGCGTATTATGCGGTCGCATACGTAGAGAAAAAACAGGCTTTCTTGAACCGAGGGGATTGACAATGTATAATAATTAGGCATATTTATAGCTTTCATAAGGAGGCACCATGGCAAACTTTATAGATCGGTTATTTAATACAGACGGCCGTAAGCTGAAGGCAATCGAAAGACAAATCGAACCTGCGGAAAGAATGGCTGAGAAATATGCCGCAATGACGGATGACGAATTGAAGGCAATGACTCCCAGACTGAAACAAAGACTGGCAGACGGAGAGACCTTTGAAGATATTCTCCCGGAAGCGTTTGCGACAGCGCGGGAAGCCTGCCGCAGAGTGATCGGTGAATATCCGTACCATGTACAGCTGGTAGGCGCAGCGGTAATGCAGGAAGGCAATATCGCGGAAATGAAGACTGGTGAAGGTAAGACCCTGACTTCTGTCATGGCGGTATATCTGAATGCATTGGCAGGTAAAGGTGTTCATGTCGTAACAGTCAACGAATATCTGTCCAAGCGTGACTCGGAGTGGATGGGTGAGATCCATCGTTTCCTGGGACTGACCGTAGGTTTGAATCTCCGGCAGATGACACCGGCACAGAAACGCGCGGCATACAATTGTGATATTACGTATACGACCAACTCTGAACTGGGTTTTGACTATCTTCGTGACAATATGGTCAAACGTGCGGAAGATCGTGTACAGCGTGGACTGAATTTCGCTCTGGTGGATGAAGTTGACTCGATCCTGATCGATGAATCAAGAACACCTTTGATCATTTCCGGCGGTATGCGTCAGACTGCCAACCTGTATCTGCAGGCAGACCGCTTCGCCAAGAGTCTGAAGAAAGATGTGGATTATGAGATCGACGTCAAGGGAAGAACGGTACAGTTGACAGAAAGCGGTGTTGCCCGCGCGGAAAAAGTATTCCGTATCGAAAACCTGTACAATCTTGAACATACGCAGTTACTGCACAGAATTCATCAGGCATTGAAGGCCAACTATATCATGGCGAAAGATATCGAGTATGTCGTGGATCAGGAAGATGATGAGATCGTCATCGTAGACCCGAATACCGGACGTCTGATGAAAGGACGTGAATGGTCCGATGGTTTACATCAGGCGGTATGCGCGAAGGAAGGTATATCCATCAAGCAGGAAACCACTGTCCTGGCAACCATCACATACCAGAACTTCTTCCGTCTTTACAACAAGCTTGCGGGTATGACCGGTACCGCGAAAACGGAGGAAGAAGAATTCCGTGAGATCTATAACATGCTGGTCTATGAGATTCCGACCAATAAACCGATTGCCAGAATCGACCAGCCGGATGCGATCTACGGTACGAAGAAAGCCAAGTTTGAAGCACTGGTCAACGAAGTGATCGCGCGTCATGAGAAGGGGCAGCCTGTACTGGTAGGTACGATTGCTGTAGAAACATCCGAACTGATCTCGGATATGCTGAAAAAGAAGAAGATCCGTCACGAAGTCCTGAATGCGAAAAACAACGCGCGTGAAGCGGAAATCATCGCCAAGGCAGGACAGAAAGGCGCGGTAACGATTGCAACCAACATGGCCGGCCGTGGTACCGATATCAAGTTAGGGGAAGGTGTCCGCGAACTTGGCGGATTATGTGTCCTGGGTTCTGAACGTCATGAGTCCAGACGTATTGATAACCAGTTAAGAGGTCGTTCCGGACGTCAGGGAGATCCCGGTGAATCTCGGTTCTTTGTTTCGGTGCAGGATGATCTGATGGTTCGTTTCGGCAGTGAACGTATGGAAGGTCTCTTTGCGACTCTGGGAGATGAAGCTATTGAATCCAAGACGGTCACAAAGTCCATTACTTCTGCGCAGAAACGTGTGGAAGGTGTCAACTTCGATGCCCGTAAAACATTACTTCAGTATGATGATGTCTTAAGACAGCAGAGAGAAGTCATGTACGATCAGAGAAATTATATTCTGGATAACGAAGATGTACACAATGTCATCCACGATATGTTTGCGCGTGTGATCAGTGATGCGGTGGCGATGCATGTGGATCCGGAATCCAAGAGTGGATATCTCCTGGCCGCAGAACTTGCGGAATACCTGAATAAATGGGGATTTGCGAATATTGCGACAGCAGATGAACTGAAGAATATTTCTTCACAGGATGCCATTGACCTGATCATGGAGAGAGCATGGAAGAATTACGATGAGAAAGTTGCGCCTGTGATGGACAGGATCCGTCTCTATGAAAGAGAAGTATCCCTGAGTATTATTGACCGTGCATGGGTCAACCATATTGATACGATGTCCAAGTTAAGAGATGGTATCGGATTACGTTCTTATGCGCAGGATAATCCTCTGCAGGCATATGTTACGGAAGGATACCAGATGTTTGAGACAATGATGCATGAAATCGCGCAGGAGATCGTCAGATACTGCATGAATCTGAAGGTTGTCGCAGCTTAACGGGAGGTTTTATGGAACTGTTTGAAATGAGGCAGACACTTTCTGCCAGCCAGGCTAAATTGGAGCAGCTTGGCTCCTCTCTTTGACCTGGAAGGGAAACAAGCAAAAATCAAAGCGAATGAAGAACTGATGAACGCAGAAGATTTCTGGAATGACCAGAAACATGCCCAGTCAGTGATCCGTGATACCAATACATTGAAAGCACTGCTGGAGAATTATCATCAACTGGAGAATTCTCTGGAAGAGCTATCTTTAAGCGTGGATGAACTGAAAGATAGTTTTGACCCGGATCTGAAAGAACTCGTAGATGAAGAGTATAACGAAACCATGAAACTGTTTGACCAGTTTGAAATACAGGTGTTGTTATCCGGGCCATACGATCAGCACAATGCCATCCTGGAGATCCATCCCGGTGCCGGCGGTACGGAAGCGATGGACTGGGGCGAGATGCTGTACAGGATGTATACACGCTATGCCGAACAGAAAGGGTTTAAAATCAAGCTCCTGAACTATCTGGAAGGGGAAGAAGCCGGTCTGAAATCCTGCTCGATTCTGATTGAAGGACCGATGGCTTACGGCTATCTGAAAGCAGAACACGGAGTACACCGTTTGGTGCGTATCTCTCCGTTTGATTCCAATGCCCGCAGACATACATCGTTTGCGTCTGTGGAAGTCATGCCGGAATTTGATGATGATATCGATATTGAAATCGATGAAAAAGATCTGGAAGTCATTACGATGCGGGCATCCGGAGCCGGTGGTCAGCACATCAATAAAACGGACTCTGCCGTACGTATGATCCATAAACCTAGTGGTATTGTGGTTACCTGCCAGACCGAACGTTCACAGATCCAGAACCGTGAACGCTGCATGAATATGTTAAAGTCCAAACTTCTGAAGAAGAAGATTGAAGAGAATGCCAAGATGATGGCAGATATCCGCGGTGAACAGAAAGCCAACGAATGGGGTTCACAAATCCGTTCGTATGTTTTCTGTCCCTATACCATGGTCAAAGACTTACGTACAGGGTATGAAGTAGGAAATATCCAGTCGGTCATGGACGGAGCTTTGGATGATTTTATCTTCAGTTATTTGAAGTCACAAGTACAGTAAGATGGGAAAAACACTAACGTACAAATTGGGTCTGTATGATCTTCAGCTGACGAACCAGGGAGAAGTGAAGAAGGTTCTTTCGAGTGCTCTCCATCTTTCAAAGCGCGAAATTTCACGTGTGCGTTATGATGGAACATTGCTGATCAACGGACGTCCGGCGAAGTTATATGACCATATGAAAGTCAGTGATGTACTCACGGTGATCTTCCCCGAGGATCCGGCAAAGGAGATGGAATCCGCAGGTTTTGTACCGCAGATCGTTTATGAAGATGAAGATCTGGTTATTGTGGAAAAGCCGGCAGGTACCATAATTCATCCTTCCGCAGGACATCCTTCGGATACCCTGGGAACAGCGATTACTAAGATGTACGCAGACCGCGGAGAAAACTTCCGCATCCGTTCCATCGGACGTCTGGATTATTCCGTTACGGGATTACAGATGTTTGCGAAGAGTCAGCCTGCGGCCGCAAGACTCAGCCGTCAGATGGATACCGGACGTCTGTCCAAGACATTTACGGCAATCGTATCCGGTCATATGGAAGACAGCCAGGGGACGATTGATATGCCTCTGAAGAAGATACCCGGTCAGGCACAGTGTGTCATTGATCCTGAAGGAAAACCAGCGGTAACACACTATTTAGTTAGAAAACGTTTCAGTTATAACAATAAGCCGTATACGCTTGTGGAACTGCTGGGAGATACCGGACGAAAGCACCAGTTACGTCTTCATCTGGCAGCAATCGGGCATCCGATTCTTGGGGATGAACTCTACGGCGGAGATATGTCTTTGCTTCCGGATGTCGCGTTACATTGCTCTAAGATCCGTTTTTATCAGCCATTTACCGGTGAAAAGCTGGTGATCGATTCACCGCTGCGGGCAGATATGAATGATGTTCTGCAGAATCGTGAGCCGACGATCATCATGCCGGTGATCCAGGAATCTGAACCTGTTGGGGAAGAACCTGCGGCAGGAAAAAAGAAAAAGAAGAAAACCGAGTTTATCGATACCTACGCGGAAGATGAACCCAGGAAGAAGAAGCCCAACTGGCTGTACAGAATTTTTATTCTGGCATTTCTGGCCGCGACAGGATATCTGTGGTATGACCGGTATAAGAATAACCAGTTATTTGAACTGGAACGTGAACAGACAAAACAAGAAGTCTATGATGCCCTGACGATTGAATTTGTGGATCGTCCTGTTGTGGAGTACGGAAGCCAGTTCAATGCGTCAGATTATGTCATAGATTCCTATAATGGCTATAGTGTGGCAGATCTGGACACGAAGATCCTGGGGAAACAGACCGCGAAGTATATGCTGGGTAAAGTCACCAGTTACGGGAATACAGTGACCAGGGATTATGAACTGGATCTGGAGGTCGTGGATACCGTACCTCCGGTGATCAATCTGGAGTCTACGCGGATAGAGATCAAGAAGGGCACTGCCTATGATCCGAACCAGAATATTGTATCTGTAGAAGATCCTGTCGACGGCAGACTAATGCAGTCCCGGGAATCCGAGAATAATACGTATTATATTGACGACAGTGAACTGGATACCAGTACAGAGGGAATCTATGTGATCCGGGTCATCGCCAGAGATAAGAGCGGAAACCAGTCACAGAGTGAATTCCGGGTTGTGGTCAAAGAAGATGTAGAAGATGATGAAACAGCAGCCGCTGCACCGTCACCTTCCCCGACGCCGACACCAACTCCGGTAACCACTTCCACAGACAAGACAGCGCCGCAGATCATGGTAAAGTATGCGTCCGTGGATGTGGCCCAGGGAGATACTTACAGTATAGCGGATGCCCTGATGTGGATCCGTGATGATGTGGACGGTGATCTGCCGTACGCGAATACCCTGAGTGAAGGAACGTATACGGTCACTACAGATCTGGATACAAACAAACCGGGTTCTTATCCTGTACTGATCCAGGCCAAAGACAAGGCCGGGAATACATCCCAGGAACAGTTTACTGTCAATGTCATAAAGAAGGCAGATTCTACACCTGCATCTACGCCGACTCCGACACCCACACCGCAAACCACTTCCACAGACAAGACGGCGCCGCAGATCATGGTGCGGTATGCGTCCGTGGATGTGAACCAGGGAGATACCTACAGTATCGGTAACGGACTGATGTGGGTGAGAGATGATGTGGATGGGGATCTGCCGTACGCGGATGTCCTGAGTGAAGGAACATATACTGTCACCACCAGTCTGGATACGAATAAACCAGGTTCTTATCCGGTGCTGATCCAGGCCAAAGACAAAGCCGGGAATACGTCACAGGAACAGTTTACGGTTAATGTGATCAAGAAAGCAGAACCTACATCTACGTCTGAGCCGACACCTGAATCCACGCCGGAAACACCGGTAACGGTTCCGGATCCCACAACTGCGTATAACCAGATCTACAGCTATCTTACAGGGACCATGGGCTTAAACCGTGCCGCCGCCTGCGGTATACTCGCACATATGAAAAGAGAATCCGGATATAATCCTACGGCGTATAATCCTTCGGGATATTATGGCTTATGTCAGTGGGGAGGAGGACGTTACGATAACCTGAAAAACTGGTGTGACAGTAACGGACTGGATTATCGTACGGTACAGGGACAGTTAGGATTCATGCAGATGGAACTGGAAGGATACTACAGTTACGTATTGAACGAACTGAAAAATGTCGAAGACAGTGAAGACGGCGCCTATGATGCGGCATATGTTTTCGGTATGCGGTATGAAGTCAGCGGAGATTATCTGGCAAACAGTGCCGGAGAAGCTGCCATGTCCATGTATAACCAATAAAAAAAGGTGCGAACACCCCAACAAATATATTATACCAAAAATAAATTTTTAAAAACAGACTATTTCTATTGTTTATATCTGTTATATTGAAAGCGTAAAGAGAAGTACCTGAATCTCAAGGAGGTACAAAAGATGAGGAAGATACTGCTGAATTACAAATAAGCGTTTCTTCCGGTAGTGCAGAAAGGCCGGGGGAAACGAAAAGAATGCAGAACGATCAGGTGAAAGATGATCGGTAATGCAGAACCGGTAAAAAAAAGAAAGTGAAAGTCTGCATGAGGACAGACCAATGGACAAGGTAGTCTAAAAAAATTTAATCCCAATGATTGGCGAAAGCCATGATAGATTAGATACAGTTCTAACTATGATGAGTGAAGATCATAGTAGAAAAACTCATGGATGAGAATAAGAACCCCCGGAGTAAAGGGGTTCTTTTTTAGTCATATTCCGATATAATTTTACCAAGAGGTAAATAGTATGCGTACGGTAAATGAGAAGATAGAACAACTGCGTACATTGATGAGAGATAAAGGTATCGATGTCTATTATATTCCGAATGAAGATGATCATCTTTCTCCGGAGTATACCGCAGATTATTTTAAATGTAAGTACTTCATGAGTGAATTTGAAGGTGCCGGATGTATGATCGTCACCCAGGATTTTGCGGGTCTCTGGACAGACGGCAGATATTTTACCCAGGCTGAAAGTGATCTGAAGGGCACATGTATAGAACTGATGAGAATGCGTCAGCCCGGTGTACCTGCGCCGATGGCGTTCCTGGTGGAACAGACACCGGAAAACGGATGTCTCGGTTTTGACGGACATGTTGTTTCGGCGGCGGATACGGTGATGCTCAGAAAAGCTCTGAAGAAAAAGAACGCGAAGATCCACCTGGATGATGATCTGGTCGGTATCCTGTGGGAAAAGGAAAGACCTGCCATGCCGGAAGAACCTTTATACGTACTGCCGAAGAAATACACGGGAGAAACACCGGCAGAGAGAATCCGGCGCGTACGGGAAGCGATGAAGAAAAAAGGCGCGGATGTACTGGTGCTGACAACACTGGAGGATCCCTGCTGGCTTCTGAATGTACGCGGAAATGACATCGAATGTACACCGGTTGCCTATGTATTCGCCATCGTTACGCAAAGAACAGTGTATTACTACGCAGACAAGAAGAGAATCACTGATGCTGTAAAGAAACACTTCGAGAAGTATAAAGTGACTGTTCGTCCCTACCAGGGGATGCGTAAGGATCTGGAGAAACTTCAGAATAAAACGATCTGGGCGGATATGCGTTCCTTTAACGCCATTGATTACAGCCGAATCAGCACCGAGAACCAGATCATCAACGAAAGCTCACCGATCCTGGCTTTCCGTGCCTGTAAAAATGCGGCAGAGATCCGCAATACACGAAACGCGCACGTCAAAGACGGTGTAGCCATGGTTAAATTCCTGCACTGGCTGAAGACAAATGTGGGTAAGATTCCGATGACAGAGATCTCCGCACAGGATCGTCTGTATGCCTTCAGAGAAGAAGGAGAAGGATATATCGAACCTTCCTTCCCGACGATCTCTGCTTACAAGGGAAACGCCGCAATGCTGCACTATTCCGCTTCGGAGAAATCCAATGCGGTGATCCATCCGGAAGGCTTCCTGCTGGTGGATTCCGGGGGCACATACTTCGACGGCACGACAGATATTACCAGAACAATTGCCCTGGGACCGCTGAGTGAAGAAGAGAAGAAGTACTTTACGCTGGTACTGAAGGGAATGCTGGCCCTGACCAGAGCTCATTTCCTGTATGGTACGACCGGGAATAACCTGGATATTCTGGCAAGAGGATCTCTCTGGGATATCGATATTGATTACCAGTGCGGTACAGGGCATGGCGTAGGACATGTGCTGGCCGTACATGAAGGACCTCATGGCATCCGCTGGGGCATGCCTGCGAATAACCGTTCCAACGCTGTATTGGAACCGGGGATGATCGTATCCAACGAACCTGGTGTCTATTTACCTCATAAACTGGGGATCCGTACGGAAAATGAATTGTTGACGGTTAAGGGAAAGAAGAATTTCTACGGGCAGTTCCTGCATTTCGAAACCCTGACGTACTGTCCGATTGATCTCGACGCGGTAGATACACAGTACCTGGAAGATGTGGATATTCAGCAGCTGAATACGTATCACGAAGATGTATACAAGACACTTTCTCCGTATCTGGATGGAGAAGTGCTGGAGTGGCTGAAAGAAGCGACCAGGAGGATCACACGATGAAGATCATCTCCTGGAACGTGAATGGATTAAGAGCCTGTGAAAAGAAGGGATTCAAGGACTTCTTCCAGGCTGAAGACGCCGATATTTTCTGCGTGCAGGAAACGAAGATGCAGCCGGATCAGTTAAGTGATTCTCTGCGCTTTGACGGGTATGAGATGTATATGAACAGCGCGGAAAGAAAAGGATACAGCGGAACATTAGTCTATACCAGAGAAAAACCAATATCCGTAACTTACGAAATTGAAGGAGATATCACCAGGGAAGGAAGGGTAATCACTCTGGAATATCCGGAATTCTACTTTGTATGCGCATATGTCCCGAACTCCAAAGAGGGTCTTGTACGTCTTCCGTATCGTATGGAATGGGAGGACATGCTCAGAAATCACCTGTGTAAGCTGGATTCGGTAAAACCGGTAATCTATACCGGGGATCTGAATGTGGCTCATGAAGAGATCGATATCAAGAATCCTGCAACTAACCACAAGAATGCCGGCTTCAGTGATGAAGAACGGGCGAAGTTTACAGAACTTCTTGGGGCAGGGTTCAAGGATACATTCCGTGAGTTATATCCGGATACAGTCAAGTATTCCTGGTGGAGTTACCGGTTTAATTCCCGTGCCAATAATACAGGTTGGCGTATCGATTACTTTGTGGTTTCCGAACGTATCATGGATAAAGTGAAAGATAGTCTGATCTACGATCAGGTGACTGGGTCTGATCATTGTCCTGTAGGACTGGAGATAAATTTCTAAGATAGTGGTACAATAAGAATAAGATTTTCTGGAGGGTTTTATGGATATTAAGACAATGGTCCACAGTTACCGAGATGAATTGGTAGAAAGATTAGGAAAACTGGTCTCAATCAACAGTGTCAAAGGAACAACTACAGAGGATGCGCCGTTTGGTGAAGGTCCTAAACAAGCTCTTCTGACAGCTTTACAAATGCTTGAAAGTGATGGTTTTCACACCGTTGACCTGGATCATTATGCCGGATATGCAGAAATGGGTGAAGGTGAACAACTGATTGGTATCATCGGACATCTGGATGTCGTTCCTGCGGTAGCAGAAGACGGATGGAATACCGATCCCTTTACCATGGTGCAGAAGGGAGAAACCCTGTACGGACGTGGTGTCAGTGATGACAAGGGTGCAGTAGTTGCGGCCATGATCGCCATGAAAGTACTCAGAGATATGAACATACCCATGCATAAACGTGTACGTCTGATCATGGGTACCAACGAAGAGTCCGGTTCCCGCTGTCTGCGTTACTACGTGGAAAAAGAAGGACATGTGGACTTCGGATTTACTCCGGATGGAAATTTCCCCGGGGTATACGGTGAAAAGGGTATGGTATCTGCCAGATACTACTCAAAGAATACGAATATCCTGGATATCCGCGGAGGTACTGCAGGGAATATCGTCTGCAGCAAGTGTACGGTAAAACTAAAGGGTGTATGTTATTCTACCAAGAAACTGACAGACTTCTTCAACAACAACAGTATTGATTTTGAAGTTGAGAATAACGATGATATCGTAACCATTACCGTCAATGGCAAGGCTGCGCATGCGTCTACACCGGATCTTGGCGTAAACGCAATCTCTTATCTGCTTGTCGGCTTAAAGGAAGCAGGACTGCAGGATCCGTTTGTGGATTTCTATTGTTCACATATCGGGCTGCATACGGATGGTGAAGGTCTGGGATGCAAGCTGAAGGATGAATATGGTGCTTTGACACTGAACTGCGGCATCATCCAGATGAACGATGGTGTGATCGAAGGAACGATCGATATCCGTTTCCCGGTAACCATGACATCCAAGCAGGTGATCCGTGGTATGCAGGATCATCTTGAAGATGAGGGCGGATATGTGGATATCAAGTTCGGCGGTGAACCGTTGTTCTATTCTCCGGATTCTGTACTTGTCAGTAATCTCCTGGCGGCGTATCAGTCCGTAACCGGAGATATGGAGACACAGCCGATGACGATCGGCGGAGGCACATACGCCAAGGGTATTCATAATACAATTGCGTTTGGCTGTGCTTTCCCGAACCGTGATTATCATATTCATGACGCCAATGAATTTGTGGATATTGATGAACTTCTGCTTCAGGCAGAAATCTATGCACAGGCAATTATTAACTTGTTGAATGCGTAATACAGATGAAAAAAGCAGCGATTCTATACGATTTTGATAAAACCCTTTGTACGAAGGATATGCAGGAATATAGTCTTATTCCTGCTTTAGGCTATGCGGAAGCGTCTGAATTCTGGGCGGAGGTTTCTGCGTTGTCTTCAAAGAACGAAATGGATGGAATCAGTGCGTATCTGTATCAGTTACTGAAGAAATACCGTGAACAGGGACATGCGCTGACCAGAGAAGCCTTCCTGAATCTGGGACAGAATATTGAACTGTATAAGGGTGTAGATACCTGGTTCTCCCGGATCAACGCATACGCTGCCGAAAGAGGGCTGGAACTGGAACACTATGTGATCTCCAGCGGAATGTCAGAAATCATTGAGAGTTCACCAATTGCGGATGAATTCCGCAGGATCTATGCCTGCCGATATTACTACGATGAGAGCGGAAGAGCCTGCTGGCCTTCCCTGATCGTCAATTACACGACAAAGACCCAGTATATCTTCCGTATCAATAAACAGGTCCTGGATGTCAGTAATGATGTAGACCTGAATACCTGGGTAGATCCCAAGGTAAGACCGATTCCTTTCTCCAGAATGATCTACATCGGAGACGGACTGACCGATGTCCCATGTATGAGACTGATCAAGGAATACGGAGGAAAGTCTTTTGCGGTATACAACCCGATATCGGTAAAAGCATATAAGACAGCCGCAAAACTGATCCGCGAGGGAAGAGTAAACTTTATCTGTGAAGCAGATTACCGGGAAGGAAAAGCCATCGATCAAAGAATTAAACTTGTGCTGGATCACATGAGCGCAGATGCCAGACTGGAAGAATATGACGGAGTGACAGAATGAAGAGAAGAAGAATACGTACAGGAAGATTATTGCTGGTAGTTCTGTTGCTGGCACTGGCTGTCGGCGGTGCCGGGTATTATCTGTTAAACACAGTCTTGCCGTCCCGCACAAAGATCATGATCGATCCCGGACATGATCTCTCACAACCTGGATATGTCACAGACCTGGTCAATGAACAGGAATACTGTCTGGATATCGCCCAAAGAGTACAGACAAAACTGACAGCAGACAAGCAGTTCGATGTCTATCTCAGTTATAATCCGGAAGAAGAATCTGCACCGCTGACAAAGCGTATACCATATTTTGAAAAAGTATCACCGGATACGATTGTCAGTATCCATCTGACCATGGATATCGACCGTAATTATGCCGGCACAAGGATTTTGTGTGTACCGCCGAAAGCCAAGAACAATAAGAAGAGCGTAGCTTTGGGAAAGGCATTAGCCGGGGTATCTGACCGGGATTGCGAAGTACAGTATCTGAATTATCAGGAAATCAAGCCCGGAGTTTATCAGAAGGTATATACTGCCCTGGATGAAGAATACCCGGAAGATGCGGAAACACAGGAGCTTCTGGAACTGGGATATCCTGCCGTACAGATCGAACTGTTCAATATATCAGCGCCGGATACCGTAGAATGGTTTCTCTCTGAAGAAGGAAGAGAGAGTACCGCAGAGTGGATCGCCAAGGGGATCAAAGCTTACTATGAATAATCAGAAACGGCTTGATTAAGCCGTTTTTTTTGCTGTTTATATGTGATATATGAAGGGAATCATTCCCGGTTTAAAGTGCCGGGATATTGAAAATAAACATGAAAAGGCATAAATTATAATTGTCTGATGACAAGAAGGAGGCCATGAAATGGCAAAAGAAGTAACACCGGTAACGAAGAAAACGATTGCCGAAGCACTTGCGGAAAAGCAGGGAATGACAAAGAAAGCAGCGACAGAAGCAGTGAATTTCGTCTTTGATGAAATCACAAAGAACCTGAAAAAGGGTGGTGTCGCAGATATTAACGGATTTGGTAAGTTCTCCGTCAAGAAAAGAGCAGCACGTACAGGTATCAACCCTCTGACCAAGGAAAAGATCAAGATCAAGGCTACGAAAGTACCTGCGTTCAAGGCAAGCAAGACACTGAAAGATACAGTGAAATAAGGTTAGGAAGAGAATAATATCTCTTCTTTTTTGTGCAGAAAGAAACAGGATCGTATGATCCTGTTTCTTATTTCTCAAATAACCGGTGAAAGTTATCATCCACAGCTTCTGCCAGTTGTTCCGCAGGAATATTCATGACCGCAGAGATTGTCTCATAAATGTGAATCACATCCTCCGGTTCATGACGATGTCCAAGTACAGGGCTCTGGTAGGGGGAATCTGTTTCAATCAACAGATGATCCAGGGGCATCTGTGAAATTACTTCTTTCGGTTTTTTCGAACCTGGGAACATCACGCTGGCCCCGAACGAGATATAGTAGCCTTCCTTCATATACAACCTGGACATTTCCACCGAACCACTGTAACTGTGGATCAGACCGCGGCAGGGATGTTGTCTCAGAATCTCCAGGGTATCAGCGCTGGCTCTGCGGCTGTGGATATTTACCGGCAGGTGATAATGCGCGGCCAGTTCCAGCTGAGAAGCGAAGAAATGTTTCTGTTGTTCCTTTGTGTGTGGGTGAGAGTAATAATCCAGTCCGGTTTCTCCGATCATATTCGGGTGATACTCTTCAATCACTTTTTTCAGTTCATCCAGGCGGTGATCACCGTAATCCTCCTCAAGATCCTGTGGATGGATACCACAGGCGAGCTTAAAAGACGGATACTTCTCGCGTAAAGCAGCGCCTTCAAGAAGATCGTGTCTGCCGCAGCAGATGATGATCACATCTCTGACCCCGGCTTCCAGCATTCTCCGGATTACTTCTGTTCTGTCATTGTCATACTGTCTTGAACCCAGATGACAATGCGCGTCCACATAGATCATTTCTGTTCTCCGTTCTGAATTCAGTCGGTTGTTTCTGCCATGATTACGACATATCTGTTCATGCGCTTATCGTACACACTCCAGCATGCCGTGCCCCACCATTCTCTGCCGGCCTCAAAATAATTTGACCAGTCTGTAGTCCACTCATACACTTCCAGTTCATCGGTTCCTGCTGGAAACAGTACAGAATTAACCTTGCGGAATTCATCCGGTCCGTATCCCGAAGTATGTGGGGTTTCCCAGAATGCGTACCAGTATGGGATCTGATCACCTTGTAAAGCGTCCGGGTATTTGCAGTCATAGAATCTCTGGCCGATGCGGTCTGTACGCAGGATCACCGGCACATGAAACAGTGTCTCCGGATCGATCGGATGGGCTTGTGCTTTCCCGATATCCAGATTCCACGGGAACGGTTCATCCTGGACTTTCCGGGAATACAGGACCTCTGATTTTAACTGCTCTTCAATATACCGCTCAATCACTTTAAGCATGGCGAAAAGTACCGCATCCTTATGCGAACGATATCCCTGATAGGGAGTATCATCCTCAATGAGACAATAGTCGATGATACAGTTCTTATATGTACGGATCAGTTCATAAAAAGGATCATTGATCAACTCACGCATATTTATTCCTCACCTGTTGGCTGTTTTATCTCAAACAATACCAATCCGCCTTTATTGTCGTAACCGGTATCCCACAATATCCTCAGGTCCAGCCATTCATATTCGCTGTACGTTACTGCCTTGACCAGGATCGTATCTGTTTCATCGTCCTGGTCATATCCGTTGATGAGAAACCAGTGCCAGACATAATCTTTCAAAGCAGGTTCTTTATGCCGGAGAATTAATGCCGGCACAGGATATCCGGCGTCAATTTGTTGTATAAGTACATCGGCGGCTTTTTCATATGGTTCACTGCCGTCAAACGCCTTCATGTCAATACAGTGAACACCCCGGTCTTTCAGATACTTCGCGTAACCATCAATGAAGATATCCAGCTTGTCTACACCGGACATTCTCGGCCAGAGATATTTTTCCATCCGGTGGGCGAAGACGACGTATTTGGATTTTGTCAGGTTATGCGGATCAAAAGGGTAAACACCTTCAACTCCTTTGTGTAATGCGAAATACAGGCTGCTGTCACAGGCAGTTTCTGCCGCACATCCGCCTTTACGCATCATCAGGGAGTGAAACCAGTCCTGATTTCCGCCGTAGGAATCTCCGATGTAAAAGTGTTCAAGTTCTTTTCTTCCCATAGTATTACTCCGCCAGTTTCTTCAATGTATCCCCGGTGATCCGGTATACGGTCCAGTCATTCATCGGCACAGCACCCAGTGAAAGATAAAAATCAATACTCGGCTGATTCCAGTCCAGACACCACCATTCCAGTCTTCCGCATCCGCGTTCCACTGCAATCCTTGCGAGTTCTTTCAACATTGCCTTGCCATAGCCTTTTCCGCGGTATTCCGGCAGGATATACAAGTCTTCCAGATAGATCCCGGCACGTCCCAGAAATGTCGAATAGTTATGGAAGAATAAGGCAAATCCGATCTCTTTTCCATCCGCACACGCAAAGATGACTTCCGCGATCTGTTTCTCAAACAGCCATTCCCGTAATAACTCTTCGGTAGCGACGACTTCATCGGACATCTTCTCGTATGAGGCAAGTTCCCGGATAAAGAACAGAATCTTTCCGCAATCCTCTGATACTGCAAATCTGAAAGACAGTTCCATACACGTATACCTTTTCATCATCCCTGGTTATTCCAGGTTCATCTCATCGATGGAAGCTTCTGCAGCACGCATGATACTGTCGGCGTCAGCTCCTTCGATATCCAGCCCGGTGGCTTCAATTTCCCGGACATCCGGAATACCGTAGAAATTCTCTGCCAGCGCCTTGACGTATCCGAAACCAAATTCTTCCGGTATAAACTGTCCTCCGGCTGTTGTGACATAATAGATCTTGTCAGCTTTACACAAACCGATGGGGTAACCGTCATCCGTATATTCAAAGGTAATCCCCAGGACATTGATATACTCGAAATATTGTTTTAACGTGGCAGGGAAGGACAGATCCCAATACGGAGCCGCAATCACAATGGTTTCCGCTTCCGCAAACTGTCTCGCAAGTTCAAACATGGGATTGCTGAAATCACGGTCAGAAATCAGCTGATTGCGGATGTTGAGGAATTCTTCATCGGTGACAGGGAAGGGAAACTCATGAAGGATTACTTCTTTGTATGGCTGGTTCAGCCTGGAGAGTAATTTTTCTGCCAGTCTCATGGTTCTGGATTCTTTCCTGACGCAGGCATTGATAAACAGTATAGGTCTTTCCATACAGCACCTCACTTATGATGTATATCTACTATGATTATACAAAAAACAGGATGTTTTCATCCTGTTAGTTGTTCATGGTGGAGCTTAAGGGATTCGAACCCTCGACCTTCCGATTGCGAACCGGATGCTCTCCCAGCTGAGCTAAAACCCCATGGAACAGAGATTATTATATCACAGTTATCGGAAATCAAAAGAGATAGTTGCTTTTCCGCGGGAATATTTCAGGTTCATGACCGCACCCATGATCATGGTCATGGAAGGCTTTGTATGACCGATATCTGCGTTGTAGATCACCGGGATATCCGGCAATGCCAGACGCATGGCTTCCTCGTAAGAAATTGAATACTCGGAAGGGAATAACGTACGTCCGACGATTACTGCTTTGGTATAGTCAAACCAGCCGGCATACTTCATCTGCAGTAAGGTGTTATAAAAGGTCTGGGCATTTAGTCCAAAGTTATCAAAGAAGAAGATCGTACCGTCATCCTTGTATTTCTCATTGAAGGAGCTCATCGCGTCCAGAGGTGTACCAATCAGGTCTTTCAGTACGTCTATACATCCGCCGATACAGCGTCCCCGGACATAAACAGATTCCGCGGTAGATTCCCAGTGATCGGGAAGATCAAAGACACCGGGCTCTTCGGGATTCTCCCGGTATGGATAGTTATGCAGGTGGATCCTTTTTCCCTTGCGCAGTTTCAAATCATCCCGGATAAAACGTTGAGATGTACCGTAGTCAAAACTTCCCGCATTCCGGCCATAGATCGTAGCGACATCATATTTAACCGTATAGGGGAATAAGAGACTTGTGGGATCGGAATAGCCGGAGAGCCACTTGGGGTGTTCACACAATACATCCCACTGGATGTACGGGGCAATCTCATATGCAAAATCACCGCCGGCTGCGGACATGACCACATCGATCTCGGGATCCAGGAACAGGCTCATTAATTCTTCTGCACGGGTCTTTGCGTCAGCACTGCGCATATCCTCCGTGCGGACATGATCCGTCTCGAAAATACGGTATCCTTCATTACGCAGAACCGTCAGAGATTCTTCAAAAGAATCGATCTTATCACCGACTCCGGCACTGGGTGCGCAGATCCCGATGACACAGTTATTTTTCGGAAATTCAGGGTATTTCATAGTATAATACTATGAGAATATACAACAAAACAGACAGGTAGGGAAGTAGGATTTATGGGACTTTTACTGAATTTGATCAAGGGTATTGTCTTTGGCATAGTACAGGGAATAACAGAGTGGCTGCCAATCAGTGATGCCGGTCATATGATGATGATCAACAGCTGGATGCCGTTTATCATAACGGATCCTGAGAAACTTGCGGCATTCTGGCAGTTATTTAAGGTATTCCTTCAGTTTGGATGTGCTGCTGCCGTATTTGTACAGTTCGGTAATAAACTGAATCCCATGGCTGCGGAGGATGAGAAAGAAAAAGACAGGATCACACGTTTATGGCTGATGATCCTGATTGCGGATCTTCCTTCCGGAATCCTTGGTCTGTTGCTTTATAAAGTGTTACATACAACGTTATATACGGCAGTAATTACTGCGGTAACGATCATGATTATCGGGGCGGTACTGATCTTCCTGCCGACGTCCAACACGAAACAGGATAGTCTGAACCGGATTACTCTCCCGGTGGCATTGAAGACCGGGCTGATTGGTATTCTTTCTTTACTGCCCGGAGTTTCCCGCGCTGCCGGTATGTTGATCGGAGGATCTCTTTCGGGAATGAGCAGAAGGACGGCTGTAGAGTTTTCTGTGGTCAGTGCTGTTCCCTGGATCATCATCGGCGGGATCTATCGGATCTTTACTGCACATGCGCCGTTTTATGCTTCGGCAATTCCGGTATTCATTGTCGGAATGATTGCGTCTTTTGTGGTTTCATCCATGGTGATTTCAAGTCTGCGGACATTTGTGCGCAGGAATAGTTATAAATCGTTCGGGTATTACAGGATCGTTCTTGGTTTATTAATGCTTATATTGGCGTTGATGAAGGTCATGCCTGAAGTTTTACTGGGATAAGTGAGTATGGTCTGGAGTTTGTTCCTGGAGGGATTGTTATCATTCTTTACACCTTGTGTATTGCCTTTGGTGCCTCTTTATATTGGTTATCTGACTTCTGACCAGAAAGAATATGATTCTCCTGCAGCAAAGAGAATTCATACAGCAGCAGTGACATTCTTCTTTGTCCTGGGAATCTGTACGGTATTCTTTATTGCCGGTCTCGGGACGAGTGTCCTGCATGAGTTCTTCTCGGAACACCGGTTGTTGTTCCTGCTTGCAGGAGGCTTTCTTTTGCTTGTTTTAGGCGCATATTACCTAGGGATGATACAGATTCCGTTCCTGGAAAAAGAACGCAGGATATCGCTTGCAAAGCCCGGAAAAGGGGGATACCTGAATGCGTGGCTGCTGGGGTTCTTCTTCAGTTTTGCCTGGAGTCCCTGTATCGGTCCTCTCCTGACAACAGCGATCATTGCGGCAGCAGGCGCAGCAACCAGGGCAACCGGATGGTTATACTTAGGTGCTTACTCTCTGGGTTTCATTTTCATGTTTATCCTGATCGGATTATTCACGGAAGAAGTACTGGCACTGATCAATAAGCGTAGATCGATCGTGAAGTACACAAAGATCCTAGGCGGCCTGGTGATCGTAGGGATGGGATGTTATATGCTGTACCAGTCTGCGGATATGATCAACAAGCTCCAGAATCCTTCCCAGCAGAGTATGCCGGTCGCAGATGCGGAAAGTGAAACCGCAGATCCTCAGACGGATATCGATGAATCCCAGGATGATCTGACACGATACGGTTTTACGCTCAGTGACGGGGAAAAGGACGTCAACATCAAGGATTATAAGGGAAAGACGATCGTGGTGAATTTCTTCGGTACATGGTGTTCCTACTGTAATCAGGAATTACCTGCGCTGCAGAAAATGAATGACACGAGAGAAAATGTAAAGGTATTCCTGATCGCGGCTCCGGGATTAAACGGAGAGGGTGATGTGGAATATGTTGAGAACTATATGGAAGAACGCGGATATTCCATGGATATTCTTTATGATATGGATTATGCGGTAACACGTAAGTTTGGCATCAGCGGTTATCCGACAACCTTCATTATTCAACCGGACGGAATGTTCTATCAATACTATATCCCCGGATATGTTCCGGAAGATGTGTTTATGGAACATGTCGATAAAGCATCACAATCATAATTGACAGAAAGGAAAAGAGTATGGATCAGATTATTCAAGAAGCATTTGCGTTACAAGAAGATTTAACTGCATATCGTCACTATCTGCATCAGAATCCTGAATTAGGATTAAACCTGCCTGTTACGTCAAGTTTTATCCGCAGTAAATTAGATGAATTCGGTATTCCGAATACGTTCAGCGAGGCGTCAAACTGTGTAACAGCAGTTCTCGGACAGGGAGAGAAATGTATCATGTTAAGAGCTGACATGGACGCTCTGCCGATCAAGGAAGATACCGGTGAACCGTTCTCTTCCAATAATGAGTATATGCATGCCTGCGGACATGATCTGCATGCGGCTGCTTTGCTGGGTGCCGCAAGGTTATTGAAAGCACATGAATCAGAACTGAAGGGTAAGGTAAAACTGTTATTCCAGGCAGGTGAGGAAACCTTTACCGGCGCGGATGCGGCATTGAAAGATGGTGTTCTGGAGAATCCGCATGTGGATGTCGGCTTTGCGATGCATTCCACAGCCGTTGGTCCGATTGGCCTGATTGCGTATGGAAAACAGCCGATGTCTTCCTGCTTTGGCTTTAAGATTACGGTGATTGGCAAGTCCGCGCATGGGTCCAGTCCGGAAGACGGTATCGACCCGATTGCGGCAGCTGTACATATCTATCTCGCATATCAGGAACTGCTTGCCAGAGAAGTACCTGCGAAAGATGAAGCAGCCCTTACCATAGGACAATTCAACGGCGGTTCGGCTCCGAATATCATTCCGGAGACAGTGGAGATGCAGGGAACACTGCGTACATTTAACGATGAAGTACGGATCAATCTCATCAACAGGATGAAAGAAGCTGCGGAATATGTCTGTAAGGCGTATCGCTGCAAATGCCAGTTTGACACACTCTATGATGTACCGGTAGTCATCAATAATCCGGAAATGACGGACTGTGTACTGGAAGCCATCAACGCTCTTGACGCAGGATTGGTTACCAGGGATATGGTTCATACCATGGGTTCGGAAGACTTCGCGTTTATCTCCCAGAAGCTTCCTACGACATACTTCGCGTTCGGCGCCGGGGTGGAAGATGTCTCAAGACGCAGACCTCATCATAATCCCAAAGTAGTATTCAATGATAAGGCTCTCCCGATCGGCGCGGCAATCTATACAAAAGTTGCCATGCACTGGCTGGAAAAGAACGCATAAAATATTGGCATAATCAGAAGGTGTTTGGTATTATTATTCAGGTATAAAAGGAGGATCAGGACATGAGTAGTAATGTACGTCCCGAGACAATGGAAAGGATCACTACGGAAGAACTTGCGCAGAAGTTCATTGATGAGCAGGTTAAGGAAATCAGAGAACAGGTTGGAGACGGAAAGGTTCTTCTGGCATTGTCAGGCGGAGTAGATTCCTCAGTCTGTGCAGCATTGTTAATTAAAGCAATCGGACAGAATCTTGTCTGTGTACATGTAAATCACGGTTTCTTGAGAAAAGGTGAACCAGAACAGGTAATTGAAGTATTCCGTAACCAGATGAACGCAAACCTGATTTATGTGGATGCGGTTGACCGGTTTATTGACAAGGTTGCAGGAGTAACCGATCCGGAACAGAAGAGACATATCATCGGTGAAGAATTCATCAAGGTATTTGATGAAGAAGCAGCGAAACTGACAGGAATTCATTTCCTTGGTCAGGGTACGATCTATCCGGATATTCTGGAGAGCGAGAAGGGTATCAAGGCTCACCACAATGTCGGCGGTCTTCCAGAAGAAATGGAAATGGAACTGGTAGAACCGGTAAAACTTCTGTATAAAGATGAAGTCAGAGTTGTCGGTAAAGCTTTAGGTCTTCCGGATAACATGGTTTATCGTCAGCCGTTCCCGGGTCCGGGACTTGCGGTACGTACACCAGGCGCAATCACCAGAGATCGTCTGGAAGCTGTACGTGAAAGTGATGCGATCCTTCGTGAAGAATTTGAGAAGAATGGTTTACAGGGTAAGGTTTGGCAGTACTTTACCATCGTACCTGACTTCAAGAGCACAGGTATCCGTGACGGCAAGCGTACATTTGACTGGTTTGTTGTCATCCGCGCAGTAAATACGACAGACGCGATTGAAGCTACGATTGAAGAGATTCCGTACGAACTCTTAAAGCATATTACCAAGCGTATTACTACTGAAGTTCCTGGTGTTAACCGTGTTCTGTATGATCTGACACCGAAACCCAGCGGTACGATCGAATGGGAATAACAAAAAACGTAAAAAAACCCGCATAAATAGGCCGTTTTGGCCTATTTTTTTGTGGTCAGGATGTGGTGTTTTGAGGTTTTCTATTTTGCCGTTCCTGCTGAGTAGAAATCAAAATTACGCAAACCTGCGTAAACTGGCCGTTTCAGTCTGTCTTTATTCGCACTTATGTATGATATATTTAATTCGTGAAGAAAAAACCAGCGGGCAGACAAGAAAGGTTCCTGACAAGACAGCCGGGTATACCTGTCCGCAGGTCCTGTTTTTGAATGATAATAAACAAACTTATCATTGGAATAGGGGAAGGAGAGAACACATATGATGGAACATTATATTATTGTGAAATTCACGGAGGGAACAGATGTAAAGGCACTGGTGGAACCTGTGCGTGAGATCTTTAAGGAGACACTGACAATTCCCGGGATCCATTCTCTGGACATCCGGGTTTCTAATTCTGACATTACCAATCGTTTTGATCTGATGATCATTATTACGATGGAAAAGGAAGCGTTACCTGCATATGCTGAATCTGAACCGCATATCCGGTGGAAAAAAGAATACGGGGACAGGATCTCGAAGAAAGCAATCTTTGACTGTGATATCTGAACTGATTCCTGCAGGATTTCTCCCCCGGTTGTGATGTAAATGTAGGAAACCGGAGGGAGTTATGATAGAGTTACTTTAAACTACTGAATTCCATATTGAATTAAAGGAGGATAATGCTATATGCAATACACAAAAGAAGTGGAAGAGATGACGTGTGTCGCAAAAGGTCCGGACCATGGTCCTGCTCCGATTCCCGAAGAGGGGAAATGGGTCCAGGCAAAGGAAATCAAGGACATTTCCGGCTACACACACGGAATCGGCTGGTGTGCTCCGCAGCAGGGAGCCTGCAAGCTGAGTCTGAACGTTAAGGATGGTGTGATCCAGGAAGCACTGGTTGAGACGATTGGCTGCTCCGGTATGACGCATTCTGCAGCAATGGCGAGTGAGATCCTGCCCGGCAAGACCATTCTGGAAGCACTGAACACGGACCTGGTATGTGATGCAATCAATACCGCTATGCGTGAACTGTTCCTGCAGATCGTATACGGCCGTACACAGTCTGCTTTCTCTGAGGACGGACTTCGTGTCGGTGCCGGTCTGGAAGATTTGGGCAAAGGCCTCAGATCCATGGTTGGAACCATGTATGGTACTGCCGCAAAGGGAACTCGTTACCTGGAAATGACGGAAGGCTATGTTGTTAAGATGGCGCTTGATAAGGACGATCAGGTCTGCGGTTATCAGTTCCTCAGTCTCGGTAAGATGATGGATGCGATCAAGAACGGTATGTCTCCGAATGAGGCTTATGAGAAGAATCTGGGTACGTACGGTCGCTTTACAGCCGAAGACGGAGCGGTCAAGTGGATCGATCCGCGGAAAGAATAAGGAGGTGCAGTTATGGCGTTGTTTGAAAACTATGAAGGACGTATGCCCCAGCTGCAGCCCGTTCTTGAGAAGTACGGTTTCAAAAGTTTTGAAGATGTGAAGGCTTTTACCAACAGTAAAGGTGTTGATGCTTACAGTATCGTTGAGAGTACACAGCCGATTTGTTTTGAAAATGTCAAATGGGCATATGAACTTGGAGCAGCGATTGCCATGAAGGAAGGCGCTGTAAAAGCCGCGGATGCTGCCAGATGGATTGGTGTAGGACTGCAGGCGTTCTGTATTCCCGGTTCTGTCGCAGACCAGAGACAGGTTGGTATCGGTCATGGCAACCTCGGCGCGATGTTACTTGATGAAGAGACCGAATGCTTCGCGTTCCTTGCGGGACATGAGTCATTTGCGGCTGCCGAAGGCGCAATCAAGATCGCTTTGAACGCGAACAAGGTTCGTCAGAAACCTCTCCGTGTCATCTTGAACGGTCTTGGCAAAGATGCAGCGATGATCATCAGCCGCATTAACGGTTTCACCTATGTCCAGACCAAGTACGATTATCTTTCTGCTGACGTCAGGGAAGATCACGCGCTGACGATCGTAAGTAAGACTGCTTATTCCAACGGTGACCGTGCAAAAGTAAACTGCTATGGCGCGGACGATGTCCGCGAAGGTGTCGCAATCATGTGGCATGAAGGTGCGGATGTTTCCATTACAGGAAACTCCACCAATCCGACACGTTTCCAGCACCCGGTTGCAGGTACTTACAAGAAAGAACGCTGGGAAGCCGGCAAGAAGTATTTCTCGGTTGCTTCCGGTGGCGGTACAGGACGTACTCTGCATCCTGATAACATGGCGGCAGGTCCTGCTTCCTACGGTATGACAGATACTCTGGGACGTATGCATTCGGATGCGCAGTTCGCTGGTTCTTCCTCAGTTCCGGCACACGTTGAGATGATGGGCTTCCTTGGCGCAGGAAACAACCCGATGGTCGGTATGACTGTTGCGGTTGCGGTTGCTGTCCAGGAGGCAATGTCAAAGTAATAATCAAACCTCTGAAAGAATCCTTCTTTGGAGAACGTTGTATTATTGCGTGATCAGTATGACTTGAAACCTGTGTGAAAATACACAGGTTTTCTTTCTGTACTGTCCGTTTTTCCGGCAGATTACGGTATAATAATACAAGAAAGAATCTGATGATTCAGAACACTATTATGTCAGATACAGGAGGAATAGAATGGTTGAATGGAAAAATCTGAATGAGCTTTCTGCTTTTAATGAGCTCGAAGCTGCCGGACGTGTATGCCTTCCCGAAGTAATGAGCGGAGAAAACGGTGCACAGCGCGCAAAGACATACTGCGTTCCTATGGCAGAGGGTATGGTTTATAATTATGCAGCAAAGGCTGTTGATGAAACAGTTCTCGAATGTTTGAAGAAACTCGCGGAAGAAGCACAGTTACAGGAAAAGTATGCGGCACTGTATAACGGTGAAGTAATCAACACCGGTGAAAAGCGTCTGGTTCTGCATCAGTTGTGCAGAGGACAGCTCGGAGAGGATGTTATTGCGGACGGTGTCAACAAGCGTGAATTCTATGTAAAACAGCAGGAAAGAATCGCTGAATTCGCAAAGAAGGTTCATACCGGCGAAATCACAAACGCTGCCGGTGAAAAGTTCACAACAGTTGTTCAGATTGGTATCGGCGGAAGTGACCTCGGTCCCCGTGCGATGTACATTGCTCTGGAAAACTGGGCAAAGAGAAATAACACACTGAAGATGAAAGCTGCGTTCATTTCCAACGTTGACCCGGATGATGCGGCAGGTGTACTCGGCAATATCGATGTTGCGCACTCCCTGTTTGTTCTGGTATCCAAATCCGGCACAACTCTGGAAACACTGACAAATGAATCCTTCGTCAAGAATGCACTAATTCAGGCAGGCCTGGATCCGGCAAAGCATATGATTGCGGTTACCAGTGAGACATCTCCGCTGGCAGGCAATGAAGGTTATCTGGATGCATTCTTCATGGATGACTATATCGGCGGTCGTTATTCTTCTTCATCTGCTGTCGGCGGCGCAGTACTCTCTCTGGCCTTCGGACCGGATGTGTTTGCTGAATTCCTGAATGGTGCAGCCGAAGCAGACGAGCTTGCCAAAGAACCGGATCTGTTAAAGAACGCAGCAATGCTGGACGCGCTGATTGGTGTCTATGAGAGAAATGTACTCGGATATGAAACTACTGCTGTTCTGCCTTATTCACAAGCTCTGAGCCGCTTCCCGGCACATCTGCAGCAACTGGATATGGAATCCAATGGTAAGTCTGTCAACCGCTTCGGTGAACCGGTATCTTATCCTACAGGACCGGTCATCTTCGGTGAACCTGGCACCAATGGACAGCATTCCTTCTATCAGTTGCTCCACCAGGGCAAAAATATTGTCCCGATGCAGTTCGTTGGATTCAGACAGTCTCAGATCGGCAGTGATGTGGATATCCAGGGCAGTACAAGCCAGCAGAAACTCTGCGCAAATGTTGCGGCACAAATCATCGCGTTTGCCTGCGGCAAGGATGATACAGATCTGAACAAGAAGTTTGAAGGCGGACGTCCTTCCAGCATTATTATCGGTGAACAGTTGACACCGCGTTCCCTTGGCGCATTACTCGCCCACTTCGAAAACAAGGTCATGTTCCAAGGCTTTGTATGGAATGTAAACAGCTTTGACCAGGAAGGCGTACAGCTTGGCAAGGTACTCGCAAAGAAAGTACTCGCTCACGATACAGACGGCGCCCTGGCTGTATACAGTGACCTGCTTGCTATCTAAACGAACATCATATTCGTAAGTTCAGGAAACCGTCCGATATAGCCGGACGGTTTTATCATGACCAAAACGGAAATTCATATATTGATCACTTCAGAAGATGTATTTCTTCAACGTTGGTATGATTTATGTTTATAATGATATGAATCAAACCGGCAGAGGTAGGCAATTATGAAGTTACTGATTATCAATCCAGGATCTACATCAACGAAGATAAGTATTTATGAAGATGAAAAAGTGCTGTTTGAAGAGAGTGTATTTCATGACACACCGGAACTTCTCAGATATCCGCACGTTAATGATCAGGTTCCTTTCCGGAAACAGGTCATCCTCAGTTTTCTTGAAAAGAACGGACTATCCCTGGATGATATTGATGTATTTGTAGGCAGAGGCGGAAGTGCCGTACCGGTGAGATCAGGCGTTATTGAAATCAATGACCTGCTTTACAATGACACCAAGGAAGCGAAAGGCGGCAGTGAACATCCGGCAAAACTGGGAGTCATGCTGGCCTATGAGTTGAGCAGGGAAGGAAACAAGAGAGCATTTACAATGGATCCGACCAATGTGGATGAGCTTTGTGATGAAGCCAGGCTGACCGGAATTAAGGGACTATACCGGAATGCGCAGGCGCATGTTCTGAATCAGAAGGCGGTTGCACGAAGGCACTGTGAACTGCATGATCTGAATTATGAAGCTTGTAATCTTATCGTGTGCCATATTGACGGCGGTATTACCGTACATGCGCATCAGAACGGACGGATGATCGACGGTAATGTCGGCAGCGGCGGAGACGGAGCGTTTACACCGACAAGAATCGGATCTGTACCGGTATTGAAACTCCTGGATTATATCGATGAACACGGCACACAGGAAGTAAGGACAATGTGCTCAAGATCCGGAGGTTTTGTATCATTCTTCGGGACAAGTAACTTTAAGACAATTTACGAGATGGTACAAAATGGTGATAAAAAAGCAGAGCTTGTATACAGGTCCATGGTCTATCAGATTTGTAAGGAAATCGGTGCTATGGCTGCAGTACTGAAAGGGAATGTTGATGGGATCCTGCTGACAGGAGGACTGGTCATCTATGATGATCTGTGTGAACAAATCAGAGAACGCTGCGGATGGATTGCCGATATCTATGTTTATCCCGGAGAACTGGAACAGGAGGCGCTTGCGAAAGAAACGATAAAAGCATTGAGAGGGCAGCGTACGATCCATTCCTATGACGGGATTCCTCCATTTAACGGTTTTGAATTCATTGAAAAATAATTCTGAGCGCAGTTAATTGTGCTATGTTGTGAGTGGTTAAGGATACCTTGATTATAAATACAGACCTTGCTTATACATGCAAGGTCTTTCTTATAGACAAACTGTCCTGTATACTTGTAAATGATGAAAACAAATGAATGTGAAATACTTTGTATTGGTGTTGCGTTAATTGATTCCATTGTCAAGAACCTTGATCCAACTCCTGTTTCGGCTTCCGGATACAGGGCTGTTTCCGGGTCTTTGCACGTTGGTGGTGAAGCTGCCAATGAAGCGTTAGCTTTGGCCAAATTGGGACACAGGCCTTCCGTCCTCTGTAATCTCGGGCAGGATGAAGCCGGAGAACTAGTGCTTCACCGGTTGTCTGAAGCAGGGGCAGATACCTCCCTGATCCGGCGTTCTGAACATCCTACACCGGTGACAACCATGTTTGTCAGGGATGATGGTACCAGGCAGTCCATCACCAATCAGGCGCATTTCTATAACTTCCATCCTGAACAGTATCTGAATGAATCGCTGCGTCCCAAAGTGCTGATTCTGGGGTCTTTATTCCGGGCACCTTTTGACGATCCTGCGGTGACAGAAGCAGTCCTGCGCTTCGCGTATGACCAGGGAATTCCTGTATTTGCGGATACCAAACTTCCAAACTCACGTCCGTGTACTCTGGAAGAGATCCGTACTTCTTTGCCCATGATTACGTATATTACACCAAATGAAGATGAAGCCAGATACTACACCGGGAAAGAAAATCCGGAAGAAATGGCAGAAGTTTTCCTGCAGTACGGTGTCAAAAATGTAATCATCAAACTTGGAAGCAAGGGATGTTACTTCTGTAACTCAGAAACTTGTTATACATTACCGGCGTATCCAATCAAGGCAGTGGATGCGACCGGAGCAGGCGATAACTTCCTTGCGGGATTTGTCAGTGAACTGCTTCATGGCGGTACGGTTGAAGAAGCTCTGCACTTTGCGAATGCCTGCGGAGCGATTTGTACAACAGCAGCGGGGTCTTCTGCAGGGCTGAAGAACAGAGAACAGGTACTTGATTTCCTGAAAAGGCAATAACTGATCAGAAGAATACATGTTTTCGTTGGAAACGTAAGAAAGTAGTAAAATAAAGATATGAAAAAGCGTTGTGATCTTCATTCTCATTCAACCTGTTCTGACGGTACCTTTACTCCTGCCGAGCTTGTTACTCTGGCAGAAGAGAAGGGTCTTTCAGCATTGGCATTAACCGATCACAATACTGCCGAAGGTCTGAAGGAATTCATGGAAGCCGGAAAGAACAGTCCGGTGATCACCGTACCCGGCTGTGAGTTTACAACCGAGTGGCACAAGAAAGAGGTCCATATCGTAGGATTATTTTTCCGGGAAGAGTACTGGCAGGAGATTACAGACTTCCTTGAACTCGTCAATATAGCCAAGACGAATGCGAACAAGATACTCATCGATAACCTCGTAAAGGCAGGTTATGAGATTACCTTTGAAGAGGCAGCAGAAATCTCCGAAAGTGATTTGTTCAACCGGTCCCATGTTGCCCGGATCCTGGTGCAGAAAGGCTATGTTCCGACGGTTTCCGCGGCTTTTGATACACTTCTCAAGGAAGGCAATGGTTTCTACATTCCGGCCAGAAGAATTACGTCAGCCGCAGCTGTACGTTTCATCAAGACCTTTGAAGCGACCGCAATCATTGCTCACCCGCTCCTCAACCTGACTCCTGAAGAACTGAGAGAATTTCTGCCGGAGATGAAGGAAGCAGGGCTTGACGCAATCGAAACGGAATACACGGAATTCACCCCGGAGATGAAGAAGACAGCAGTATCTCTGGCTGAAGAATTTTCTTTGAAACAAAGCGGTGGCTCTGACTTCCACGGAACCGCCAAGCCGGATATAGACTTGGGCAGCGGAAGGGGAGATCTCTTTGTGCCATACTCGTTCTATGAGGATATGAAAGCTTGCTCAAATTACGATGAATAATCCGTACGGTCATTATTCTGAACTGAAGAAATAAAATCCCGCATATGTGAACTGCACCCCAAAAGTTGAACAACAACTTAAGGGGTGTTTTTCAATGAAACTGAGTTATGAGGAAAAGGTAGAGATATACAACGAATGGAAACTGAGGCATAAATCACCGGAGCGAATTGGAAAAGAAAGAAATCTG
>JAFWFE010000095.1 GCA_017512555.1 Solobacterium sp. | reverse complement strand
CTGGATCAAGGCCAGGGATAAATCCGGAAATGAATCTTCGGAGAACGTTACTGTCGTCGTCAAAGGCGCTTCTGAGACAGCGCACTTACACCCGGATGAAGACCCTGTATTCTCGGATGTAAACAGCCTGTTGATCGTCGCAAACAAGACACATAAATTACCTTCAGGGTATGAACCGAAAGACCTGGTCAACGCGAATGACCTCGGCGCAAAGGGCACGATTGCCCCGTATCTGCGCAGAGAAGCTGCCGAAGCCCTGGTGAAGATGACCAACGATGCTTACCTGGAGGGTGTATCACTGATTTTCAGTTCTGCCTACAGAAGTGAAGCCTACCAGAAACAGTTATATGACGGATATGTCGCAAGTTACGGCGTAGAACGCGCAGACCGCATCAGTTCCAGACCGGGTTATTCCGACCATCAAACAGGACTGGCGCTGGACTTTATCGAAGGTAAAGGCGTGGACTTCATGCAGGAGTTTGAGAACTCTGCCTCCGGTAAGTGGCTCCATGACAATGCGTACAAGTATGGCTTCATCATGCGTTATCCGAAGGGCAAGGATTCTGTAACAGGATATGCGTATGAACCGTGGCATTTCCGCTATGTTGGTGTAGACAATGCCACTGCGATCTTCAGTGAAGGTGATACCCAGACACTGGAAGAACACTTCGGCGTAGAAGGCGGACAGACGTACAAGTAGAGGTTAAGCATGAAAAGAGCAGGAATGATCGTCGCGGTGGAAATGGCCGCGCTGCAGAGAAGATACGGAGAACCCAGGGAAACGATACAGGACGGGGTATATACCGTCATGGTATATCCTGTCGGTGAATATGAATTATATGTATTATCCAGCGGAGTCGGAGAAATTGCGGCAGCCGCAGGAACCCAGTATCTGATCACCAAATACAACGTGGAACTGATTCTGAACTTCGGTGTTGTCGGTGCCTTGACCGAAGAGATGTCCGAAAAGAAGATCTGTATCGTTAAGGAAGTCTGCCACTATCCGTTTGACTTAACAGAAATCGATGACGTGGAACAGGGCAGATATACGGAATTCCCGGACAGATATATACAGACAACTCCGGAACTGATTGCCAGGGCACAGGAAGTCTATCCGGATCTGACCGCTGTACGATGCGCCTCTGGTGACCGCTTTGTCGGCAACGAGAAAGACAAGAGATACTTACATGATGAATTCGGCGCGGATATCTGCGAGATGGAAGCTGCGGGTATCATCCTCACCTGTGTAAGGAATCATATACCGGTAATGTCCATCAAGATGGTATCTGACAGTGTACACGGCGGGGCAGACGAATTCCGGGAAACCCTGGACGAAGCCTCTGACGCCTGCGTACATGTGCTGGACCAGATCTTACTCAATGCATAGAACAGGAGAAATCCTGTTTTTTTACAGCAATGTTACTTTTTTGTTAACTTTTTGTAAAATTTTATGTTGTAAGCGCTTAGGTTATCACTAATGATTTTTTCCCTCTTGCATAATATTTTTTTATATCACTATAATCATGCCGAGGGGAAAATATGAGTATATTTGACATTCTTACATTGTTCGGGGGACTGGCAATGTTTCTATACGGAATGCGTCTGATGGGAGATGGCCTGAAAGAGAGTTCATCCGGAACTCTGAAACAGGTCATGGAACAAGTGACCAACAACTCGGTCAAGGCATTCCTGCTCGGTGTATTTGTGACAGCACTGATACAGTCCTCAACCGCTACGATCGTCATTACTTCCGGCCTTGTAGCAGCCGGTATTATAACGTTAAGACAGTCTTTAGGTATCATCGTTGGTTCCAACGTTGGTACAACCGTTACCGGACAGATCATCCGTCTGCTGGATGTGGATTCCTCAGCCAGCGGTTTTCTGCGTTTCTTTCAGCCGTCTACACTGGCTCCGGTCGCTTTGATTATCGGTATTATCATCATCATGGGAATGAAGTTCAAGAATTCCCGGGCAATTGGTAATATCGCTATCGGTTTCGGTATCCTGTTCTCCGGACTTCTGAATATGACCGGGGCAGTGAATGTCCTGTCAGAAACCGGTGTATTTGATTCGTTGTTTACACAGATGGGTACGAATCCTCTGCTGGGATATCTGATTGGTTTAACCGTAGCGTTTATCCTGCAGAGTTCTTCCGCAACGATCGGTATCCTGCAGGCGATTTCCTTATCCGGTTTATTATCATTTAATGAGATCTACGCGGTAATCGTCGGTGTGTATCTCGGAGACTGTGTGACGACTGCCATCATCTGTTCCATCGGCGCCAAGGCAGACGCGAAACGTGTAGGTATCGTGAATATTCTGTATAACCTGAGTAAGAGCGCGATGGTACTGATCGGTGTATTTATCTTCCATAAGATGGGTCTTCTGGATGGTATCTGGTTCAGTCCGGTATCTCCAGGCAGTATCGCCAATACAAATACGATCTTTAATCTGGCCTGCGCAATCCTGTTATTCCCGCTGCTGAATACCTATGAACGTCTCAGTCATAAGATCGTTTCGGATGACAAGGAGAAACCAAACAGGTACCAGGAAGAGCTGGATGCGCTCAGCCCGGCATTTGTGAATTCACCGGCACTGGCATTACGAAGCTGTTATGTATTACTGCTCAGTATGTTCCAGGCAGCCCGGAAGAATATCGACGCTGCTTTATCTCTTTCTGTCACCTATGATTCCAATGTATTTGCTGAAATCACGGAACAGGAAGACAATATCGATCTCATGGCAGATCGTCTGGCCAACTACCTGGCGCTGTTATCCGCGCACCTGACCAATCCCAATCATGTGGATATCCTGAATAACTATTATAAGATCGTCAATGAATTTGAGCGTCTGGGAGACTATGCGATGAACATTGCGGAAACCGGACAGGAAATGCATGAGAAGAATATCCGTTTCTCGGAATCCGCGTTATCCGAACTGAAAGTCCTGCAGGAACTGATGGAGAAAGTCTTGGACCGCGCTGAACAATCTTTCCGTTATCGTGACATATACGCGGCAGAGACCGTAGAACCTCTGGAAGAGGTCGTAGATGATATGGTCATGACCCTGCGTGAACATCACATGGACAGATTATTCCGCGGTGAGTGTTCCATCTATGCCGGAAAAGACTTCATTGAGATCCTTGGGGATGTGGAGAGAATCTCCGATCTTTGTTCAAACGTTGCGCTTGCGACACTGATCCGTGTCAATCCTGACCTGGCGGATCATACCCACGATTACACAACCTACCTCCATTCCGGTAAGAATGAGAAGTTTAATAATGAGTACGATCAGGCACACAAGGAGTTTTTTGATAAACTTGAACCGCTGATGAACACAGAAAAAGAGAAGCCATCCAAGGATATTGAGGATACAATAAGAGTAACAAGTCTTAAGGATAATGATTGGAAGATATAAAGTCATCACCCTGTGCGGAAGTACACGGTTTAAGAAAGAATTCCTGGAAGTACAGAAGATCCTGACACTGCAGGGAAATATCGTGATCAGTGTGGGATTGTTCGGACATTCCGGAGATAACGAAGTCTGGGAAAACATGGACGAAGGAACTTTGACACGCACAAAAGAGATGCTGGATGACATGCATAAGCGGAAGATCGACATGGCTGATGAGATCTTTGTGATCGACATAAACGGCTATATCGGCGACAGTACGCGGTCAGAGATCGAATACGCGCAGAATACAGGCAAGAACGTACGTTACTACTCCAAAGAACAGGATCTTCTGAAATGAGTTATACGTTGAAATCCGAAGTACGTACAATACCGGCATCTTACGGAAAGATGAAGGTCATTTTCTTATTCCCTGAGAAACGCAGAGAACCGGTACCGGCGGTATTGTGGATCCACGGCGGGGGATATGTGACAGGGATGGCATCCATGGTTCATTTCAGTGTCGGAAGATTGCTGGGTGAACGTCACGGTCTGGTGGTCGTTTCCCCGGAGTATCGTCTGGCCGGCAAGGCGCAGTATCCCGCAGCCCTGGAAGATTGTCATACCACGCTGGCATATATGTATGAACATGCGGAAGAACTTGGCATCGACAGGAAGAAGATCATTGTCGGCGGAGAAAGCGCAGGGGGAGGTCTTACGGCCGCGTTATGCCTGTATGAAAGAGACCGGGGAGGAATACCAATCGCTTACCAGTTACCGTTATATCCGATGCTGGATTGTGAAGATACCTCTACCTCCAGAGATAACCACGGTAAGATCTGGGACACAAAAAGAAACCACTATGGGTGGTCTCATTATCTTGGATCATTGTACGGAATGAAGCACGTACCGAAGTATGCGTCACCTGCCCGGGAAACCGATTATCACGATCTTCCCGAAGCCTATACCTTTGTGGCAGACGGAGAGCCCTTCTACGAGGAAACCGTCACCTATATCCGTCATTTACAGGACGCAGGGATTCCTGCCTCCATGGATGTATACCACGGGAATGTCCATGCGTTTGATATGGTTACACCATGGTCAAAAGAAAGTAAACAAGCCAGACAAACCCTGTTTCAGGCTACCGATCACTGGTTTACAGACGCTGGTCACACCAGAGATAATTCATAAACAGAGGAACCTGTTTCTCCCAGTCTTCCTCACAATGTCTGCCCTGCGGCTGGAAATAGATCTGTGTGTCAATTCCGGCTGTTTTTAATTCCTCGGAGAATTTCCGGGCTGCCCGTGCTTCCCTGGTATCATACTCGTTATTGCCGTTTCTCGCCGCATTTCCGGCCTCCTGCTCACCCCAGCTCATATACAGACGGGTATCCGGGGACAGGGAAGATTCACTCAGGGTCTTGCGGTAATGGGAGAGATTGTAGAAGAAACCTCCGGAGACAACCGCAGACTTGGAAAAATACTCGTTGTACTTCAAGACACCGTATACAGCCATGACCCCGCCCATACTGGAACCGGCAATCCCGGTCGCTTCACGGAAAGGATAGGTACGATACTCCTGATCGATCACCGGCTTGATATCCTGCAGGATCCACTGGAATGTCTGATCCCCGATCCCTTTCACGTAAGTCTTACCCCAGCGTCTGTCATACGGGTTATATTCACTCAGTCTGGCATAACCTTCATGACTGCACTCCATACCCACAATAATCATCTTTTTCGGCCAGGAATCCAGAAACTCCTTTAATCCCCAGGACTTCCCGTAAGTCGCATCCTCGTTGTAAAACAAGTTATGACCGTCAAAGAAATACATTACCGGATAGTGTTCATCACTCTGATCATAATCATCCGGAAGATAGATATGTAACATGCGTTCCCGCTCTGCCGGCCAATACCAGCTGTTTCTCTTAATAATCATAAATACCTCGATTTCTGGTGGATATATATCACGTCTACTTTAGCACAGCTTTGACTGCGCCCAGACAATGAATTCTTACGACCCGGTTACTGTCGGTCTCCGCAATCTCCTTTAACTGTTCGATATAGGGTATGACAAACTCAGGTCTGCGCCTGCCAAGTACACGGAAGATCTCCGGCGCCTCCATCCGTACCTTGTCGTCTTCATCGTACAGCAGTTTCGCATAGACAGGCATGGAATTCTCATAACGATCAGGACTGTTTACCGCAATATTCTCCGAAGCCCAGATAAAGCTGAGTCTGACCTTCGGCTCCTCATCGGAAGAAAATCGGAACATATCTGCCCAATACGGTTCAATCACAGAAACATCACCACGGCCGATCCTGCCTAGTGCGTTCAATGCACGTTCCCTTAACCGTGCTTCCGGATGATCCAGGAAAGAAGCGATGACCGGGACGATGTCCTTTACATCCTGTGGGTAAATAAGTCCAATCTCTCCCAGCAACCACAATGCCTTGGCCTGTATTTTTACAGATTCGTGGGTAAGCAGAGAGGATAGATACGGAATGCTTTCCTTCCACCTGGTCTTATCCTTTGTCAGTTGTCCAAGTTCTTGATAAAGGTTCATTCGTTTACTTCTCCGGTGATTCTGAGTGCCCGCAGAAAGAAATCCTCCTGCCCGAAATTCCCGGATTTGAGAACGATGCGTATCTCCGGATCTTCCAGGGGAACCGGTACAGGAACACCCGGCGCAATACTGTCGCCGATCCAGAATGCGTGATAGCCCAGGGCCAGGATCACCGCGCCGGATGTTTCACCACCTGCCGCAATGATCCTCCGGTATCCGTTCTTCACCGCCAGCAGCGTTGTACCCGCAAGCGTCTCCTCGATTTTGGCAGCCAGCCTGCGTCCTTCCTCGTTCCGTTTCTCCGCAAGTCCTTCCGGGGTATCGTAGGCATAAACCAGGACTGATCCACTGAAATCACAGATCTTTTTCCATAGAACTTCGGGACTCTCTTCTCCGGATAATACTCCATCATCACGCAGGCGGATCACGTTTCCGCCGTGATGTTCATAGTGTAATTCCTGCGCGCGTGTCGCCACCGAACAGCTTCCTGCCACGATCAATGCCTTCCCGTGTACACCGGGGAAGAACTTCTCGTCCTGTTCCGCAGTCTTCAGTGACTCTGCCAGAGTTTTCAGGATACCGGAACCTCCGGTAAGAAAACGCAGATTCCCGAACAGCCTTACGATCCGCCGGGCATCTTCATCATCGGTATGATCCGGAATCAGATATCCGTGTGTATGTGTATGGGCAAACTCCTCTACAAGCTCCCGGACTTTCTCCTCAGACTGACCAAGAAGATCCCGGGATAATTCCAGAGATTCATATTTCCCCTGGGGTTTCATCAACAGTGATATCCTGCTTTCACGCATCGGTGTCAGCGGATGATTGCGCATACTGCTGTCTTCAAGACGTACGCCGTTGACGTAGAGGATACCGTTCTGTACAGTTCTGCCGTTGGCCGGAAGAGCGGGGCACAGGACCGTCATCTTCTCTCCGAGTTCTTCCAGGATCGCGTCAGTAACCGGTCCGATATTCCCTTCAGGAGTGGAATCAAATGTTGAACAGTACTTGAAATAGAACTTCTCTGCGCCATGTACGTTCAGCCACCGTATCCCCGCAAGAGAATCACGTACGGCATCTTCCTTCTTCTGCGTACGCGATTTCAGCGCAATGACTACGGCTTCGCAATCTCCGGGAAGAAGGAAGTCTTCTCCCGGTATTCCGTTGACAAGAATCGTCCGCAGACCGCCTTCCGCCAGAAAAGACGCAGCGTCTCCGGCACCGGTGAAATCATCCGCAATACACCCGGTTTTTATCTTTTGAATCATAAGAATTCTCCTGTACTGATATTATACGACAGATAAGAAAACCCGAAAAATTAGTATTTGTGGTGTTATAATTTTAACTATGAAAAAAGGAAAATTTATAACGTTTGAAGGTCCCGACGGTTCGGGAAAGACAACAGTCAGTACAGCTGTAACCGAAAAACTGCAGAATGAAGGATATACGGTCCGATATACACGTGAACCGGGAGGAAGTGAAATCGCAGAAGAAATACGTGGGATTATTCTGGATCCGAAGAATACGGATATGGATGCGCGTACAGAAGCTTTACTGTATGCGGCAGCACGTCGTCAACATCTTGTGGATAAGGTGATTCCCTGCCTGGAAGAAGGCATCAGTGTGATCAGTGACCGGTTTGTGGACAGTTCTCTGGCTTACCAGGGATACGCAAGACACATCGGTGCTGAGGATGTGATGAGCATCAACAAGTTTGCGATTGAAGGATATATGCCGGATAAAACGATCTATCTGGATGTAACACCGGAAGAAGGACTGAAACGGATCTCCGACCGGGCATATCTGGACCGTCTGGATCAGGAAAGTCTGGAATTTCATCAGGCGGTATACCAGGGATACCGGCAGATAACCGGAACCTTCCGGAACAGGATCATCGTTGTGAACGCGAATCGTCCCCTGGAAGAAGTCATTCATGACGCATATCTCTTAGTCAAGGGGATCATTGATGGCTGATGCCGGACTGACCAAAAAAGAATCAGCGCTGATCCAGGCCGCAAGACACCAGGAAGAAGAGGACCGCAGTCTCCGTGAAGAGAGAAAGACTGCCCGTACTCTGCTGGAAGTAAACCAGCCGGTTGTTTTTCGTCTGCTTGATCAGACGATACGTACACAAGATGTCTCCCATGCGTATCTCTTTACCGGGAAGAGGGGAAGTCTGAAACGGGAGATGGCAATACTTCTGGCACAGAGTGTGATCCTCGGGTCAGAAGACGGCCTGATCAGAGAAGAAGAACGCAGTGAAGAAGATCAGGCAGACTGCCGGAGGATTGCGGAAGGAACGTACGGAGATCTGTTGATCTTTGACGGATACCAGAAACAATCGATTGACAAGAAAGACGTGGATATGATCCAGTCGGTGTTTGCGAAGACATCCATGGAGAAACATAACCGCAAGGTCTATATCATTGACCGTTGTGAAAACATGACGATCGGCGCCATGAACAGCCTGCTGAAGTTCCTGGAAGAACCGGCAGAGAATGTTTATGCGATCCTGATTGCGGATAATCCGGAGAGATTACTGCCGACGATCATTTCCCGCTGTATTCCCATCCGTTTTTATCCGATACCGGAAGAGGTATACCGGGAACTCGCCCTGCAGGAAGGAACCGATGCCGAAGACGCATTCTTCCTCTCACGGATCCTGGCGCAGACTTCCGGATATACCCGGCGTGCCGCATCCGTTTCTTATCAGCGTGCCAAGCTCATGTTTAAACAGTGGGCAGGCATTGAAGGCAACCGGGACCTGTTCCTGGTGGATTATGACGTAAGATACCGGATCAAACCGAAAGATCTGCGTTCAGACGAAAATGTAAAAGACAGTAATCTGGATCTTCTGGAGATGTTTTTCGGAATGGTGATCGGTTACTGTGAGGATATCCTGAAAGATGCGCATGACGGTCCTTCATGGTATCATAATGCTGTAAAAAAGCATATCAGGCGTGATTATCAGCGTATATTGGAGATAGCGGTAGAAGAACGAGACCGCTGTAACAGAGTGAATGATCTGAGTCTCCTGCTGAATCAGGCTGTATATAGAATGGAGGTGTAAACAAGATGACAATGACAGAAATCACTGTACAAGATGAACCCATTGTCAGAAACTTCCTCTATACCGTACAGGTTAAGTTTCATAATACCAGTAAATCCTATACATTCGGTACCGATATCAAAGATCTGGAACCCGGTGTATCGGTTGTTGTAGAAACATCCCAGGGTATTGAACTGGGAGTATGCCAGAGTAATTCCGTAAGTCTGGAAAGTCATCCGACTTCTCTGGTATTAAGTCCTGTTCTGCGTATAGCAGAGGAAGAAGATCTGAAGAACTTCGAAATGAATTTCCTCTACGCCAAGGACGCTCTGAAGGTATGTCAGGAAGAAGTCAGTGATCTGGGGCTGGAAATGCGTCTTTTAAGCGCGACATATGTCCTGGACCGTACAAAGATACTGATCGTATATATGGCAGACCAGAGAGTGGATTTCCGCGAATTACTGAAGCGTTTAGGCGCAAGATTACGCTGCCGTATCGAACTGAGACAGATTGGTGACCGTGATAAGGCAAAGATGATCGGCGGAATCGGGATCTGCGGCAGAGAGTGCTGCTGTTCCAGGTTCAAGGAACACTTTGATATTATTTCGATCAATATGGCAAAGAACCAGCAGTTAGCCCTGAATATCGAAAAGTTATCCGGGATGTGCGGAAAACTGATGTGCTGTCTGAAATACGAAGATGAGTTCTATAAGGAAAAGATCGAAGGACTTCCCAAATTAGGTGGTCATGTGGAATACGAAGAAGATCTGTACAAGGTCACATCGATCAATGTGATCGCAAATGAAGCCCGGATCGAGAATAGTGAAACCTACCAGATCCTGACGTTGGATGAACTCCGGCAGAAAGCCATTATCCGCAAGGGTGTATCCCTGAAGAAACCCGGAGATAACCGCAGAAGGAATGTCAAGGTAGTCAAGAGTGCGGAAATTGAAGCGAAGCACGCCGCTGTGGAAGAGAAACCGGAGAAGAAGGCAGAACCTGTACAGGTACAGCCTGCACGCAATGTACAGAAACACAGTAAACCGGAACGTCCGCGTGAAGAGAGGAAAGAACCTCCGAAACAGGCAAAGAAAGAGAGAAACGACCGCAGGGATAACCAGAAACGTCCCCGCCGTCAGGAATCTCTGACCGAAAACAAGAACCCGAATATTACGGTTCGCAGCTTCAAGTCTTCCAAACATAAAAACGAAGGATAGTTATGATCAGGCAGAAGAGTTTTGAAAATGACATGCCGACCCTGTATCTGGTAGCGACGCCGATCGGCAATATGGATGAGATGACTCCGAGAGCAGTAGAAGTATTGAAACAGGTGGATGTGATTGCCTGTGAAGATACACGTACTTCCGGACAACTTCTCAAGCATTTTGATATTCATGCCAGACTGATCTCCTACCAGAACTTCAACGAAGATCCCAGTGCCAGAGGAATTATCCACTTGTTATCCCAGGGACAGAATGTCGCTCTGATCAGTGACGCAGGATATCCGTTAATCAGTGATCCCGGACAGAGAGTAGTCATGGAAGCTTCCTCCCGCGGATATAATGTCGTTCCGATCTCCGGAAGCAGCGCTGTTTTGAACGCGGTCGTAGCCAGCGGCCTGACTGCCCAGCCGTTTATCTTTGTGGGTTTCCTGCCATCCTCTGCCAATGACTGCCGGAAAAAACTGATTGAATACCGCAGTTATCCGATGACCCTGGTATTTTACGAAGCCCCGCACCGTATTACCCGTATGTTGGAATGTGTACAGGAAGTACTGGGTGACAGGAGATGCTGCATCGCCAGGGAATTGACCAAGATCCACGAAGAATTCCTGCGCGGCACCGTCAGTGAACTGCGTAAGGAGGCAGAAGGTCTCAAAGGCGAGATCGTGGTCGTGGTGGAAGGAAACCGTGATGACTATGAGAAAGATGTCGATTACGGAGAGATCCTGCACATGGTCAACGAGTATATCGAACAGGGGATATCCCGGTCAGACGCAGTGAAGGAGATTGCCCGCAAGACAGGAATATCCAAAAATAAGATCTATGAGATCGTACATGAAAAGATTAGTTAGGGGACATTTATGAGTAGAAATATTATTCCTGCGCTTAAGGAACCTGTAATATTGATCCTGGCAGCGATTGCTCCGGCAATAGCCATGCTGGTATATATCTATAAGACAGATAAACACGAGAAGGAACCAGTTTCCCTGATCCGTAAACTGGTATTTGCGGGAGTATTATCCTGCTTACCGGCAATTGTCCTGGAAACTGTATCACAGGATGTCTTCCTGCCGTATGCACCGATTGAATCTCCGGTAGTCTATATGGTGATCATCGCGATCCTCACCGGTCTGATTGAGGAAGGCTGCAAGTTCTATTTCATGAAGAGAAATACCTGGAATAATGCGGATTTCAACTACCGTTATGACGGTGTAGTCTATGCCGTGGCAGTATCTCTCGGTTTTGCGGCATTTGAGAATATCTTCTATGTCCTGCAGTATGGTCTGGCCACAGCAGGTCTGCGGGCAGTACTGGCCATTCCGGGACATATGTCTTTCGCGGTGGCGATGGGTGTATTCTACGGCAGAGCGAAGATTGCGGATGTCTGGGGTGATGACAAGGGTGCTAAAAGAAACCTGGTCTACGGGTATCTTGCGGCAACTGCCCTGCATAGTTTCTACGATGCCACAGCGCTTGTGGGAACGGATATAGCCATGATTCTGTTCGCAATCTTTATCATATGTATGTATATCGGGATCTACCGTCTGATCCGGAAAGAATCCCGCAGTGATGAATCTATTTTCTAGGAGGCAGGACAATGGATTTTACAGCGAAATCTTTTGACATTTTTAACAAGGAATGGGCAATCGTCTGTGCCGGTGAACAGGAACACTACAATGCGATGACGATCTCCTGGGGCGGCTTAGGCACACTCTGGGGCAGACCTGTCGTCACTGTCTATGTCAAACCTGTACGTTATACATATCAGTTCATGAATGACAGTGAATACTTTACTGTCAGCTTCTATGACGAACAGTACCGGAATGCCATGCAGGTATTTGGTTCAACCTCCGGAAGAAATACAGACAAGGAAGCTGTCACCGGATTTGTGCCGGTAAAGCTTGAACATGGCGTAACCTATGAACAGGCAAAGGTAACTCTGGTCTGCCGGAAGATCTATTACAACGATCTGGTTCTGGAAAATATCCCGGAAGAAGTTGTCCAGCGTACATATACTACGGAAGCTCCTCATCGTATGTTTATCGGTGAAGTGATCGATGTCATCCGGAAGTAATTTATACATCGGTACTTACTCCGGTACCGGAAGTCAGGGAATCTACCGGACACAGATCCTGGAGGATCATTTCTCGGCGCCGGAAGTATTCGCCGAGATACAGGACCCGAAGTATCTTGTCACGGATGCGGGAAAACTGATCACGATTGAGAAGACCGCGGAAGGCGCGGGGGTTGCGTTGTATGACTACAGCGGAACCAGGCTTACCGCAAAGATCCATGAAGAAGATACTTCGTGCTATGCGACGGTACACGGGGAAGAGATCTATACCGCAAACTATCATCAGGGACATTTTTCACGGTTGATCTGCAGGGATAACAGGATCTCTGAAGTTGAGACCGTATCTTTTCATCCTGAGGCAGGTTGTCATCAGGTAATTGCGGATGAACATTATCTTGTGGTTCCCGTACTTCTGGATGATGTACTGAAGATCTATACCCACGATCTGAAAGAATATGCCGAAGTACGCTTTGCGAAGGGCACCGGCCCAAGACATGGGATCTACTCTCATGATCACCGGCATCTCTACGTTGTCTCTGAGCTCAGTAACGAACTGTACAGGATCCGTGTCCGTGACTGGAAGATTCTGGACACATTGCGTTTATCTTCGCGGAAAGAAGCTTCTTCTGCGGCTATACGCATACATCCTGCACGGGACCTTCTGTATGTCTCGGTGCGCGGAATCAACCGGATCCTGGTGATCGGCAGCACAGAGATGAAGATTCTTCAGGATATGGACTGCGGCGGTGATCATCCCCGGGATATCCTGGTAAATGAGAACTATTGTCTTACAGCGAACCGTTTCAGTAATCAGGTAAGAATAAGCAGACTTGAACCGGACGGAAAGATCGGTGAAACACTGGATCAGATCGATATACCGGAACCGGTATGTCTGGCAATCAATTAGAAATGGCAGGAAATAGAAATGGAAGTTAATGAAGTAATTCACGGGTTTACCGTTGTCAGTGTGGAAGAAGTTGCGGACTGCGGCGGTATCCTGACCCTGATGGAACATGAGAAGTCTGGTGCTCATCTGGCTTATCTTAAGCGTAATGACACGAATAAGACCTTCTCTGTGGCATTTAAGACCGTACCTGAAGATGATACGGGAGTATTTCATATCCTTGAACATACCGTCTTAAACGGCTCCGCAAAGTACCCGGTGAGAGAACCGTTTGTGGAACTGTTAAAGAGCAGTATGCAGACATTCCTGAACGCGATGACTTTCCCGGATAAGACCATGTACCCGGTATCCAGCCGGAATCCCCAGGACTTTCTGAACCTGATGGATGTCTATCTGGACGCGGTATTCCATCCGGCGATTTATCACAACCCGAATATCTTCTACCAGGAAGGATGGCATTATGAGATCCGTGATCCGGAAGATGAACCGGTATATAACGGTGTCGTATTCAACGAAATGAAAGGTGCTTTCGCGTCTGTGGATGAAGTCATCGTCGACGCGATCAACCGTCTGTTATTCAAGGATACCTGTTACCGTTTCGTTTCCGGAGGTGATCCCAAACATATCCCGGAACTGACCTACGAACAGTTCATTGAGACCCACAAACGTTTCTACCACCCGTCCAACGCATTATTCTTCCTGGACGGAGATATGGACATCGATACCGTACTGTCCCGGATCAACGATGTACTGCAGGAATACGACCGTCAGGAAATGAATATCACGATTGATAAACAGGAGATTCTGCCGGCAGCCGAAGTCATCCGTGAATATGAGATTGGTCCCGAAGAAGAGGAAGAAGATCGTACGATGATCTCTCTGGCCAAGATTGCGGCAGACTATCAGGAAATCGACAAGATCTTCGCCTGGAATGTCATCTCCGAAGTACTGACCGGGTCGAATGAAACACCCCTGAAGAAGGCAATTATCGATTCTGGTTTAGGCAAGGATGTGGATATCGCCATGATGGATGAAATACTTCAGCCGTATATCTCCCTGAATGTCCGCAACACAAACCTCAAAGACAAGGACACCGTGATTCATACCGTCAAGGATACGCTGAGAAAGATCGTAGATGAAGGCCTTGACCGTGAAGAGATCCACGCGATCCTGAACCAGATGGAATTCCGTTACCATGAACCGAAAGAACCCAGCGGCCTGATCTATGCGATGTTCGCACTGAAATCCTGGCTGTACGGCGGTGATATCAAGTTATACCTGAACTGTTCCTCCGTCTTTGACGAACTGCGTCAGAAAGCGGACCAGGGATACTTTGAACAACTGATCCGTGAAGGACTCCTGGATGATGAACAGGTATCCACGGTCGTTGTAGTACCATCCAGACAACTTGGAAAACAGAACGACGAAGAAGAAAAAGCACGTCTTCATACAGCGAAAGAAAGCTGGGAAGACATCGGTAAATATATCGAATTAAATCGTAACCTGGATGAATGGCAGGCTGCGCCGGATACCCCTGAACAACTCGCTACACTGCCGCAGCTGAAACTCAGTGATGTGGAAGAGAAACCAGAGAGGATCGAAGGTGTCGTTCAGGAGTATCGTGGTATTCCGGTACTGGTATATCCTGCGCAGGATACAGGAATTGTATACTTCAGCCTGTACTTTGCGTTAAATGGTATCCGTAAGGAAGCTCTGGCAGAAGTCGGGGAATTCGCAGATCTTCTGATGAGCCTGCCGACCGAAAACTACACAGTACAGCAGCTGCGTCAGGCAATCCGCAGGGATCTCGGTACGCTTGCCTTCGGTACGACTGCCATCTCTGCCGATCATGATCCAGACAGGGCAATCCCGCTCCTGCAGGTGGTTTGCAGCGTGATGAAGAAGAATCTGGGTAAAGCTGTAGATCTGATCCTGGAGATCATTCAGAAGACGAAATTTGAGCCGGAAATGATCAAGCCGTTAATTGCCCAGGAAGCGGAAATGAACCGCCAGAATCTGATCTCTGCCGGTCATGCGGCAGCGGTATTGCGTACAGCATCGCAGTATAACGCATCGGCTGCGGCCAAGGAATATCTCTCGGGATATAAATCCATTGAATGGACCGCGAACCTGAACAAGAACTTTGATGAAAAGATCGGCACCCTCATCGATAACCTGTACATGTACCAGGAAGTACTGTTCAATGCAGAAAGGCTGACTTTCAGTGTCACCGGAGAAGAAAACCTGGAAGAACTGAAGAGACTGGCAGACACCCTGCCCAGAGCGCCGTTTGAACGTGGTACCGTACGTTACCCGAAAGAACCACATGAATGTGAAGGAATCTCCATCCCTGCCGGTATAGCCTACAGCGGAGCGTCCGCAGACTTGAGTACTTTCGGAGGCAGATACTTCGGTGCCCTGAGAGTATTAAGTCATATCCTGACCTATGGCTATCTGTGGAATGAAGTAAGGGTCAAGGGTGGTGCGTACGGCACAAGTATGTCGATTGATCCGAGCGGTATCGCTACCTTCAGTTCCTTCCGTGATCCAAGTCCGGAAAAGACCACAGAAGTCTTCCGTCAGACCGGTGAATTTATCCAGACCCTGGCAGACGGGAAGGAACCTCTGGATTCGTATATCATCGGGGCGATCGCAGCCGGAGAACCGCTGATGGCACCTGGGACAAAGGTAAGAGTAGCGGATATGAACTGGATGGCAGGGAATACCTACGAATACCGTTCACGTATCCGGAAAGAAATGCTGGAAGCGAAGCCGGAAGACTTCAGAGAACCGGCAGAGTGGTTCCGTGAGGCGATGAAGAACGCATCGGTATGCGTTGTGGCCAACGAGGATAAACTTAAGGAATGCGGAGAACTGACGATCCTGAACAAAGAACAGTAACAGACAGGTGATCTGCCAAGATCACCTTTTCTCTGTATCCGGACTTCTTGCGAATCAGAAGGAAGGATGTTACATTTTTCGTAGAGTATTTACGGGAGGAACACATGGGTTTGGTTCTGGTCTATCTGGCTGCCGGTATCCTGTTTGCGGTACTATTGATCTTTTTGGGATTACAGCCTGCGCTTCTTAAGAAACTGACAGGATATATTCTTTTGTTTGTGGGGGTATGCGGTATCGGTATTTACGGTTACGGATACTACACGATCTATGAGAATGTACCGGTAGCGGTCATGCGTACGTTATTCTCTGTTTTCTGCATGTTTCTGGGAAGAAACGAGATCAGCGCCATCATCAATACTCCTGTACTGAAACTGGTACCGATGCAGATCCTGGTCTATCTGGTACATCTGCTGGCTCTGTACTGTCTGGCAAGCGCGGTAGCTGCTACGGTAGGCGTACGTCTTCTGGGCAGGTTAAACCTGATCCTGATCCATAGAGGGAACTTACACCTGATCTTCGGTGTCAACGATGAATCCATGGAATTTGCGCATAAGTTACAGGAAGAGAAGAAAGAAATCGTGATCTTTTACGGGGATTCTTCCGCAGAGACCTACAATACGGATATTCTGCGCCACGGGGGTGTATTATTCCGTGACGATGAGTGTAAGACAACAGATGACTTACTGCGCCGGCTTGGGATCTCGAAAGGAAACCGGCATCTCTCTGTCTACTGTCTGAATACTTCTGTGTCTGAGAATCTGCGCTTTGCGGAAGATCTGCGCCGGAGTCTGGAGATACAGAATATTGATCCTGTACAGACATCTCTGACGATCCTGTGTGAAGAGGAAGAGAACGGACAATCTCTGCAGGCAGAGGGGCAGTACGGTTATGGATCTGTACTGGCTGTTGTACAGGCAGACCTGATATCCCGGATCATGCTCAGAGAATGTCCTCCGTATAAGACCATAGCCTTTAGGGAAGATGGTACGGCAGAAGAGAACTTTGACGCGATGATTATTGGTTTCGGAAGTCTGGGACAATCTGTTCTGCGCAATCTGGTGATGAACGCGCAATTCTGCGGCAGTGAGTTCCACGCTACGATCATCTCTCCGAATTACACGAAGTCTGCCGGACATTTCTTCTACCGTTATCCCGGAATCAAGAAGAACTACAGTATTGATTTCATTGAGGATAATGCCAAGAGCATCGAAGTCTATGACTATATGGCTGCCAACTGCCGTACACTAAATTACGTGGCGGTATGTACCGGCAACGACAAGGAAAACCATGAGATTGCGGCAGAACTGCAGGATTTCCTCAGCGGGATCGGCTGTAAGGCAAAGATCGTTCTCTGTTCAGGAACAGGCTTAAGTTATATGGTGCCGGAGATCATGCAGATCAAGAAAGTACCTGTATATACACCGGAGTATCTCTGCAGTGACGCAATCGATGCCAGAGCCATGATCCTCAACCATCAATATCACCTGAAAGAAGAAAAAACGATTGAAGAAGACTGGCGTAACTGTGATTATTTCAGCCGGATGAGCTGCCGGGCAAGCGCGGACTTCCTGGATGCCTATCTGTATATGACCGGTCTCACCAAAGAAGAGGCTATGCAGGATCACTGGTATAAGAACGATGAACTCCTGGAGAATCTCAGTATTACCGAACATCTGCGCTGGTGCGCGTTCCATTATGCCATGTCCTATCAGTCCATGCCCCGCAAGGTTTTTAACCAACGCGTTGAAGAATACAAGTCAGGCAAGAATATACGGATTGCCAAGGATACGGTAAACCGCTACCATGCCTGCCTGATTCCCTGGGATGAATTGGATGAACTCTCAAGAAGAGAATCGGAAATTACCGGGAAACCGGTAGATTACAAAGACGCAGACAGAGATAACCTCCGGATGATTCCGGAGATCCTGAAGAATGAGGCGAACCGGAAATGAAGAAGATGAATCGTACAAAAGTGTGGATCTTGTGGATGGTCTTGATCTATCTGATCCTGATCAGTCTTTTGGTACTGGCGGAGTCTGCTTCGGCAGAGGCGAATATCCGTACACTGCCAACAGCCATATGGTTTACCCTGACTACACTGACGACCGTTGGTTACGGGGATACGTATCCGGTAACAGCCGCGGGAAGATTGATCGGAGCTTTGTTCCAGATCTTCAGTACCGGATTATTGGTCATGTTGATTGGTATGCTTACGGCGTTCTTACGCAGCCGTTTCATCCCGATGTTAAGACTGCGCCAGACGCAGAATTATCCCTGGTATATCTTTACCGATGATTTCCCGGAAGCGCAGATCCTTGCCCAAAGTATCCAGAAAGAGGATAACAACGCGGAGATCGTCTACTGCGGAGATGCCCAGGATGTACATACAGCGGACAGTGTGAATATCTCCTACAACGCCCCGGAATTACTGAGTCAGGCGCACGGAACCGGGAAACGATATGTATTCTGTCTGAATGAAGATCCCGCCGAAAATGACCGCAAAGTACGTGAATTACGCGATACTGACGCGGAGATCTATGTACGCAGTGAGTATGAACCGGATACCCTGCGCGCGGATATCCACCTGTTTGACCCATATCTGTGCTGCGCAAGAATGTACTGGAATAAGTATATGACCGGCCCGGAAGAAACGATGTTGATCATCGGCAGCGGGAAGTACGCGGAAGCTCTCCTGGAACAGGGATTACAGTTGAATGTTATCTCTCCGGACCAGCATATTCATTACTACCTGTACGGAGATTACGAGAACTTCCGTAGGAATCATCCACAGCTGGATAAGATCTGTCATGTCAACGAAGTCTTCTCAGATAGGGACGGTATTGTCTTCTGTGATGGTTCATGGAACCAGGATCCCGAACGGATCCGTACGGCAGACAGAATCATCCTCTGTGATGACAGTGAAGACACAAACATCGAGATCCTCACCCAGTTACAGAGATACTTCCCCGGTACAGCACAGATCTACGCCAGGATCTCTTCTGCCTACGACAAGGTGATCACGTTCGGGTCTGCTGAAGAAATCTGGTCGGTAGGCAACGTCCTGCGCACAAGGATGAACCAGACCGCAATCCGCCTTCATGAGATCTACCGGCAGTCAAGCGGAAACGCCCCGGCATGGGAAGAACTCGGAAGATTTACCCGGAGATCGAATCTTGCGGCTGCGGATCATCTCATACGCAAGGTGGAAATCCTTCTCGGAAAGGAAGCCGACCACACCCTGAGTCCTTCGCAATGCCGCAAAGCCTATGAAGTTTTTGCCCAGACAACAGGTGAACAACGTACGACCCTGCGCAGGATCGAACATGAGCGCTGGGCACGTTTCCACTACCTGAATAACTGGAGCTATAATGAAAAAAGAGATAATGCCCTGAGACATCATCCCTTACTTAAGAAATTTGATCAGTTACCCCTGAGTGATCAGGCAAAAGACGATTACGGATGGGAAGTACTGAAGGATCTTGCGGGATAGACTACTCTCCCGTTACTTCCTTAGCCCACTGTGTAAGCTCTTCCCGGTGATATGCCGGGAAGTTTATTTTTACGGTGTCCCGGGCTGCGTAGATCTTATTGTTGGAAGAGAACCAGTCATAGATATCATAAGACTCGGATAATACCGTAAAGGTACCGGTATCGATCGTGATCATCTGTTCATACGGGGAATAGTATGTTCTTCCAATCAGGATATACATACGGTGATGTTCCGGATCCATACGGCAGCTCATGGAATCAATATAGGAAGTACGGACAAATTTCAGTGAAGAGAAGTTATCCCGGAAGAGTAACTCACCGGATTCCCGGTTATAGATATCCATTCTCCCGGCACCGGTCAGGATGACCACGTACTGATCCTCCGCGGCGAAGCACAGCGTACTGACCTCACCGGCAGAGTATTCCTCACTCAGTACCGTGGACGTATCTGCTTCAATGTCATACAGGACGACTCTTCCGGTACTCTCCACGGCTGCGAACACAGGTTCTTTCCCGCCCAGGACAAAGAAGTCGATGTTCTCTTTCTCCGTGAGAAGATGTACCTGTTTGTGTGTCTTTCCGGCAACGTCCAGAAGTGTACATACATCTTTGGTGTTGTTCTCTTCCTGGTCAGAGGCGGAATCCATGAGGAGGAAATAACCGTTCTTCCCGCCGCGGAAGTCTGAAGAGATCTTTGTGGTCTTGTCATAATCGTTCTCGATCTGTTCATTGTTTGCCCAGAAATGCAGCACATGACCGTTATCTTCCCAGGTTTCCGCGCAGGTCAGGACATTCCCTTCATAATCTCTCACATGATACGCATAGAAGAAGAAATTATCATCATCCTCGGAAAGACCATCCAGGTATTCTTCAGTACCATCGGTACAGTACACCTTACACTTCTGGATAAAGTGCGTATCATCCAGGATCGTGATCGGGTAGGTACGCTCCAGAGTATCGTAATGTACACGGCCCAGGGTCTCATGTGTTCCGGCATCATAGATTCTCAGATCCAGACCGGTATCTGCGGGATAGAACGCCAGGATCTTGTCTCTGGAAGGTGTTTCGAACAGGAAGAGAATACGATTCCTGGTCTCCGGCTGGTCAGGCAGGACCAGCCGTGAAGGATCTGTAATCAGTTTTACCGTGAGAATCTGTGACTGGTGATCTTCCGGTACCGAGTAGAAGAATCCGCTCTCTTCGTTCAGTAAGAAGCCGTCATTCGCAGAGACGGACAGGTGCTGGTTATCCTGATCCAGGTAGGTACCTTCCACCTCCTCAAACACGATGCCCTCATGTCCGAGATCATAGCGGAAGGCTGCCCCGGTAGAAGTCAAGATAAACACGACTTCTTCTTCCTGATCCATCCAGCGGGCTTCCACGATGTCCCCGGACATCTCCACATTCTTGATCAGTCTTCCGTCTTCCAGCAGGTAGATAAACCAGGAATTCTGACTGAAGATCAAGGCCAGATGATCACTGGTCAACATTGGTTCAACACGCACTTTGGAGTAGTTCATACCAGCGATTTCTTCACCGTGTGCGGTCTGTATAATATGATTTGCGGATTCGTTGGAGAACTGGTTATGTTCAAAATCCAGCAGGGAGATCAACAGGACGCCGTACCTGTTGTTATATCTCGCGCAGAACATATGTTGTCCGTCATCGGATACCTTGATACCGTAGACAAGTTCCGGTGTGGACTGAGGATCGCTGGAATGAGCCTGATGCACGATCTCTCCGGTTTCTGTATCAAAGATATAGAACTCGTATTCTCCTGTCCCTTTATCCTCAATCTTCACTTCATAGAAGATACACGCATAATACTTCTGGTTTGCGGAGAAAGCCCCGTTATAGGAATTATTCGCCTGGTAGATGGAAGACATCTGGATCATGGATTCTTCGTTCTCCAGCACAATGTGACGCATCTCTTTCCCTGTATCGGTATAAAGAAAATACAGGTCCGTAGGAGGATCATACGCATACCCCTTATCGGTCAGAACACAGATCTTCTGATCCGGGGATATGGTAAGGTAGTGGTTCTCCGTCGTATAGGTATACTTCCACAATTCCTCTCCGGTATTACTATTCAGCGCGTAGACATTGGCCGGATTCTTGCATAAGAGAATATCCTGTGTATCCAGGTAATATAACTGTGTGGGGATATCCAGAGATTGGTCCACATTGATCAGGGTTCCCTTCTCCCAGAGAACTTCCCCGGTCTCTCCGTCAATCCCGCGGATATATCCGTATTCATCCGCAATGTATACACGTGTACCGTCAGCGGTGGTCTTCAGGGAGGTGATGGCAGGAGTCTGTTCGTACAGAAGCGTACTCCGGGGGTCTTTATCCGTGTAAATACCCAGTGCGTCTCCCATCAGTTTCTCCGTCCGGGGATCGATCAGTTCTTCGTCAGAGCCGTCCAACAGGGCGTGTATGGCATCACTGAGAGCTTCGTTTGTACGGTATTCTTCCAGTTTTTTCTGCCCGGATTCCACGTAGGAGGAAGATAACTGTTTCTGAAGACTGCGGTTCTGGCTCTGGATCTGTTTATTCTGGGATAATACGACAGCGATGAAGATGGACATGGCCGCCAGGATCACACCCATAACCCGGACGATCCGGTTCGTGCGGTCTCTTCGTTCTCTCTGCCACAGGGCGTCAAACGGACATCCCAGAAGCGCCGCGTAGATCCGTACGATCTCCTTGTTGAAAGCCTTCCTGTCTATGGTGTGATTGGGACCCGCAATGTTTGCCGCAAGGGGTTCTGTATCCTTGATGATATTCCCGTCCTCGTCGTAGATATGCAGTAAATACGGAGAGAAGGACACATCCGGCGTACCATCTGCCAGGACTGCCAGCACATGATCCCGGTCATGGGTAGAAAGAAAATAACGTATTTCTTCTTCACACCAGTGCGATAACGGCAGATCCGGTGTACAGATCACGATCAGGAACTTGGAATGATCCAGGGCATAGGTAATACTGCCGGAAAGACTGGAAGAAGCTGGTAATTCATCTTCATCCCGGAATACCTTGCCTAAGGATTTACCTCCGGTAACATCCCGGTATTCTTCAGGAACCTTAAAGTGTTCAATCTTCTTCTGGATCATTTCCGCTGCCTGTTTATCCAGCGGTTTATGTCTGTAACTGATAAATGCGATATAAGATCTTTCTTCACTGACCGTGTCCATAAATGTATCTCCGTGTGTTTTGTTTGTCATAAAAGCGTGATAAACACTGTATCTATTATACAGAAAGAAATGACAGTGTTAGAATACCTGTAATGAAAAACGATTTTGGTAAAGGTCAGGTATGGCGGGTAATCATGGTGCAGGCAATTCCTTTGTTGTTTGCGCAGCTTGTTCATCTTCTGTATAACGTTGTCGACAGGATCTATATCGGGCATCTTCCGGAGATCGGTTCTCTGGCTTTGACCGGTATCGGTCTGGCTTTCCCGATTACGACACTGGTCGGAGCGTTTACCAACCTGTTTGCGACAGGCGGAGCTCCGCTGTTTGCGATAGCCCGCGGTCAGGAAGACGAAGACAAGGCAGAGCGTGTACTCGGGCAGGTAGCAGGAATGCTGGGGATCATGTCGGTGATCCCGCTGGTGATCTCCCTGGTCTGGAAGAAGAATATTCTCTATCTCTTCGGGGCTAGTGATGTGACTTATCCGTATGCGGATAACTACCTGAAAGTATATATCTGGGGCACTACGGCAGCCATGTTATCTACCGGATTAAACGGGTTTATCAACGCTTCAGGTTACCCGAGAGTAGGAATGTTTACGATCTTTATCGGTGCCGCAATCAACCTCGTGCTTGACCCGGTTTTCATCTATGTGATGAATATGGGTGTTGTCGGTGCTGCGCTTGCGACCGTGATCAGCCAGATCGTATCCTGTATCTGGGCTGTATCCTTTTTCTTGAAGAAGAGTGCTCCGTATCATATCCGCAAAGAATATATGATCCCGGATTTCTCCTTGTTAAAGGAGATCGTGCCTTTGGGTATCGCGGGATTTGTGATGCAGGGAACCAATACCCTGGTCAACGTACTGTGTAATGTAACACTGCGTACATTCGGCGGTGATATCTACGTTGGCGTCATGACCGTGATCAATAGTGTGCGTGAGATCCTCTCACTTCCCGGAGGGTGTATTACCCAGGGTGCCCAGCCGGTATTGTCCTTCAACTACGGAGCGAGAAAATACAGCCGGATCAAGGATGGTATACGGTTTATCTCCATTGCCGGTCTGATCTATATGACCGCTGCCTGGATCGCCGTACTGGTCATTCCGGGCACATTGATGAAGATCTTTACCAACGACGCGGAGATGATCCGGGTAGGTACAGCATCTCTGAAAATCTACTTCTTTGCGTTTGCCTTCATGGCCGGACAGAGCGCGGGACAGTCTACCTTTACTGCCTTGAGATGTACGAAAAGAGCGATCTTCTTCTCATTATTCCGCAAGGTCATCATTGTTGTACCGCTGACGGTATTACTGCCGAGAATCGGCTTCGGGGTCAACGGTGTATACATGGCCGAAGCGATCTCCAACCTGGTCGGAGGCACCGCGTGTTTCCTGGGCATGTACTTCAGTGTATACCGGAAATTACCTGCGGACGGCGAAGAACCGAACATATAGAAAAGACCGTCGCCGGTCTTTTTGTTTATGTAAGTTTTCTACCACTTGTATATGGATATGGAGTAGAGTACCGGAGTATCATATCCGTCTGTTTCATACGGAGGATAGAAAGAGAAATCCATCGATACCGAATGATATGCCGGGTAGAAAGATCCGTGGATAAACCCGAAAGAGAAGTAGGAATCATAATACCGGTCTAACATCTGTTCTCTTTCCTGTTCGGTATAGGCGAGATTTGTACCCTGGGTGTCAAAGGAGAAGACGATATTGAGTTCTTCTTTCTCCATATCGATTACCCCGGTCTTGATGTATTGTTCATCGTATTCCCGTACAGTCATGTCATAGACATAGTGGGTATCATAGTACTCGTCGGAATGTTCCTCCGGATCAGAGAAATCATATGCGTTAAATGAACGTGCCCGGACATCACCGTACGCATCCACAAACTCTTCCCAGGAAGCACCCGGCTGGACTCCCCGAGAGGTATGGCGCAGGTCATTGGAGGAGATCAGACTGGTATTGTAACCCACATCCGAAAGAGACCGCAGAATATCTTCACTGGAGTTATGGGAATCATACAGCCTGTATTCTTCAGCCGGAAGGTAGTCTTCCACCCCGGGACGATAGGACACAAAGAGTGTGGTATGATAAAACAGCCAGGTCACGATAAACATGATGAATGCCAGGACCATGAGAATGGAAGATACCGGTAATTTACGTTTATTTTGTACAGACATGGGGAACCTCCCTGTGTACATTATCATAGCGAAAACGACCTGGACATGCAACGAAAGGAACACAAAATGAAGGTTATACAAGAAGGTGCCGGTGAATCGTTAGTCGTACTGATCGGTGAAGAAGATATCCATCCCTATGCGCAGGAATTCCCGGGAGTTTGTTTCCTGGGAATCTATGACTATGACTGGAACCGTTATATGTCCCCGTGGCCGGCAGAGAGGATCTTCCGCAAGGGAGAAGACTTTGCAGGAGAGGCAGATGAATTCCTGAAAGAACTGGATCCGGTCCTGAAGAAGTATCCGCAGTCCAGGAAGATCATCATCGGATATTCGCTTGCCGGATTATTTGCCCTGTACGCATCTACAGTACGTGATGATTTATACGGTGCGGGAAGTGTTTCCGGGTCGCTCTGGTACAAGGATCTGGATACATATATGAAGAGCCATCCCTGCAAGGCTCACCGTGTATATCTGTCCCTGGGTGATCTGGAGAAGAATACCCGGAATCCGTTAATGTCCAAGGTAGAAGAGAAGACAACAGAGATCGCCAAATTGTTAGATCCGGATCACGAAGTGATCTTTGAACTGAATGAAGGGAATCACTTCAAGGATGCCGGGAGGAGGATAACCAGGGCTATCCGCTGGTTATTACGCTGATAAATATAATAGTGTATATATCAAAGATTGTTTATATATGATGACATGTTATGTGATAGAACTATTCGGGAAAGATTGTTATTGTTAGGTTAATTCCGGAATTTCAGAGTTTTAAAGGGGGAATGCATATGACCAGAGATATGACGACTGGTTCTCCTCTGCGGCACATCATCTTTTTTGCCATACCGGTATTGATGGGAAATCTTTTCCAGCAGTTTTATAATGTTGCGGACACATTGATCGTCGGACGTACACTTGGCCTGAATCAGCTTGCCGGTGTAGGATCTACAGGATCTTTATCTTTTCTTGTCATCTGGTTTTGTACCGGCACCTGTAATGGTTTTGCGATATCGATTGCCCAGAGTTTCGGCGGCGCAAGATATGAGAATCTGAGAAAATATCTGGCGAACGGGATCCAGCTGGCTGCCATCATCGCCCTGGTTGTGACGACGGTGGTATCTATTCTCTGCCGCAGACTCCTGGTCGTGATGAAAACACCTCCGGAGATCTTTGAATATGCCTACGACTATATTCACATCATCTTCCTGGGCTTACCCTGTACGATGTTGTATAACTATTCCGCCTCGGTGATCCGTTCCCTAGGTGACAGTAAGACCCCGGTATTATTACTGGTGATGTCTTCTCTGATCAACATAGTCCTGGACTTGTTGTTTATCCTGGTGTTCCATCTTGGTGTCAAGGGAGCCGCCCTGGCTACGGTCACCGCCCAGCTGATCTCAGGCTTAACCTGTGTCTATCATATCTATAAGAGAGTACCTCTTCTGCATATACAGAAAGAGGATTGGAAACTGAAGAAAGAATATACGACAGAACTGCTCAGACATGGTGTTCCGATGGGTATCCGTCTGACCATCATTGCGTCAGGGATATCGATTCTGCAGGTTGCGGTAAATTCCATGGGTACTAACGCTGTAGCAGCGATGACCGCATCAGGAAAGATCTACGGTATTCTCTCGGCGCCGATCATGGCTGTGGGACAATCCATGGCTCCGTTTACGGGACAGAATATCGGTGCCAGACGACTGGATCGTGTCGGACAGGGGATCCGTACCGCGTTCCTGATCGAAGCGGGAATTTCACTGGCAGATTTACTGATTTCCTATCTGTTTGGCAGAAGTATGTTGAATATCTTTGTGAAGAACGCGCCGCTGGAGGTTATAGAGCTTGGGTATAAGGCAAACCTGATCTGTACGGCAGGGTTTGTTTTTCTTGCCTGTGTCAATCTCTTCCCGAATGTACTGCAGGGTATGGGTTTCGCCATTGCCAGCATGATCACCGGAATTACAGAAGTCGTTGGCAGATTGATCGCGGCGAGGTTCTTTGCGCGATGGTGGGGCTTTACCGGTGTGTGTCTGGCATCACCGATGGCCTGGGTATGTACAGCAATCTTTGCGGTACCGGCGTATATCATCTGTAAAAAGCGGCTGGAAAAGAAATTCGCGTTACAGGAAGAATAAAACAGATACACAATTCACAGGAACGATCTCATTAAAGGGATCGTTTTTAATTTATACGGGAGAATCGTGAAAGCAGATATGGTAAAAACAGTTACATTAAATGAAAAATCTGATAAATTATGTATAAATGTGTGAAAGAATATTTGCGCATTCTTGCAAATAGAATATTATATCAAATATAAATATTTATTATATAGGGGTACAGTTATGAAAAAAGCATTGTTCAATTCAATACTCCTTTTTTCTGTTTTTCTCAATCCAGTACAGGATCACCTTGACGATATACTGTATCTCTCTTTCTGTCAGTTCCCTGCCCTGTGGGATATTATGCCAGGTGGACAGACATCCCCGGCAGCACGTCGCTGTCGCATGCATAGCCAGGAATACCGGGTGTCCTTTGGGTGCGCCTCTCATCGGTGTCTGCTTACCGTCGTTTTTCGGCATGGCAGGGGCCAATCTCTTGCGTACGATCTCTTCCGCGTGGGTTCGGATCACTTCCATCCCTTTTTCTTCGATGTAGGTGAGATCTGCCTCTTTCAGGGTAAAACGCATACGGAAACGTGATCTGTGCAGGCGTGTGAACAGATCAATCTTTAGCCACTCTTCCCGGGAGAATTGTTCGGTCATAAACCTATTGTACGATTCCCTGATGTCTGACGTAAAGATAACTTGCGTTCTTCCAAAGCGCATGACTATAATCAAATTGAAGTTAAATCAAAATAGAGGAGGATCATCATGGCAAAAATATCCAGTGTTTTTACACGTCGTCTGGAAACTCATCTGGATGAACTGAAATGGCTTTACATGGAGTTATACAACGATCAGAGAGCGTTTGCCTGGTTCTTATCCATGCTGGAAAGAATGTACACAAAACGTGATATATCTCTGCGCCGTCTGGACCGTAAAAGAGAGAAGAATCCGAACTGGTACAAAGATCGTTCTACCCTGGGTATGTTGATGTATACCCAGTGTTTCGGGGGTACGCTTAAGGGAGTACACAAACACCTGGATTACCTGCAGGAAGCCGGCGTCAACTATCTCCATCTGATGCCTCTTCTGCTTAGTCCTGCCGGACGCAGTGACGGCGGTTACGCAGTCGCCGATTTCCGTCAGGTTGATCCTGCCCTGGGAACGATGGAAGATCTTGCGGATTTGGCGGATGACTGCCACAGACGCGGTATATCCATCTGTCTGGACTTTGTCATGAATCATACAAGTGAAGACCATGAATGGGCAAGACGCGCGAAGAACGGTGAGAAACAATACCAGGACCGGTATTTCTTCTACGATAACTGGGATATCCCGAATGAGTATGAGAAGACTGTCCCGCAGGTATTCCCGACGACTGCCCCAGGGAATTTCTCCTGGTGTGAAGAAGTACAGAAAGTTGTCATGACCACGTTCTATCCTTACCAGTGGGATCTGAATTATGCCAATCCGATCGTCTTCAACGATATGACCGAGAATATGTTATACCTGTGCAACCAGGGTGTAGATATCATCCGTCTGGACGCTGTCCCGTATATCTGGAAAGAACTCGGTACCCAGTGCCGTAATCTTCCCCAGGTACATACGCTTGTGAGAATGATGCGTCTTGCGGGTGAGATCGTCTGCCCGGGTACACTGTTGCTTGGGGAAGTTGTCATGGAACCCTCCAAGGTCGTTCCTTACTTTGGGACTGTCGAGAAACCGGAATGTCATATGTTGTACAATGTCACGACCATGGCAAGCACCTGGCATACCGTAGCGACCCACGATGTACGCCTGCTCAGACAACAATTAGAGACTGTATTCAAGCTCCCGAAGGTCTATTCCTTCCTCAATTACCTGCGCTGTCATGACGATATCGGATGGGGTCTGGATTATGATTTCCTGCGTCGTTTCGGCATGGATGAAGTCCCTCACAAACGCTTCCTGAACGATTACTTCCAGGGACGCTTTGAAGGCAGTATGGCCAGGGGAGAACTGTACAACGATGATCCGCGTCTGGGAGATGCAAGATTGTGTGGAACAACTGCCTCCCTCTGCGGTATTGAAGGCAGCCAGCAGGCAGGTGACATCGTCCAGGAAGAAGCCGCCATTCGTCTGGATATCACCTTACATGCCTTCCTGCTTACCCAAAGCGGTATCCCCGTCCTGTACAGCGGAGATGAAATCGGACAGTTCAACGATCTTACCTACCATGATGATCCTCTGAAACAAGCAGACAGCCGTTACCTGCACAGAGGAAACTTCTCGTGGGAAAATGCGGAGAAACGCTATGATCCCGATACGGTGGAAGGTCAGATCTATCTGTCTCTGGCGGAACTGGAAGATATCCGCTGCGCACATCCGGTATTTGACGCATCCGCGGATGTCTGGACCCTGGAACCCTACAACGATCATATCCTGGCTCTTGGACGTTACCATGACGGGGAGAAACTCATCGCGTTGTTTAACTTTGACGCAATAAGCCAGACCGCGTGGATCAGTGAAGGAGAATCCTTTACCGACATGATCACCGGAGAAACCCAGACCGCTGAAGCAGTAACCATCGAAGGATACGGATTCCGCTGGTTATATAAAAAGTATGATTAACCATACGGAAGGAGAAAACACGTATGAATCATAAACTAATCTTTTTGGACATTGATGGCACCCTGACCGAGCCAGGCTCCAACGTACCGCCCGATTCTGCCCAGGAGGCAATCCAACAAGCCAGACAAAAAGGACACAAGGTATTCTTGTGCAGCGGCCGTAACCCGAATATGCTGAAGCCTGTACTTGCCTATGACTTTGACGGCTTTATCTCTGTCAACGGAGGCTTTGTCCAGATCGGAGACGAAGTAATCTATGATCATCCGATGCGCAGAGAACAGTTTGAACAGGCAATTCATCTTCTGCACGATCAAGGTGTATTCTGCACCATTGAGGGCAGAGATGCGGCATTTGGCGATGAGGGCATCGGTGACTTCATGGCTAAGGCATCGGGCGGTAACTCTGAACTCAAGCGGTGGCGCAGGGCAATCGAAGAAAGCCTCGGTATCCGCCCGATGAAGGAGTATGACGGACAGCCGGTATACAAGATCATCTTCATGTGCGGAGATCTTGAACAGATCGCTCCTGCTAAAGCTGCCTTGGAACAGGATTTTGATTTTGTGATCCAGGGTAACAGTGACGGTATCATCAACGGTGAGATGGTCAACCGGGCATTTGACAAGGGCAGGGCAATCATCCGTGTGTGCGAATATCTCGGCAAAGATATCCGTGATACCATCGGCTTCGGTGACAGTATGAATGACCTGGAGATGATCCAGACTGTAGGAACATCGGTATGTATGGACAACGGGGCGGAAGCGCTGAAAAAGATCAGTACGATCGTTTGTCCGTCGGTATCGGAAGACGGTCTTGCGAAGGCATTCCGGGAACTGGGATTATCCGAATAAATTACAGTTCAGTTTGTGAAATATTTATACTAGGCTTATAATAATAACATAGCCGTTGTAAACGGTTACATTTAAACTAGAGGAGATAATATATGGCATTAGATTACAGGAAATGCGCTGAAGAGATCGCAGCCAATATCGGCGGCGGTGAAAATGTTATCAGTGCAGCACACTGCGCCACCAGATTACGTCTTGTTATTGCGGATAACGCGAAGGTAAACAAGAAAGCTCTGGAAAACGTAGATGGTGTCAAGGGGATGTTTGAGTCTAACGGTCAGCTTCAGCTGATCATCGGTACAGGTACGGTAAACAAGGTATTTGATGAGTTTATTTCCGTTACCGGTGTACAGGCAGGCACAAAGGATGATGTCAAGGCTGCCGCAGCTGCGAAACAGCCGATCTGGAAACAGATGCTGAAGACCATCGGTGACGTATTCGTACCGATTCTTCCGGCAATCGTCGCTTCCGGTCTGATGATGGGTCTGGTTGAGGCTTTGGCTAAGGTACCGGGGCTTGGCTTCGGTGGTTCCGACTGGTTCGCTTTCCTGGATACAGTAGCGAATACAGCGTTTGCGTATCTGCCGGTGATCGTCGCGGTATCTGCCGCAAGAGTATTTGGAGGAAATATCTTCCTCGGCGGTGTTATCGGTTTGCTGATGATTCATTCCGCGTTCCTGAACGGCTGGAATGTAGCGAATGTTGACGCGATCAATTCCTTCTTCGGTGTTACCGACGGTATTATTCCGAAGTGGCATCTGATCGGGAATCTGGTAACCATACAACGGTCGGGGTATCAGGGACATGTCATCCCTGTCATCATTGCCGTATTCATCATGTGCAAGGTTGAAAAATGGCTGCACAAGCATGTTCCGGAAATGATCGACCTGTTTGTTACACCGCTGACCACCGTTCTGGTTACTGCGCTTGTTACATTGTGGATCGTCGGACCGATCTTCTCAACGCTGGAAACCTGGGTTCTGGCAGGAGCGAAGATTCTCGTACGGAATCCTCTGGGCGCCTGCGCTATGGGTGCTCTGTATCCTTGTACAGTCGTTATGGGTCTCCATCATATGTATAACGTCATCGAAGCAGGTATGCTTGCGGAGAGCGGCCTGAATACCTGGATGCCGATCGCTTCTGCTGCGAACTTCGCACAGTTCGGCGCATGTCTTGCGGTAGGTCTGAAAGTTGCCAACCAGAAGACAAAGTCAGTGGCGATTCCGTCCTCTCTGTCTGCGGCTCTCGGTATTACCGAACCTGCAATCTTCGGTGTTAACATGCGTTTCTTCAAGCCGTTTGTGGCTGGTATGATCGGTGGTGCCATTGGTTCCCTGGTTGCCGCATTACTCGGCTTTGGTGCTACAGCGTACGGTGTAACCGGTATTCCTGGTTATCTGACGGTATCTAATCCTATGCAGTATACGATCGTTCTTCTAATTGCCGGCGGTATTGCCTTCGCAATCACCTGGTTTATCTGGAAAGAAGAGACCGAAGAAACCGAAGCTCCGGTTGTAAAAGCACCGGAACCGGTAAAAGAAGTCGAATACAAAGTCCCGGAAAAGACAGTCATCTCTTGTTCTGCAGGTGAGATCAAGGCTCCTGTTGAAGGTAAGGTAGTTCCTTACACAGAGATTCCGGATGAAACATTCAAACAGGGTATTCTCGGTGAAGGTGTAGGTATCTGGCCGGAGAATGAAACGGTTGTCGCGCCGTATGACGGAGAAATCTCTTCTGTCGCGGAATCCAAACATGCCGTAGGTATTACCGGTGCGGAAGATATGGAAATGCTGATCCATGTCGGTGTAGATACCGTAGAGATGAACGGTGACGGCTTCGAAGTATTCGTTAAAGCCGGAGATAAAGTAAAGGCTGGCCAGCCTCTGATCAAGTTCAACAGAGAAAAGATCAAAGCTGCCGGACATCCGGATATCGTAGTCACATTATTGACTAACAGTGATGATTACGATGATGTTAAAATAAATGTGTAAGACAATTGAAAGGAGCACATCATGAAAGAATTCAAATATCTTATTACCGATCCGATTGGAATTCATGCTCGTCCTGCCGGACTTCTTGCCAAACTCGCAAAGTCTTTTGAGGGTACAACTGTATTCCTGACCAAGGGTGACCAGACTGTAAAAGCTTCTCAGCTGATGAAACTGATGAACCTTGGCGTTAAGGCTGGAGACGAAGTAACAATTCAGGTCGAAGGCGGCGATGAAGACGCAGCTCTCGCTGCTCTGGAAGCGTTCTTAAAGGAAAATCTGTAATACTAACCGAAAGCCGCTGACTCATTGAAACCGGCGGCTTTCTTGTTTTCTCAGGGAGGAGAAAGTATATGATCTTAATTCAGGGTAAAGGCGCGTCCAAGGGTATTATTAACGGACCGTTGTATTTCTATAAAAAAGCTGACACAACCATCACGAAGACTACTGTAGATGATCTGGACGCGGAAAAAGAACGTCTGGAAGCAGCGAAAGCGAAATCCATCGAACAGCTGGAAGCACTGGCAGAAAAAGCCCGTGAAGAAGCCGGTGATGAAAGCGCGATCTTGTTTGAAACACACGCGATGTTTGTGGAAGATGATGACTATGTCGAAACCATCAACGATTGCCTCGAAGAAGAGAACTGCAACGCTGAGTATGCGGTAAAGACAGCAGGAGAACAGTTTGCGGAGATGTTTGCGGCAATGGATGACGCATACATGCAGGCAAGAGCTTCCGATATCCGTGACGTAACACAGAGAATTCTGAATAACCTGATGGGTATTGCGGAAGGCGGAATTGATTCCGAAGAACCGGTGATCCTTGCGGCAGATGATCTGGCACCGTCCGAGACACTACAGCTGGATAAATCCAAGATTCTGGGCTTTGTGTTAAGAGAAGGCTCCGGTAACGGACATACCGCGATTCTTGCGCGTACCATGGGTATTCCGGCAATCTGCGGATGTGGTGAAGAACTGACAGAAGCTTACCAGGGCAGAACAGCGTATATCGATGGTGAAACTGGTAAAGTTGTCCTTGATCCGGATGAACTGACACTGACGATATTCCGCAACAAGTTCGCAAAACAGCAAGAAATGAAAGAACTCATGGAGACCATGAAGGGTCAGGAAGATGTAACTCTTGACGGACGTCATATCAAGGTCTACTGCAACATCGGTTCACCAGATGATGTTACTGCTGTACTGAACAATGACGGACAGGGTATCGGATTATTCCGTTCCGAATTCCTGTATCTGAAGTCCGATGACTATCCTACAGAAGACCAGCAGTTTGAAGCATACAAGACCGTTGCGGCAGCGATGAACGGTAAGACCGTGATTATCCGTACATTGGATATCGGCGCTGACAAGCAGGTTCCTTACTTCAACCTGGCAAAGGAAGAAAACCCGGCACTTGGTGTACGCGCGATCCGTATCTGTCTGAACCGTCCGGAAGTATTCCGTACACAGTTAAGAGCGCTGTACCGCGCATCCGCTTACGGTAAGATTGCGATCATGTTCCCGATGATCACTTCGGTGTGGGAAGTTCGTGAATGTAAGCGTGCATGTGAAGCTGTCATGAAGGAACTGAAGAAAGAGGGTCTTCCGTTCAACCCGGATACAGAACTCGGTATCATGATCGAAACACCGGCATCCGTATTCATGGCGGAAGAACTGGCAAAAGAAGTAGACTTCTTCTCTGTCGGCACAAACGACCTGACCCAGTACACACTGGCATGCGACAGACAGGCAAATGACCTCGGCAAGTTCTTTGACGCGCATCATCCGGCTGTATTACGTGCTTTGAAGATGACCGCAGACGCAGCTCACCACAATGGTATCTGGGTAGGTATCTGTGGTGAATTAGGCGCTGATCTTGAACTTCTGGAAACATTCCTGGCTATCGGTATTGATGAACTGTCCGTATCCCCGGCAAGCGTACTGCCGTTACGTGCAGCGATCCGTAAATCCATCGCCAAGACTTGTACATTGGATAAACTTGAGTGCAAGTAAAACCTGAAGTCACAAAGTAAAAAACCTGGTGTGTTCATACAGATCACACCAGGTTTTCTTATTCCCTGGTTTAGATTTTCTGAAGTTTTCTGCACAAGTATAATCTCCTCGAAAGAATCACAGGATTTGGTATAATATGTCAGTACGAAAGAGGAACTATGGCAGAAACCTATACACCGATGATTATGCAGTACCTGAAAGTCAAGGAACAGTATGAAGATACGCTGATCTTTTACCGTGTCGGAGACTTCTACGAGATGTTTTTTGAGGACGCGAAGATTGCCAGCCGTGAACTGGACCTGGTACTTACCGGCAAGAGCGCGGGAGTCAAGGACAGGATCCCGATGTGCGGTGTACCGCACCATGCGGTAAGCACATATATTCAGAGACTGGTACAACGTGGATATAAAGTCGGTATTGTGGAACAGATGCAGGATCCTGCGGAAGCTGTCGGTCTGGTGGAACGTGACGTCATCCGTATTGTTACACCGGGAACCGTCATGGAAGAAATCACGGATGAGAAGACAAGCGTATATCTTGCGGCAATTGAGGATTACGGCTACGGATATGCCCTGGCCATTGCGGAAGCCAGTACCGGGGAAAATACCCTGCAGAACTGTGACCACAACTTCTCTGCCTTGACCCAGTGCCTGCTCAGAAATGATGTACGGGAGATCGTCGTACAGAAGAACTTTGATGAGCGCACACTGAAGATGATCCGGGAAATGCAGATCGTAATCTCTTACTGTGATGAAACACAGATCAAGCCGGAATATCTGCCGTTGTGTGAAGATCTGCGCAAAGACTATCAGCTTGCGGCCTACGGACGCATGCTGAACTACCTGGAAGAAACCCAGAGACATGTGATCGGTCATCTCGGTGTATGTACGATCGAAAACGAAAACGATACGTTGTACATGGATCTCAATACCAGACAGAACCTGGAACTGATCACCCCGTTACGCTATCAGAACAAGACCGAAACCCTGTGGACATTCCTGGATGTCTGCCGCAGTGCCATGGGCTCACGCTTACTGCGCAAGTGGATCGAGAAGCCCCTGGTAAACCAGACCGAGATCGAGAAACGCTATGACCGTCTGGAATACCTGCGTAAGGAGTTCATGAAACGTCAGGATCTCCGTGATCATCTCGGTAAGATCTATGATTTACAGCGTCTGATCGGCAGATGCGCAATGAATACGGCAAACGCGGTGGACTGCCTGCGTCTGAGCAAGACCCTTGCGGAAGTACCAGGAATACTGGAAGATGTCCGTACGGAAGCTTTTGGTATCTATGCCGGTATTGATCCTCTGTCCGAACTGAATGAACTGTTATCGGATGCCTTTGTGGAAGAACCTCCCGTACAGATGTCCGACGGCGGTATCTTCCGTGACGGCTATAACGCGGAACTGGATGAAGCCCGCAAGATTCAAAGAAGCGGACGTAAATTCATCAGTGAGATGGAAGCCAAAGAAAGAGAAAAGACCGGAATCAAGACCTTGAAGATCGGTTATAACAAGGTCTTCGGGTATTATATTGAAATCTCCAAGGCGGCAGCCCAGCAGGTACAGGACGACTGGGGCTATGTACGTAAACAGACCCTGGTAAACAACGAACGTTTCATTTCCCAGGAATTAAAGGAAAAAGAAGACATGATCCTGCACGCGGAAGAGAACGCTATCCGCATAGAACGCAGGTTGTTCAGTGAGATCCTGGACAGAATACGCGCGGAATTGCCGAAGTTACAGAAACTTGCGCTGGCTCTGGCAGAGATCGATTGTTACGCGTCCCTGGCGGAGATCAGTTCCCGTTACGGCTATGTCCGTCCGGAATTTACGGAGAGTGAATTGAATATCACCCATGGCAGACACCCGATCCTGGACCAGATGATGAAAGATCCCAAGTATGTCGCAAACGATGTCAAGATGGACGACCAGGACCGTATCCTGTTGATTACAGGACCGAATATGGGCGGTAAGTCTACATACATGAGACAGACTGCGTTGATCATCATCATGGCTCAGATGGGCTGCTATGTACCTGCCAGACAGTGCCGTATGCCAGTCTTTGACAAGATCTTTACCCGGATCGGCGCCAGTGATGATATCCTCTCCGGTCAGTCTACCTTCATGGTGGAAATGACCGAAGCCAATCATGCCCTGATGCAGGCGACACCACGTTCTTTCATCCTGTTTGATGAGATTGGAAGAGGCACATCCACCTACGATGGTATGGCATTAGCCCAGGCAATGATCGAGTACATCGCTGCCTGTATCCACGCCAAGACCATGTTCAGTACACATTACCACGAGTTAACCTCTCTCAGTGATACGGTTGACGGTATCCGCAATGTCCATGTTGCGGTGAAGGAAACCAACAACGAAGTCACCTTCCTGTACAAGATCAAGAACGGAAGCGCAGACCGCTCTTACGGTATCAACGTTGCCAGATTGGCAGGATTACCGGAAACCGTACTTGCCCGTGCCGCATCCCTGCAGAAAGAACTGGAATCCAAGAAGAGAGTTGTCCAGCAGACCTACCAGCTGGTAGAAATGAAGAAAGAAGACCCGAAGGCGAAGGAAATCCTGGATAAGCTGAAACAGATCAACGCGGATGATATCTCCCCGCGTGAAGCCTGGCAGATGCTTGCGGATCTCTCGGATATCGCCAAAAAGGAGTAAACAATGGAACTAGATAAGATCATTATCCATGGTGCCAAGGAAAATAACCTGAAAAACATATCCCTGGAAATCCCCAGGAATAAACTAGTCGTCATGACAGGATTATCCGGAAGCGGAAAGACATCCCTGGCGTTTGACACGATCTATGCCGAAGGACAAAGACGTTATGTGGAGTCCCTCAGTGCCTATGCCAGAATGTTCCTCGGCGGTGTAGACAAGCCCAATGTCGAACAGATCGAAGGACTCTCACCTGCGATCTCCATTGACCAGAAGACCACCTCAAACAACCCCAGATCCACGGTAGGCACAGTCACGGAGATCTATGACTACCTGCGTCTTTTATATGCCCGTACAGGTATCCCATACTGCCCGAATCACAATATCCCGATCACCGGGCAGACAATTACCGAGATGGTAAGTCAGGTCATGGCCATGGAAGACGGCTCCAGATTAACGATCATGGCTCCAATCATCCGCAATAAGAAAGGAACCTATAAGGATACCTTCGAAAAACTGCAGAAAGACGGATATGTCCGGGTCAAGGTAGACGGAGAAATAAGACTTCTGGAAGATGAAATCATTCTGGAAAAGAACCAGAAACACGATATCGATGTGGTGATTGACCGTATCATCAAACGCGAAGACTCCCGGGGAAGAATCCATGACTCTCTGGAAACCGCGTTATCCCTTGCGGATGGTATGGCGATTGTCCAGAACGGTGAAGAAGAAACCCTGTTCTCCAGTAACTACGCGTGTAAGATCTGCGGCTTCTCCGTACCCAAACTGGAACCACGTCTGTTCTCGTTCAACGCGCCTCTGGGCGCCTGTGATGTATGTCACGGACTGGGTGTCACCGAAGAAGTCGATGTGGATATCCTGATTCCGGATCCCTCCAAATCCATACGCCAGGGAGGCATCCGTTACTACAAGAATATCGTGGATACGGAGAATATCGAGTGGCAGACATTTGCGACTTTGTGCCGTGCCTACAAGGTAGATCTGGATGCACCGATCAAGAAGCTATCCAAGACGCAGTTACACGCCATCCTCTACGGAAGTGACCGTCCGATCAAGTACTCGATTACTTCTTCAGGAGGGAATACCTATACCCGCAACGATTATATCGAAGGTGTAAAGAGCCTGATTGAACGCAGATATGTAGAAACCAGCAGCTCCATGTCCAAGGAGTGGTACCAGTCCTTCATGATGGAATCTCCGTGTCCCAAGTGCGGCGGAAAGAGACTCAACGAACAGGCGCTCAGCGTCAGGGTAGGGGATAAGAATATCCATGAGTTTACCGAACAATCCGTAACCGGAGCTCTATCCTGGCTGGAACATGTCGAGTTGAATGAAACCCAGGCCCAGATTGCGGAACTCGTGGTAAAAGAGATCCATAACCGTTTATCCTTCCTGAAAGATGTCGGACTGGAGTATCTTACCCTGAACCGTCTTGCGGGCACATTGTCCGGAGGAGAAGCCCAGCGTATACGTCTGGCAACCCAGATCGGTTCCCACCTGACCGGTGTCTTATATGTACTGGATGAACCCAGTATCGGCTTACACCAGAGAGATAACGCCAAGCTGATCAACACCCTGAAGAACATGCGTGATTTAGGCAACTCCCTGATCGTTGTCGAACATGACGAAGAAACCATGTTGTCCGCTGACTGGATCGTGGATATCGGTCCCGGTGCAGGCATCCATGGCGGAGAAGTCATCGCCAACGGTACGCCTCAGGACATCATGAATACCCCGGAATCCATCACCGGCCAGTATCTATCCGGCAAGAAACGTATCGACACACCTGCGGAGAGAAGAAAAGGAAGCGGTAAAGTCGTAGAAGTGATCGGTGCTGCCGAAAACAACCTCAAGGAAATCAACGTGAAATTCCCCCTGGGTAAACTGATCCTGGTCACCGGTGTCTCAGGAAGCGGGAAATCCACCCTGGTCAACGAAGTATTCATGAAGGCAGTACGCCAGAATCTCGGCAGGACCAAGATCAAACCCGGGAAGTTCAAGAAGATCAAGGGACTGGATAACATCGATAAACTTGTACAGATCGACCAGGATCCCATCGGACGTACACCACGGTCCAACCCGGCCACCTACACCAGCGTATTTGACGATATCCGTGAAGTATTCGCCAATACTCCGGAAGCACGTATGCGCGGTTATGACAAGGGCAGATTCTCCTTCAACGTCAAGGGAGGACGCTGTGAAGCCTGTCAGGGAGACGGTATCAAGACCATATCCATGAACTTCCTGCCGGATGTCTATGTCCCATGTGAAGTATGTCACGGCAAGCGCTATAACGAAGAAACTCTGCAGTGTACCTTCAAGGGAAAGAATATCTACGATGTCCTCGAGATGACGGTGGAAGAAGCTTTGACACTGTTCGCAAATCACCCCAAGATCCGCAATAAACTGCAGACTCTTAACGATGTTGGTCTAAGTTATATCAAACTTGGCCAGTCCTCCACAACATTATCCGGAGGAGAAGCCCAGAGAGTTAAACTGGCCAGCGAACTGCAAAAGAAACCTACCGGCAAGACCGTATATATCCTGGATGAACCCACAACCGGCTTACATACCGATGATGTCAAACGTCTGATTGCGGTGCTGGAGAGAATCGTCGATTCCGGAAATACCGTGATCGTGATTGAACATAACCTGGATGTGATCAAATGCGCAGACTGGATCATCGATCTGGGACCGGAAGGCGGAGATAACGGCGGTACTGTGGTTGTGGAAGGCACACCGGAAACGGTTGCGGCATATGAACCATCCTGGACAGGACAATACCTGAAAAAAGTACTTACACAGAAATAACGTTTAATAAGAGAGTTTGCGGACTCTCTTTTTCCTTGCGCAGTACAAGCCAAAGAGTCACTCGTCCTGTTCAAACCATGCATATCCTGCATAGATGAATATGAAATATATGTATATGCGTATGGAAATAATCTGTTTTATGATAAATACAGGAACAGAATCTGTATGTTTCAGGAATACAGATCATAATCTTACAAAGAGGTAGAAAGGAATAACGAGATGGAATTCAAACCGGCAAAGAAACTTGGCTTCGGCCTGATGCGTCTTCCTGTCAATGACAGCGCCAATGCGGCAGATGTTGATATTGAACAAGTAAAACAGATGGTGGATCTGTTTATGGAGAAGGGCTTTACCTACTTTGATACAGCCTGGATGTATAACGGCTTCGCAAGTGAAAAGGTGGCGAAGGAAGCTCTGGTCAGCCGTTATCCCAGAGAAAGTTTTACCCTTGCGACAAAGCTTCATGCGGGATTCTTCAACTCTTTGGAAGACAGAGATAAAGTCTTCAACGCGCAGCTGGAGAAGACTGGTGCAGGTTATTTTGACTACTATCTCCTGCATGGTATAGAAGCAGACATGTATCCGAAGTACGAAGAATTTGACTGTTTCAGCTGGCTCCTGGAGAAGAAAGCCCAGGGCTTGGTCAAACATGCGGGATTCTCCTTCCACGATACTCCCGAACTTCTGGACGAGATCCTGACGAAACATCCGGAGATGGAATTTGTACAGATCCAGCTGAATTATCTGGACTGGGAAAGTGAATGGATCCAGTCACGCGCAGTTCTTGAAACAGCAGTAAAACATAATAAACCGGTTATTGTCATGGAGCCGGTCAAAGGCGGTACACTGGCGAAAGTACCGGCAGATGTCGAACAGATGTTCAAGTCTGCAGATCCAAAGATGTCCGTACCAAGCTGGGCGATCCGCTTTGCGGCAAGTCAGCCCGGAGTCATGGTCGTACTCTCCGGTATGAGTAATCTGGAACAGATGGAAGATAACCTCAGCTACATGGAGAACTTCACCCCGCTGACGGATGAAGAGAAAGCACTGTGCTTCAAGGCTGCGGACATGATCAACAGTAAGATCACCGTTCCCTGCACAGGTTGTTCCTACTGTACAGAGGGATGCCCGATGCATATTGCCATCCCGAAATATTTCTCCATCTATAACGAAGATATGCGTGAAGACCTGGAAGAGAAGGGATGGACCATCAACTTTACCAATTACCAGATTCTGAACCAGACCTTCGGGAAAGCTTCTGACTGTATCCAATGCGGACAATGTGAAGGAGTATGTCCCCAGCATCTCCCGATCATCCAGTATCTGCAGGATGTCGCAAAACATTACGAACACTAAGACTAACAGGGAGAAATCCCTGTTTTATCATGGATTATTTAGGTAACCTGCACATGAAGTTCAGATATTCTTCACATTCACTGGGTATTCTTTTACTCGTAACACAAGTAACGGAAAGGAGTTCCCTATGAAAAACAAAGAAATGAAGAAGATGGTATCCCTGCTTGTCAGCGCCGGATTACTTGCCGGACTGGCCGGATGTACAGCACAGGAGAACGAGAATACAGCTGCACCTGAAACGGCAGCACCCGCAGAAGTCACAGCCGAACCTGCAGCCCCCGCAAGTGAAAGTACAACTGCCGTACAAGTCACAGAAACAGTCAAGACACAGTCAGAAAGTGAATACTTCACCGACAGAGATCTGGAACAGACTGCAGATACCAGTAACGCAAAGACCTACACTCTGCAGGATAACCAGGAATACACGATTACCGAAGAAGGAGTATATGTCATCAGCGGAAGTGCGGAAGAAGCTACGATCGTAGTCGATGTGGATTCCTCGGAAAAGGTACAGATTGTTCTGGACGGTGTGTCCATCACCAACGCTGACTACCCCGCAATCTATGTGAAATCCGCAGATAAGGTATTTGTGACAACCACAGACTCTGAGAATAAGCTGATAGTCACCGGCACCTTCCGCAGTGACGGAGAGACCAATACCGATGCGGTGATCTTCAGTAAGGACGACCTTGTACTGAATGGCCTGGGTAAATTGGTCATCAACTCCACAGATAACGGAATCACTTCCAAGGATGATCTCAAGATCACCGGTGGCTCATACGTCATCACTTCCGAAAGTGACGCGATTGAAGCTAACGATTCGATTCTGATCTGTGAAGGTGAGTTTACGATCAATACCTCCAAGGACGCACTGCACAGTGAAAATGATGAAGATGATACACAGGGGATGATCTACATCAGCGGCGGTAACTTTGACATCAACGCGGAATCCGACGGTATTCAGGGTATATCCCTGGTGGAGATCGACGGCGGTACATTCACGATCAAGGCAGAAGAAGCAGTCGAAGGAACCTATGTCAGGATCAACGACGGTAAGTTCACGATCAACGCTTCCGATGATGGCATTAACGCTTCCGCGAAATCCAGCGCATATAAACCGACAATAGAAATCAACGGCGGTTCTCTGGACATCACGATGGCTGCGGGAGATACTGACGCCATTGACTCCAACGGTTATATCTACATTAACGGCGGTACGATCAACATCTCTGCCCAGTCTGCCTTTGACTTTGACTACGGTGCGGAACTGAACGGCGGAACAGTCACGGTGAACGGTACACAGATCACCAGTATCACAAACTCCATGATGGGTTTCGGCGGCGGTATGCATGGCGGTATGATGCCTGGTGGTAACGGAGAGATGCCGGAGGGCGAAACTCCGCAGGGTAATCCGTTCGGCGGCAGACCGCAGGGTCCCGGAGGAATGCAGGGAGGATTCGGTCCCGGTGGGAAACAGTAATTCAGAAAATGTTAAGGAACTCTGTTCAGGCAGAGTTCTTTTTTTCGCCCATGGTTCAATGGTATAATCAGTGAAAAGGAAGCCCGATTATGACAGTGTTTTTTGAGAAGAGAGTACAAGTCAGAGAGATCGTTAAGTTCTTTCAGTTTGAGCAGTTGACCGGTAATGAAGAATCGTTGAACCGGTGGGTAGTCGTACCGGATGTGAACCGTCCCGGTTTTGAACTGTCCGGATACTTTAAACCGACAGAACCCAGACGTATCGTGCTGATTGGCAATAAGGAAATAGAGTACATTTCACATCTGACGGATGAGGAACAAAGAGGACGTTATCCGATCATTACCGATATCCTGACACCGATGATGATCGTTACCCATAACAATCCGGTACCTCCGATCCTGTTGGAGATTGCCAGGGAACAGAATTTCCCGATCTTCCGTACACCACTGGGTACATATCGTATTACCGTGGATCTGATCAACTTCCTGGAAGAACAGATGGCACCGGAAGATTCCCTGTCAGCTGTGCTTATGGTGGTCTACGGCAGAGGTGTGCTGATTCAGGGTGACAGCGGGATTGGTAAATCCGAGACAGCTCTGGAACTGATCAAGAACGGGCACTCGCTTGTGGCAGATGACCGTGTCGATGTCATGCGCATACATAATACGATCGTCGGCAGAGCCCCGGATCTGTTGAAGGGTATGCTGGAAATCCGCGGTATCGGTATTATCGATGTAGAGAGAATGTTCGGCGCCAACAGCCTGGTCAAGCAGCACTCTGTAGACTATGTCCTGAGTCTGCACAGATATACAACACACGAAGAATTTGACCGCCTGGGCGAAAACGTGAACAAGCGTGTGGAGATCCTCGGTGTACAGATACCAATGACGGTATTACCTGTATCATACGGACGTTCCACAAGGGTACTTGTGGAAACTGCCGTGACCAATTTCATCCTCCGGGAAGAGGGCTATGACAGCTCGGAAGAATTCCGCAGGAGACTGCACGATTATCTTGTCGAACAAAGTGCCAAGGTGAAAGAAGGAAAGTAATGAACGTACCTGTATTATTTGACTTTGACGGAACCCTCATGGCTACGGAACCGGCGATCCACGAAAGCTTCCGGGAAGTATTTCGCCTGCACGGAAACGTGGAAGATTTTGATGAGCGCAAGCAGATCGAAGTCCTGGGTCCGCCGCTGGATGTCATGATGATGAAGTATTTTCCGCATCTGGATCCGGATGTACTGAAAAAAGAGTATCGTGATTACCAGAATGCCCACCTTACGGAATTAGTTAAACCGTATGAGTACGCCAGAGAATTACTTGCGGAGTTAAAAGAGAAAGGGTACAAGATCGGCGTTGTGTCTACCCGGAGAACCGATTCCATCAACCGGATCATGGATACCGTAGGTATGCCTGGAGTATTTGATGTCACGATCGGATTTGAATCGGTAACGAAACAGAAACCGGATCCGGAAGGAGTCTTCCTGGCCAAGGAGCTCCTTGGGTATTCCGCGGATACGCCGTGTATCTATATCGGAGACAGTCCGGCAGATATCCAATGCGGAAAGAATGCCGGAGCATATACCATCGCGATGATCTCCCATCCCGGAAAGAAAGAAGATGTCCTGGCGCAGAACCCGGACGCGGTGGTCTATCACCTGAAAGATGTGCTTGATATCATAGAGAATTATCAGAGAAATGAGGTGCAGGAATGAGTGAACCTATACAGAAAACAATTGTTCTGGTCAGCGGAATGAGCGGAGCCGGTAAAACTACGGCAATGCAGATGATGGAAGATCTAGGCTATCACTGTATTGATAACTTCCCCGCGCAGTTACTGCCTCAGCTGGAAAACCTGATCGAAAACAGTAAAGATCCCCGGTACAGTTATATTGCCTTGTCTACTTCAGCGCAGGATTTCCCGCACTTCCTGTATGCCCTGCGTGGTGAAGGGATCAACGCCGGAGTACTATTCCTGGATGCCGGGAATGCTGAATTGATGAAACGATACAAGAGTACCCGCAGAACGCACCCCTTACTGATGAGTAATACGGTCAATACCCTGGAAGAAGCGATTGCCCTGGAGAGACAGATGTTCCAGCAGAACCGGAATGAATCCTTTACCGTGATCGATACGACAAAACTCAGTGAGAAGGAACTGCGCCAGAAACTGGAACAGTTATTTGCCAAGAGCAGTATGCCGTCTTTTACGATTTCATTCATTTCCTTCGGGTATAAGAATGGTGTACCCCTGGATGCGGACTTGATGGTCGACGTACGTTTCCTGCCGAATCCCTACTGGGTGGAAGAACTGCGGCGTTTTAACGGCAACGACAAGGTCGTCTATGACTATGTCATGGAAAAGGAACAGACACAGGAGTTTGTAAGACGTCTGACGGCATTTACGGACTATGCGTTTGAAGAATATGTCAAGGAAGGCAAGAATCACTTCACGGTAGCGATCGGCTGTACAGGCGGCCAGCACCGCTCCGTGACAATCACCAACTATCTGTACGAATACTACAAGGATAAATACCGCTGCTACAAAGAACACAGAGATATTTAGGGGTGATGTGTATGAAGAAGATCGTTGTAATCGGAGGCGGACACGGACAATCCGCGATCTGCCGGGGAATCAAGAATCTGGAAGATGTCGATATTACTGCTGTTGTGACAGTGGCGGATGACGGAGGCAGTACAGGACGCCTGCGCAGACGTTTTCATATTCCTGCCATGGGAGATATCCGGAACGTCATGATCTCTCTTGCGGAAGATGAAACCCTGATGAAGGAACTGATGGATTACCGCTTTGAAGATCCGGACGGGAATGCCATGGATGTCGGCGGACACAACCTGGGGAATCTGATCCTGACGGCGATGACCCAGCAGAGAGGAAGCTTCCTGGAAGCCATCCAGACGGTTGGACAGGTCTTGAACGTCAAGGGTCATATCGTACCTGCCACGGAACAGGTCATCACCTTGTATGCCTTGATGGAAGACGGTGTCATCGTCAAGGGTGAAGCGAATATCCCGGATATCAATAACCATATCAGTAAAGTATTCTACGATGAGGAAGTCAAAGCCGATCCGGATGCGGTCGCAGCGATCCTGAACGCGGATCTGATCATCTACGGGATTGGTTCGGTCTATACCAGTATCCTGCCGAATGTGATCATTCCGGAGATCCGGGATGCTCTGACCCAGACCAAGGCTAAACGAGTCTATATCTGTAATGCCATGACCCAGCCGGGAGAAACCGACGGGTACTGTGTGGAGGATCATGTCCAGGCATTATTGGACCACGGGGCAAAGGTGGATGCGGTGCTGGTCGCTTCGGATGAACTTCCTCCGGAGATCGTCATGCGCTATCTGGATGAAAACAGTACCCCGGTAAATATTAAGTATCATACCCATGATTACGAGATTATAGAACGTTCATTACTGAACTTTGACAACAAACTGGTCCGTCATGACCCGATGAAAGTCAAGACAGCTTTTGAAGAAATACTCCGGGAGATCTGATGTCGTTTACACAGGATGTAAAACAAGAAGTCTCTCTGCATGTTTATACAGCAGAGGAGGAGAAAGCAGCCTTATCGGCACTGATCCAGCTGACTGCTTCTCTTTCCATATCCCGGCGCGGACCGGCACTGAGTATCACGACCGAAAACGCGGCTGTATCCCGGGCAATTTTTCGCATGCTGAAGAACTATGATGTAGAGATCATCCCTTCGGTAAAACGACGGATGAACCTGAAGAAGAACCTGATCTACCAGCTGCGTGCGGAAGGTAATGTCCAGGCTGTACTGGAAGATACCGGCATCTACTCTGCCCAGGGACTGCGAGACCGTCCGCTGCGGGCAATTGTCCGTAAAGACCAGTGTGCGCGGGCATACCTGGCCGGTGCCTTCATGGCAGAAGGAAGTGTAAACTCTCCCCGTACCAGCAACTATCACCTGGAGATCAATGCCGCCAACCCCAAACACGCAGAATTCCTCTCCGAACTGATGAAGCGATTCTATATCGATGCCAAGATCATCGAACGCCGCGGACATTCCGTGGTTTATGTCAAGTCGGCGGAAAAGATCGCGGATTTCCTCCGGGTCATCGATGCTTCGGATAACCTGATGAAGTTTGAGGACACACGTATTTCCCGGGATATTACCAACAGTATCACCAGGCTGAATAACGTCGAAGTAGCCAACGAAATGAAGAGTTTTAAGGCAGCTGCCGAGCAACTTGAGGATATTGAGATTCTGGAGCGTTACGACCTGGTTAGAAATATGGATCCCAAACTGCGGGATGTGATCGAACTGCGGAAGGAAGAACCATACGCTTCATTGAACGAACTGGCAGAATCCTACCGTGCGAAAACCGGCAGTACGGTAAGTAAATCCGGACTGAAGCACCGTTTTGTCAAGATTCACGAAGCAGCCATGAAAGCGAGCGGACAAAAAGATGAATAAGGAAACCCTGAAATTGATCCTGATCTTTGCGGGATTTACAGCCGTGATACTATTCCTGCTGTCTGTTTTCTGGCCGCTGATCTTGATTGCGCTGGCTGCCGGAGCGATCTGGTACTGGGTGAACAAGAGAAAAACCCAAAAGGCCGCAGAGAACCTGGAGAAAGACTTGTTTTACACGCAGGTACGCAGAAAGCGTGAAGAAAATATTATTGACGCAGAATATATTGAGAAAGAGAAAAAAGACTGATTGTTTATGCTATAATCTATATCGCATAAAGGAGTAATTGTATAAATGAGACGTAGATCTTCTTTTAGCGGAATCTGGTTTTTCCTGATCTTCCTGTTTATCTTCGGCGATACGGGATTTATTCCTTTTGCGTTGATTGCGGGACTTACAGCTTTTGTCATGATGAAAGCTGTCCAGGCAAATCAGAAAAATAATCCCGGTGTCCAGAACGGACGTGTCAACAGTTACGGATATACGGAAAGACGTAATGGGAATGCCCATACCAGTGCCGACCTGGCCAAGATCAACGTATATCTCCGCAAATACTTCAAGAATAATACACGCTTAAGTCTTCCGAATGCGCTTGAGCTGGTACTTCGCACACCGTCCTACGAATCCATGTACAGTCTGGATGTGTACCGGAACAACACCAAGATCGGTACGCTCAACCAATTCCGGCAGAAATACCCGGATCTTTACGATGACTTGTTTGATACATTGCTGGCAATGGCCAAGAACGATCAGACCGCAGTAAAACCGGATATCGTAGATGCCGAGATCGTAGACAAGAAGGAAAAGAAAGATACCACGGTTAACACATCCACAGCCAAGACGCAGATGGATGCCAAATACTATGTACAGACCATTAACAGTCTGAATGATGATATCCCGGATGAAGAAATATCCAACGGATTGTTTGAAACAGCAGCTCTGTTGAAACAGATCGATATCCTTGAAAGCAAGTTCCCGGATTCCAAGAAGAAACTGGAAAAACTGTATGATTACTATCTGCCGATCCTTCTCCGGATCCTGAAACAGTATGTGAATCTGCAGTCTGCCAAGTTCGCTCCGGAATACCAGAAGACCAAGGAAGATCTGAAGAAGACGATTGGTTTGATCAACGGCGCGATGGAAAAGATCACCACCCAGATGACCGACAATGATTTCATCAATATTTCTGCGGATATTTCCACTCTGGAAGCTGTTTTACAGAAAGATGGTCTGGTTTCCGCAAATGATATGTTCAGTCAGTCTCAGCTTTCTCAGAAAGAATAGGTATCCCATATGAGTGACTTCAATAAGAAAAAACGTGAAGAAGAAAAAGAACGTCTGATGCAGGAGGTTCTGAAAAAGAAAAGAGATTACAATTACGGCTCGATTGACCAGAAAATTGAATTACGTAATGAAGCAGAGAAAAACAGTAAAGAGATAGAGAAGATTGAAAAGGAAGTGAAGAATACTTCCTCTCTTCTGGAAAAAGGGATAGAAGGTACGACTGATCTGCTGAAGAAAGCAGATGAGTCTTTTCTTGCGTTAAGAAAAGTACTGAATAACCAGCAGAAAGAACTGAATACCCTGAGCGAAGAAAACGGAATCTCGGATAAGGAAATTGAAAAGCTACAGGAAGATATCATCCAGGAGTATGGACTGAAGGTAGAAGAAGTACAAACCGTGAAGCCGTTTGACTCCGGTACGACATTCAACGATATTTTTGAAGAAGTAAAGACCCGTGTAGTCGTCGATGACAAGACCCTGAAACAGATGACCAATGCCTTCCGCAGACCCTATGTCATGGGTGAAGAGAAGGGCAGAGCTAAGAATGTGATCCTGATCAGCGGACCGAACGGCAGCGGACGTCATGAGACGTTGTCAGCTGTGGTACGCTCCATGTATGAACGTCAGCTGGTACTCAGTGATGAAGTCTATACCGTGGATATGAGTCTGTACCAGAGCGGTGCCCAGGAACAGATCTTCCTGCAGGACTTATACCAGGATCTTTCCGGGAAGGGTTCTGTGATCTGTTTTGAGAACTTTGAAGTAGGTTTCCCTGCGTTCCTGCGTATGCTGGATTCTCTTGTGGTAGACGGGAAAGTAACCCTTAGTAAGCGTTATGTATTGTCTAAGGGTATCCTGGTGGAGAATCAGACCGGATTGGTCAAGGATGCGGTAGATCATCTCTCCGCTGAAGGCAAGTATCTTGTGTTTGTGACAACCAAGGGAACCAAAGCTGTGCAGAACGCATTCGGCGCAGATTTCCTGTACCATGTGCTGGATTCCATCACCTTTGAGAAACTAAACGCGGAAAGAACCGAGAAGATTCTTGCGATCAAGGAGAAAGAACTGGCAGATAAGGCATTAGATCAGCTGAAACTGTACGTATCCTTTGATGAAGAAGCCAGAAAGTGGATCAGCAATCATTACGATAAAGAGAACGGACTGGATGCCATCACGGAAATGTTCAAGAATTTCTACATTGTGCTGAGCCAGGAAGCTCTGGAGAATAGTTTCTCCTATGGTACGGAAGCCCAGATCACTGTGGAAAATGGTGATCTTATCGCAAGATTGCCGCATGGCAGTGCACGCCTGATCCGTGAAAAGAACAGCAGTGAAGAGATTGAGGCTGTAAATAAGGAACTGGATGAGATCGTAGGTCTCGATATGGTTAAAGACTATATCCGTTCCCTGCAGAGTCATATACAGATGCAGAATCTCCGCCGTGAACAGGGAATGAAGACCAGCGATGTGTCCAAGCATATGATCTTCACAGGAAATCCCGGTACCGGTAAGACAACGATTGCGCGTCTGATTTCCCGCTATATGAAGGCCATCGGCGCATTGTCCCAGGGCCAGCTGGTTGAAGTTACCAGGGCAGATCTGGTTGCACAGTATGTCGGTCAGACCGCTCCGTTGACCATGAGTGTGATCAAGTCCGCAATCGGCGGTGTACTGTTCATCGATGAAGCGTATTCCCTGTACCGTGGTAAGGATGATTCCTTCGGCCTGGAATGTATCGATACGATCGTCAAAGCCATGGAAGATAACCGTGATGACCTGATTGTGATTCTCGCAGGGTACCAGAAAGAGATGAAGGGATTCCTTGAGAGTAACTCCGGTCTGAAATCCCGTTTCCCGAATATTATCCACTTCCCGGATTATACCGGAGAAGAACTGCGTAAGATCGCAGAGATCCAGGCACGCAGTAAGGGCTATGAGATTGCGGAAGAAGCTCTGCATCCGCTGGAAGACTACTTCTCTGCTGTACAGGAAATCAACGCCGCAGAGGCAGGTAACGGACGTCTGGCAAGAAATGTGGTCGAAGACGCGATCCTGGTACAGTCACGCCGTCTGGTGGAGAACCCGGGGGACAAGATGGATGAGTTACGTCTCTCCGACTTCAATCTTACGGTTACGGCAGAACCAAACAGAAAGTAATCTACACAAAGCGTATTTCCGGATACGCTTTTTCTTTTGTTTAAGATATGTATGAATTGCGAAAAATTAAGAGTAAAATAGAATTGCCATCATATTTTTGTATCAAAGTAGTATCAGGGAGGTAAAGAAATGTCAAATAACAGACCACACGGCAGAAAGCGCGGAGAGACAACCGCTTCCG
>JAFWFE010000001.1 GCA_017512555.1 Solobacterium sp. | reverse complement strand
TAAAAACCTCCTCTTATTCCTTTCGTTGTAGTTTCGCAGACCACACACGAAATTATAAGCCAGGAGGCTTTTTTTCATGATCTCTCCGCTAAAGCTTTTTGGACCCCCCAGACTATCTGGGGGTTTTAATGGCTTTGCCAAAAAGAAGCCGGTTTATAGGTAATACCCACCGACTTCTGTATAAATCATTTCGTGTTTTCCCCGGTCTGACCGCATTAAGGATACCTTGACTGCGGTCATTTCTTTTTCCGGTATTTCGATCTCCGGAAAATCTTCCCGGTTCTTGGTGTACGCCTTCCGCACCAGGGTCATATGTGCTTCAAACTTCTTGCGGTCATAGGGTATTCCGGCATCCGCCAGGGCATGACGCAGACGACGTACATACTCCGTTAATTCCGGACAAGGTTCTATCCCGCACCAGTACAGATCCTGGTATTTTCCCAGTCTGTCTGTACGCAGGACAAAGGGTTCTGCCGGTATGGATTCCATGACCTCCGATACTTTCTCCGGATCCGGATATTCCCCGATAAATGCCAGGGTGAAGTGCAGATTCTCTTCCGGTGTATAATGCCCTTGTATGCCCTTCTCACGCATTTCTTCCTGCAGTTTACGGATGGCTTCCAGGAACGGTTCATCCGGCAGGAGTGCGATAAATAATCTCATAGTTACAGTTCCGCAATCTGTTTCATTTCCTGATCGTTCAGTTCAAAGTCAAAGATATCCAGGTTCTGTACCTGGTGTTCATAAGAGTGTGACTTGGGTATGGATATTACCCCGTTCTGGTAATGGTAACGCAGGATCACCTGTGCCCAGGTCTTGCCGTATTTTGTGCCAATCGCAGTCAGCGGTTCACGGTATTCCGGGGCAAAGCGCAGCGGTCCCCAGGCCATCGGCAGGATACCATGGACCTTGGCATAACGGATAACTTCGGTATTCCACTCTTCCGGGTTACATTTCACCTGCAGTACCATTGGCGGTATTACACAGTGATCCAGCAGATACGATAGCTGTTCACGATTGAAATTACAGATTCCGATGGAACGCACATATCCCTTCGTATAAGCTTCTTCGAAGCCTTTCCAGAGTTCCGCGGTTTCTTCCATATCTTCTCTGGGGAAGTGCAGCAGATACAGGTCTATATACTCTGTATTCAGTTTCTGAAGACTTCTCTGCAGGGCTTCCTGTACATCTTCCCTGGTCATTGGGCGTTCTTCGCGTTTACTCATCTTTGTGCAGAGAAAGAATTCTTTCCGGTCTATACCGCTTTCCGCGATGCCTTTACCTATAGCTTCTTCGTTGCGGTATCCTTCTGCCGTATCAAAGAAGCGGTAACCGGCTTTGACCGCAGAACGTACTTCCTTCGTATCACCGGTGTATTCCTTATTCACCTTGGCAAAACTGTTTGTGCCGGAACCTGTAACCGGAATCGTGATCTTGTTGGATAATGTAAAGTACTGCATATTCTTACTCCTTTGTAATACTAAATTCTCTCCGGATATCTGAGTATCCTTCAATAAACCAGGTTATGCACAGGATCGATTATGCCTGTGCTTTTTCGAGTTCTTCCTGTTCCTGCAGAGCTTTTTTCTCACAGGCGGTCATCGGTGATGTTTCACTCTTGTGATGGTTTTCCACGCAGGCATCACAATCACGATATCTCGGGCAGCCTACGACTCCGCCGCGGGGACATGGACATAAATCCGGGTTGTAAAGATAGTCTGGTTTGATTGTAATTTCTTTCATTGTTGTGTTCTCCTTGTGTGATTGATGTGTTTTTCTATTTCCTCGTGTCCTGAATAAACACTATTATCCCTGTACCTGTTCCGGATCTGCCCAGACAGAATAATCATAGCTTTCCAGATACTTCAGCGTATTTGACAGTGTATCGTAATGTACCCCGTAAATATACTGCGGAAGTCCTTCTTCCTTCGGATCCATGGAATACATCTGGTACATGTTTCCTTCGTACAGCATCTCATCCATGGAACTACAGGTATATTGTCCTGTCTGTAACTGTTCTGATGCCTGAGGAGCGAAGTACATCATGACATCATGCAGATACTGGGCCAGCAGCGGTACTTCTGCGCTGGTCAGCTGATCATACGGTGTCATATCCACCGTACCCATTTTATAGTCTGTACGCAGGTGTCCGTCCGCGTTAACTCCGGTATAGAGGAACGCGGTATCCCCGTAGTTGGTATTATAGGAGAATATTCCCCGGGGAGTCATTCCGTCTGCGCTTTCGATATAGAGTACGGGAAGACTGTTTTCTTCCAGATACCAGATATCTTTCGGCAACGCGGTCTGTGAGTCAAATGACGCAATCGTCAATTTTGTTTCCCGGCTTGGAATTACCAGGTAGACCAGATTACCATAGACAGAATCTTCACCTTGAATCTTATGCGCATCATCGATTTCACTGATCAGTTTATAACCCCAGTCATTTTCTGCCCTGGCGAGAACATCTTCTACCGTACGTGACGGACCGGTACAGCCGAGAAGAACGATCTCTATGTCTTCATAGCCTTCCATCTGATCGACATATTCTTTGGATAACGGCAGTTCATCCAGAGTTTTCTTCGGTGCCTGGCTGAGTACCGGCGCAGGTGTGGCTGTCGGCTCCACTGTTGGTGTTTCTGATGGGGCAGCGGAAGGTGAAGGTGTCACATTCTTTCCTGAACATCCCACAAGGCATGCGGCCATGCCTAAGATCAACCATGTTTTCTTCATTCTCTTCCCTCCTGAATCTATCTATATCATACCAAAAAAAGAAAGACATAGATGTAGATGACAATGATTTGTATAAAGCATTAAATCTTAATCATTGACTATATTTCGTAACCAGAATATTGAGAATATCCGTTTTTTATCTGCGTATGATGAATCACAGGATAAAAGGGATATAATAAAAATAACTACTAACGAAAAGGAGGAACTCATGAAATACGATTTTACTTCTATCATTGACCGTCATGGCAAAGATGCAATTGCGATCGACGGCTTAGGCGCCATGCCTGGTTTTACACCGGATGCGCCGCAGGAAGGTTTTGACGCGATCCCGATGTGGGTAGCAGACATGAACTTCCCTACCGTACCAACCATTCAGGATGCAATCATTGAGCGTGCAAAGCATCCGTGCTTCGGTTATTTCCAGCCGACAGACGAATACTTCAACAGTATCATCAAGTGGCATGAAACACGTAATGGTGTCAAAGGTCTGACCAAGGAATGCATCGGTTATGAAAACGGTGTTCTCGGCGGTGTAATCTCCGCGTTAAACGTATTCTGCTCCAAAGGTGACAACGTCCTGGTACACTCTCCGACCTATATCGGCTTTACGATGTCTTTGACCAATAACGGTTACAATCTTGTTCATTCACCGCTGGTAAAGGATGAAAACAATGTCTGGCGCATGGATTACGAAGATATGGAGAAGAAGATCGTCCAGAACAAGATCCATGCGGCAATCATGTGTTCTCCGCATAACCCGTGCGGAAGAGTATGGGAACGCTGGGAACTGGAAAAAGCCATGGAACTGTATAAGAAATACGATGTCATGGTTGTGTCCGATGAAATCTGGTCTGATATCACATTGTTCGGCAATCAGCACATTCCTACACAGTCTGTTTCCGAAGACGCAAAGATGCGTACAGTAGCTGTCTACGCACCGTCCAAGACATTCAATCTTGCGGGTCTTGTCGGTTCTTACCACATCATCTATAACCCGACAATCCGTGACAGAGTTGCCAAGGAGTCTTCCCTGCCGCACTACAACGACATGAACGTATTATCCATGCATGCTCTGATCGGCGCATATAAGCCGGAAGGTTACGAATGGGTAGACGAACTCAAGGAAGTACTGAGTGAGAATGTACGTTATGCGGCTGACTACATTGAGGAACACTTCAAGGGTGTTACACTCTCCCGTCCTCAGGGTACATATATGTTGTTTGTGGACTGCACAGAATGGTGCAAGGCTCACAACAAGACCATTGACGATGTCGAAAAAGCTGCCTGGAATGTCGGTGTGGCAATCCAGGACGGCAAGATGTTCCACGGACCTTGTCATATCCGTATGAACCTGGCGCTTCCCAAGAGCAGAGTGGAAGAAGCCATGGACAGATTAAGCAAGTACGTGTTTGTGGACTAAGTAAGAGAAAGGTCATCGATGATGACCTTTTTTTTCGTTTAGATATCAATATCCATAACCGGGAAGATCTGATACTCCGGATAAGCTTCCTGTACTTCTTTGACGATATCCGCAAAAATCAGTTCTCTGTCTTCTCTGGCATAATCTATGATTACGTCAAAGTGGATGGTCTTCTTCTCCTGTGATACGTAGAAACCATGGATCTGCAATACCCCGTCATGACATGTCGCAATCTGTGATATTCTCTGACGTATCTCTTTTGACTCTTCATCTCTGGTATTCATGGAGTATATACTCAGACCGGTGAGCAGTATCCCATGTTCACGATATACATCTTCCGTGATCCTGCGTGTCATCGTATCGATTTCTTCCGCGTTCATCGTATCCGGCACTTCCACATGTACAGAACCAATCAGCCGTTCCGGCCCGTAACTGTGCAGGATCAGATCATATGCGCCATGTACAGCAGGATCTTTCCGTATTGTCTGTTTGATTTCCTTAGCCAGTTCGGGATCTGTTCTTTTCCCGAGGATATCATCCAGAGTATCACCCATCATTTCTATTCCGGCTTTGATGATCATTCCCGCAATGATTACACCTACATACGCTTCCAGGGAAAGAGAAGTAAAGCGTGCCAGTAAGGCGCACAAGAAGACACCAGCAGACATCACTGCGTCAAAACGTGCATCACTGCCTGATGCGACCAGGGAACCGGAATTCACTTCCTGACCCTTTTTTATGACATACGTGCCCAGCACAAGCTTGACGATGACCGCCATAAGTATAATTAACAACGATACGTTGGAATATTCCGGAATCTCCGGTGTGATGATCTTCTTCACACTTTCAACCAGTGCTGTGATACCTGCGTAAAGAACCAGTCCGGCAATGACCAGGGCACTCATATACTCGATCCGGCCGTATCCCAGAGGATGTTTCTTATCCGGTTTCTTTTTCGCCAGTTTTGTGCCGACGATCGTAATGACCGAAGATAATGCGTCACTGAGGTTGTTTACCGCATCCAGAATCACCGCGATGGAGTTGGATAACAGCCCGATCGCAGCCTTGAATCCCGCAAGCAGGATATTTGTAATAATACTGATCACACTTGTGCGGATGATCACCTTTTCTCTACCTTCTGTGATTTGACTGACACTCATGTTTACTTCCCCTTTCTGATACGTAAGGATTTCAGGTATTCTTTCTTTTCCGGGGTGATCCGGTAGCTTTCTACAGCTTTCTGGATCGTTTTGTTGTGTACCCAGGGAGGTAGTTTTGTCTGTTCCAGATAAGGAATCACGGAAGGATATTGTTTAGCCAGGGCGGTGGCGAAATACCACGCCTGCATCATCTGCACATAGTAATCTTCATTGGTTACGTTCATCACCAGTTCCGGATACTCTTCCTTGAAGAGATTATCCAGATAATATCTCATACACATACCGATACCAAAACGGATCGTATATACCTTGTCATCACTGATCCATCGCCGGATATCTGTGATCAGGCGTTCCGGTGCTTTAGACAGTGCAGCCGGATTCAGCGTATCACAGACAGCCCAGTTATCTACGTATGGTAAGAACCTGTCGGTTTCTGCCAGACATTCATCGTATTTGCGGATGTTCATGATCAGCCGGGAATGGACCAGATTTTCTTCCAGAGTGGAATGCGGAAGTTCACCCAGGAAGTTTTCCGCATCCGGGTGATTCCTGAATTCCTTCGCTATTTCTTTAAGTCTCGGGGTTTTTACACCTATGATGATATCCGGATCAATATTGGGAATCAGCTTTGCCTGAAACAAGCGGAAGGTTTCATCGTGTGCGTTCTGCAGTTGCTCAGTTAACCACTGTGACATTACAGGTACCTCCCCAGATCTTCCGCATGATTGAGGAACAGCACACCCTCCAGAGATGCAGGATCCGCAAACCCTTCATCATACATCTTCTGTAACATGGCTTTCAGTGGTTCATAATACCCATCCAGATTCATGAAGATACAGAGATTGTGATGGTGTTTCAGCTTCAATGCAGAGATTGCGTCTGCCATCTCTTCCAGTGTACCGATACCGCCGGGTAAAGCGATATACATGGAACCTCTGTCCATCAACAGTTTTTTTCTTTCCTGCATATTCTGGACAACCACCAGTTCGTCTACGTCTGTGTTCTGTACTTCATGGAAGAAGCCGGGGATCACCCCAAGAATATGTCCTCCGTGATCACGGACATTCCGTGCGAGAATCCCCATCAGTCCGTTGGTTGCACCTCCGTAGACCAGGGTATGACCGCCTTCCGCAATCATCTTGCCGACTTCTGCCGCCAGCGTTGTATATTTCTCATCCCTGCCGGGATTTGAGCCTAAAAATACCGTAATATTCATATCTTTCTGTCCTCACTGCGCAGGAATACATATTCCGTATCGGTTGATCGTTCTTCGCTGAAACGATAGTGGAGATTAAATAACTTGAGTTGTTCGGGTTCTTTGATTTGTTGTTCAGCCATGAACCTGACCATGGAACCTCTGGCCATTTTGGCCATCGTTCCCTTCTGTATCACTTTCTCACCATCCAGTTCACCAAAGATGACTTCAATGTACCGGTCTTCCGGAGAGAGATATTCCCGGATACAGCGGGAGTATTCCTTCGATGCCAGATCAATGATACAGTGATCATCCTTGACAACTTCCCGATAGAGCGTATCACCCCAGAATTCATACAGATCCCGGCAACCGTCTGCAGACAGGATCGACTGCATCTCCAGACGATACGGCACAACCCCGTCAAAAGGCCGCAGAACGCCGTAAAAGCCCGATAATATACAAAGATGTTCCCGGATGTATTCCAGTTCATCTGTAGTCATGGAGCCGGCAGAGAGGTATTTATACGCCAATCCGTCATAGGTAAATACAGCAGGACTGAGATTCTGGTATAAATCCATGGTTCTTATCCGTTCCTGATTCAGCTGGGCAATTGAGTCGTTGCACTTCCACAGTTTTTTCAGTTCCTCCGCAGTCATCTCCCGCATCCGCTTTAACAGAATCTCTGTCTTCGGCAGAAAAACCGGCATGGATTCTGCCGTAAAGTCATCGTTTTCCACGTTCATCTTCTTCGCCGGAGATAGAATTATTCGCATATCAGTTCCTCAGGATCTTACGGATCATTTCACTTTGCGCACGGTTAAGTTCCAGGGCTGGACGCCACCGTCCCTGTTTTCCCGTTAACACATGATAGTACAACATAAACAGATGTCCTGCCCGGATTCCCTGTTTCTCACCTCTGGCGTTATCAAACAATCCCTGCAGGAATTCCCGCTTGGTATCTTCCTGTTCCCGGCGGATCACATCCCGGCAGACCACACCGTAATACCGGTCCAGTATTTCCTCCAATGCAGAATTATCTTCTTCCGATACAGACACTCTCTGACTGCCTTCCAGAACCAGATGAATGTGTTGTTCACACGCTCTGTATATACTGTTCCCGACATACTTCTCCACGTCGGATTCTGTCATCTCGATCTGTTCCGGTTCTGCCTGATTTCCCGGGTATAACATTGTCAGCAGCCAGGTATAGATACGGTTTTCTGTCTCCAGATCCAACACTTCCCCGGACACGACTGAATAATAGTCCTGGTATAACCCGAGAAGAACATCTTCGGTATCCTTTCCCTGGGTCAGTGACCAGATCCGGGATACTGCTTTTAATACATACTGACGGCGAAGTTGTTCTTCCGGGAGAGACATCTGCAATTTTTCACTGGCTTCCTCACACCGGTCAATATTCTTCTGGATCTGTACGAACAGTTCATCTTCCGGCAGCGGCACAGAAAAAACCTCTTCTACGATATCTTTGAAGATCTGTTCTGTTTCTTGTGCAAGGATCGGTACAGGCATACTATTTCAAAAAAGCAAGCAGGAAATCACAAAGATTTCCGAATTCTTCATCACTCAGTTCAATCTCCCAGTCTTTCTCGTAATTCAGGCCATCCCAGCCGAATTCCAGAGAAATCACCGCATCATCTGTCAGTGTACCCAACATGGATACACCACGCTTCACGGCTTTCTGTTCCTTTCCGGACATATATTCCAGCAGAGAGTTCCATTTTTCCTCTTCGATGAATAGAGCATCACTAACAGAACCTCTATCTTCGTCGTAATGATTCGCGATCATCTGCATCCCTTCTTCTGTCTTATAGATCCGGAAGTCATAGTTCATCTCACTCTTCAAAGAAGTTCTGGTAAAGATAAAACTATTGATCTTATCCAGGTCAATCGTTTCACCGATCACATAACTCTTTTCCCCGCATCCTGCCAGGAATAAACAGAGGAATAAGACAACCACTCTAAACTTCTTCATACATAACCTCTTTGATTCGCTGTTCAAATTGTTCCAGAAGAGAGACCAGTTCTTCATAACTTGTGATCATGGTCATCTCATGGCGTATTCTCGCGGAATACGGCAATCCGGCAATATACCACGGCGCAAGTCCCCGCATTCTCCGTATACCCATGAATTCTCCTTCATAGTCGCATAATCTGCGGGCATGACCGAGACACAGGTTGATTCTTTCGTGTACCGCAGGCTCCGTATACTCTTCATGGTTAAGCCAGGCATTCAGTTCCTTCAGGAAGAAAGGTCTTCCCAGCAATCCCCTGCCGATCATGATACCGTCACAACCGGTTTCTTCAAACATCCTGCGGGCATCTTCCACAGTGCGTATATCTCCGTTACCGAACACTGGTACACTTACATTTTCCTTGACCATACGGATATACGTGTTATCGGAGTTTCCATCATACATCTGGCTGCGTGTACGGCCATGGATGGCAATGGCGGATACCCCGGCATCTTCCATCTTCTTCGCAAACGTATCACAGTTGATGTGCTGGTGATCCCATCCGGCACGGATCTTGACCGTTACCGGTTTATCCGTATGTTCCACGACTGCCTTGACGATGTCTGAAGCAAGTTCCGGATACTGCATGAGATAACTGCCGGAATGTGCCTTCAGCACCTTGGTTACCGGGCAGCCCATATTGATATCGATGATATCACAGGCAGTATTTGCGGTCAGAAATTCCGCGGCTTCGCCCATGGTCTCCGGATCACTGCCGAAGATCTGCAGAGCTACAGGGTGTTCGTGTTCGGTAACCCTGCACATGTCTATGGTCTGCTGGTTACGGTAGTGCAGAGCCTTGTCGCTGATCATCTCCGATACGACAAGTCCTGCCCCGTACGCATGCATCATTTCCCGGTAAACAGGATCGGATATGCCTGCCAGAGGTGCTGCCGCAATCGGTGTAACCAGTTCGATATTACCGATTTTCACTCTGTTTCTCCAGGATCTCCTTCAGATCCTCTGTCGTGAATACATATTTAGAATGACAGTACTGGCATACGATCTCAGCGCCTTTACCGTCATCGATCATCTCCTGCAGATCTTCTTTCTTCAGTACCGCCAGGGCATCACGGTAGTGCTCATAACTGCATCCGCAGTGCCAGCGTACACTTCTTCTGTCCAGGATCTCCGCATCATCAAACAGCTCATGGATGATGTCCTCCGGACCCATCCCCTGATCCAGATAAGCAGATACCGGCTTCATCTCCTGTACGATCTTTTCTACAGCTTCTATCGTTTCTTCCGGAACATTGGGAAGTAACTGGAAAATCAGCCCTCCGGCAACCTTTACAGAATAATCACCGATATTCACCAGAACACCTACAGATACCGCGGAACTGATCTGTTCACTCATCGCCAGATAGTAGACCAGATCATCTCCGATCTCTCCGCTGACCAGTTTTACCGTACCGGTAAAGGGATCTTTCAGACCCATATCCCGGGTAATCGTCAGATATCCGTTCGTACCTACAGCTTTCCCGACATCCAGTTTTCCTGTCTCGGGATTTGTGATAAAGATTGCGGGATCACCGATCAGACCACGCACATCTCCGTTCCCCTTAGCCTGGGCAATCAGCGTACCTGCAGGTCCGTGACCATTGACTGCCGCAACGATCTTCTCATCTTCTTTTTTCAGATCACTGGCTAACAAGGCAGCTCCGGTCAGGAGTCTTCCCAGGGCTGCGCAGGATGTCGGATACATCTGGTGCGCGATTCTGGCATCTTCCACCAGTTGTGTAGTATCTGCCGCATGTATACGCACCTGTCCGTGCATCGCTTCCGCTATGATGATCTCATCCATGTTTATTACCTCGTATCAGTTTATCGTTGATCCTGCGCATTCTGCGTTCATCGATTTTCAGGATCCTGCGGTCTGCTGTAAACAAACCGTTACATTCGTTTTCCACATCTGCGACCTGGGTATAGATACACCCGGCCAGTCCCTTGGGAATATTCCTGAGAATATCCTTCAGGTATAAATCTTCTACCGCATCATTCAGTTTCAGTTTATCCGTAAACTTCTTATATCCGTATAACTGGTCAGCTTCACTGTGACCGTGTTCAAGATAGGCATACCCTCCGAACTCACTCAGCAGTAATACTCTCTGGTCTGCCTTAGGCATATGGAAGTGATGGAAGTAGACATGCCTGCTGTTGAAGTCTCCGGCACCCTGATCATGCCATCCCGACGTACTGTCAATCAACCTGCTTTGATCAAACTCATGGATATGTTCCGTAACCTTGACACTGTCAAATTGTCCCCACCCTTCATTGAAAGGCACCCAGGCAAAGACACAGACAGCGTTATACAGGTTGTTGATCATATCATCCAGTTCCATGTAGTAGGCTTTTCTTCCTTCCGGATCCTTACGTCCGAAACGTTCCGGATTATCATCACGGAATCTGCGGAAGCCAATTGTAGGCAGTACGGCAATATCCCGGAAGGCATACGGACCGCCGCCGTTAGGCATATCCTGCATCACCAGGATTCCCAGTTTGTCGCAGAGGTAATACCAGCGCCGGCATTCCACCTTGACGTGCTTTCTCAGCATATTAAAGCCCATGGACTTGATCTTCATCAGTTCATAACGCATGGCTTCATCACTCGGATAAGTCAGTAAGCCATCTACGGTATATCCCTGATCCAGAAGTCCGCTCAGGAATAAAGGCTCATTATTCAGGCGGAAACGCAGCTTCCCGTGTTCATCCGGTCCGTAACTGAATTTACGCATACCGAAATAACTGCGTACTGCGTCATCTTCCGTTTCAATATACAAGTCATAGAGGAAGGGATCATCCGGTGACCAAGGATGGATCTCATCCAGGGTAATGGTATAACTCTTCTGGGCAGTAATTCCCCGGTGTACCAGTTTACGATCTTCAAAGACATTGATGATCGCCTGCCGGAAACTGCCGGTCATCTGCAGGTATACTTTCTTGTTGTCATAATCCGGTAAGATCTTCAGGTCATAGATAGCATGCGGAGTCAGTTCTTCGATCCAGACTGTCTGCCAGATTCCGGAACTTGGTGTATACCAGATTCCTTCCGGTTTTAACCGTTGTTTGCCATACCCGTAGATACCCTCATCCGAGTTGTCTGTACAGCGTACAACAAGTTCATTGTATGGTTTTACATATTCCGTAATATCCAGGGAAAACGGCGAATATCCGCCTTCGTGCGTACCAACCTCAAACCCGTTCACGTATACCGTACAGCACTGGTCTACAGCCTCAAAATTGAGGATGACACGATTCTCACCGGGTGTATATTCAAAGTATCTGCGGTACCACAAGACTTCTCCGGGACGGAGTTGTTTCTTCGTTCCTGAGAGTTTGGAGCCCAGCGCAAAAGGTACGATGATCTTCTCCCAGAAAGCTTTCCCGTCCGGAATATTCCCTTTATTGATCTGGAATTCCCACTCCCCGTTCAGACACAGGAAACTCCCTCTCTGCATCTGCATCCGCGGATAATCATTCAGGGGTAACTTTGTATTCAGTTTTTCTCCCCAGGGACTAAGCAGCACCATCTCTTCCACCTCGGCTTTCCATATACTTGAGACGCAGTACGGTAACTACTGCGGATAACCCGTGAAATATGCCAAACAACGCAAACAACAGATTCCGGGTTTCTGTATTCCCGGATACCTGATGCGCGTATAACAGACAGACCAGGACTGAAACCAGGATCATAACCAGTTCTACGATATAAAGATTCAATCCCCTCTGTCCGAATACATCCAGACAACAAGGAAGAAATACCGCAAAGATCAGACCAATCAGAACTGTTTTTATCTCAATGTGAAAACTCCAGGAAGACAGCAGGAAAAGAACCAGCATAGCCGCAAGCAGACCTGACGCTGCGCCGACAAAGATGTTGGATATGGTTCGTAATCCTTCTCTGGATTTCTCATCGTTCATGAATCTTCTCCTAATTCATCACCGAAGTACGTGACAAGTCGGATTTCTTATAATACGTGTAAGTCAGCAGACTGCACAACAGCCATCCGGCAGGATAACCCATGGCAATCGGCAGAATCTCGTTGGCGATGAAATTCGCCATGACAAACAAATAGACCTGACGGAAAGCCACAAAACTCAGCAGCATGATCACCATCGGAGCCTTGGTGTTGCCGGCACCGCGGAGTGCTGAAGAATAGATCTGATTGGCGCAGGACAGCAGGTAGAACGGCGTGATCCAGCGCAGGAACAACGTTCCGTAGTAAATAACTTCTGACTTACTGTTAAAGAAAGCAACCATGTTCGGCGCAAAGATGATAACCGGGAACATACTGATGATCGTTACAGTCAAGGCAAGACGCATACTGATGGATACACCCTTCTTGGCACGTTCCACATCCCCGACACCGAGATTCTGTCCGACAAAGGTCGTAACGGCAAGAGCCAGAGACTGCATCGGCATGAACATCAGCATATCGATCTTGGAATATGCAGTCCACCCGGACATGGTATCCGCACCGAAGTGGTTGATATATCCCTGGACAAAGATATTGGAGAATGAGGTGATTGCCATCTGCAAAGCTGCCGGGATACCAATGAAGATGATCTTTTTCAGGATCCCCATATCAATCTTCAGATCTTTCGGTGTCAGTTTTACACAGGTATCCGTTCTTAGCAATACGATGATCGTCAGGATTGCAGAAGTAATCATGGAGATGATCGTCGCGTAGGCAACACCCTCTACACCCATATGGAACTTAATGATAAACAACAGGTCTAATACGATATTCAGCAAAGCTGCGCACATCAGGAAGTAGAACGGACGCTTGGAATCCCCGATTGCCCGTAATATTGCAGAACCCATATTGTAGAACATCAGTCCGGCAATCCCGGAGAAGATAATCCGCAGGTACTTCATGGATTCCGGGAATACTTCCGGAGGTGTATTCATCATACGTAAAAGATACGGTGTCAGGAATATACCCATGATACTGGTGAAGATGACCATCACCAGGGTCATGACGATCGAGGTATGCACGACATCATGGACTCTGTTGTATTGTCTGGCTCCGTAGTACTGCGAAATGATGACGCCGGCACCGCTGGCTAATCCCATGAAGAATCCTACCAGCATATTGATGATCGGGCCGACGGTACCTACCGCGGAAAACGCTTCATTGCTTACATAATTGCCCACCACCCAGGTATCCACCATGTTGTAGAGCTGCTGAAATAGATTGCCGAATAGCAACGGAAGAGCGAACATGATCAGGTGACGTGAAATATCACCTGTAGTCATATCTACATCTTTTCTGGCTGTTTTACCGCGTAAAGACATACTGCCCTCCTCTGAGTGAATCAGGTGGCCATGACGGCCACCTGATCCGGTTATTGTTTATCTTCTTCCGCTGCCGGAGTATCGGTTACTTCCGGTGCTGCGGGAGTCTCAGGAGCCTGTGTAGTTTCTGCAGGCGCCGGTTCAGATTCCTTCTTCTCTTCCAGAGATCCGCCCTTGATCACAATGTCGATCTGTTCGGATGTCAGGGTTTCGTATTCGGTCAGAGCTGTCGCAATACGAATCAGTTCCTCACGATGTTCAGAGATGATCTGCCGAGCTCTTTCATGACATTCATCAATGATCTTCCGGACTTCCTGGTCAATCTCAAACGCAACCTGGCCGGAAACATTATTCGGTGAATTATAATCCCGTCCGAGGAATACATTCTCGTTCCCGGAGTTGTACTTGATCGGTCCGAGATCACTCATACCGTATAAGGTAACCATATCCTTGGCCAGATTTGTGGCAACTTCAATATCGTTGACCGCACCGGTAGTAACATCGTCGAAGAACATTTCTTCTGCCGTACGGCCTCCCATGTAGGAAGTAATCGTCGCCAGCAGGTCGTTCTTCGTATTCAGCATCTTCTCGTCTTTCGGTGTCATCAGGTTATAACCGCCTGCCTGACCACGAGGGATGATGGTAACTTTCTGTACAACTGCCGCATCCTGCAGGAACAATCCGATGATCGCATGACCGGATTCGTGGTACGCTACCAGCTTCTTGGTCTTTTCATCATAGGTGCGGCTTGTCTTGGCCGGTCCCATCATGACTCTGTCGATTGCTTCATCGATCTGGCTCATACCGATCGTATCACGCTTTTCACGCACGGCTAAGATTGCTGCCTCATTCAGGACATTCTCCAGGTCAGCACCGCTGAATCCCGGTGTACGCTTTGCCAGCGCATCCAGATCGACATCCGGCGCAAGATGCTTATTCCGGGCATGAACTTCCAGGATTGCCTTACGGCCGTTGCGGTCCGGCAGAGATACCGTGATCTGACGGTCGAATCTGCCTGCACGTAATAATGCAGGGTCCAGTACGTCCGGACGGTTGGTTGCCGCAATCACAACGATACCGGTATTCTCTTCCATACCGTCCATCTCTACCAGGAGCTGGTTCAATGTCTGTTCACGTTCGTCATGTCCGCCGCCGAAGCCTGCGCCTCTCTGACGACCTACCGCGTCGATTTCATCGATAAAGATAATACACGGTGCTGTACGCTTGGCTTCCTTGAACATATCACGTACACGGCTGGCACCTACACCAACGAACATTTCCACGAAATCCGAACCGGAAATACTGTAGAACGGCACATTAGCTTCACCGGCAACTGCCTTGGCAAGCAATGTCTTACCGGTACCGGGATGACCAACCAGAAGCACACCCTTAGGGATACGGGCACCCATCTGCTGGAATCTCTTCGGATACTTCAGATAATCGATGATCTCAGCCATCTCCTGTTTTTCTTCATCACATCCGGCCACATCCGTAAATCTTGTCCGTGAGGATTCTTCCAGACGGGCACGGGATTTACCGAATTCAAAGGCTTTGGCATTGGCACTTCCGGAACCATTCATCCGGTTCACCATCCACAAGCCGAATAACACTACGAAAACCAGCGGGATCATGGAATACAACGTATCGAGGAAGGCATTACTGGCATTCGCGTCGACAATTCTTACTTCGGAATTATCCAGAATACCAATCAGCCGTTCAATCTCATTGGTTGTATTCGGCACATTGGCGGTGATCACTTTTCGTTCGTTTTCTTCACCATATGACGCCCTGACCTCAATCACGTTATAACCGATCGACAGTACCGACTCATTGACACGTTCTTTCTCTACAAGATCATAGAATTCGTTATAATTCAGATTTTCTGTTGTAGAGCCGTTGTTTAAAGCCAGAAGACTGATGATCGATGCGATGACGATCAGGTAGGGAAGGTAGTTAATAAATTTCCTGTTTTGCATCTTTCCCTCCTTCGGGTACTACTGGTATACTTCATCCTTCAATACTGCCACATAAGGCAGACAGCGGTATCTCTGGTTAAAGTCCATACCATAGCCGACCACAAATTCGTTATCAACAATAAATCCGACATACTCCGGATCAATATCTTCAACATGACGACTGGGTTTTTCCAGCAGTGTTACGATCTTTACAGAGTTAGCTCCCTTGTTCAGCAATGTCTTGATGACTGTCTTCAGGGTTCTGCCGGTATCGACAATATCTTCTACCACAAGAAGATCCAGACCCTGTACGGAATCATCCAGGTCTTTCAGAATACGGATATCTCCGGTAGATTCTGTACCTTCATAACTTGTGACATCCATGAAGTCATACTCGATATCCAGATCGATATATTTGATCAGTTCCGCAAGAAAAGGTACAGAACCTCTGAGCAAAGCTACCAGCAATACATTCTTCCCCGCGTAATCTTCGGTGATCTGTCTGCCCAGTTCCTTACAGCGTGCACTGATTTCTTCTTCAGTAAAAAGTACTTTCTTGATATCCTTTTCAAACATGCGGTATACCTCCGTCGCTATTAAGATATTGTATCACAGTTACCGTCGGCAGAATAGAGTAGTGTTTGATGTCACAACCCAGGCCAGAGACCAGAATCACTTCTCCCTTCCGGTTTACCATCACCGGCCAGAGAGATCTCTGGTATAGAGGAATATGACGGTCGATAAAGAACCTGTGGACCTTCTTTGTCCCGAAACGCATACGGATCATATCTCCCGGGAGATAACTGCGGATCGTTACTGGATAGTCATCTTCACTCAGGGTTACGGCGTTCACTCCCGGTGTACCCTGTTCAATACGAAAGTATTTCTGCCTGCCATGCAGTTCTTCCGGTGAATTATAGATGTATTCGTATGCTTGTCCGGGAATCTCCAGAAAGAATCGTCCCCTGTCCTGGCAAAAATAACGTTCATCCAGGGGAATCAGAAAGTCATCTTTGTTCATGATCTGACTGTCGATCTCCCTGTACTGTGCCTTGGAACGGTGAATCTCTGTATCTGCCAGAGTGCGCAGGATCTGTAAACGTACCTCTTCTTCACATGCGCGGTAATTCTTAAGATTTACCCTTCCGTGGTCTATGAGATGGTCTGCGTCTGTGCGGATCTTTTGGAGTTCATGGTTCTTCCGGCTGATCTCTGCCAGGATTTCTTGTCTTTGCGGAACAGTCAGGCCATCGATGACCTCATGCCGGATCCGGTTCCGGGTATAGGAGACATCCCGGTTGGTTTTATCTGTATAATAGCGGATTCCGGCAGATTCACAGCACCGGATCAGATCCGCTTTGGTCAGGGATAATAACGGGCGGCAGATCCGCAGATCTTTGTAACAGATCTGTTCCTGTATGCCATAGTATTCCGGCGTAAGATCCTTCTCTTTCTGCATCACATACGTCTCGATCAGGTCGTCCTGATGATGCGCCGTAAGCACACCGGAAAAGCCGTATTTCTCCGCAATCTGCGCAAACCAGGTATATCTCCAGTCTCTTGCGGATGCCTCAAAATTCCCGCTGTATTCAAAGGATTCGTTACGTACGAATAGTTCTATTCCGTGTTCTGCGCAGTATGCGCGTACATAGGCTTCCTCTTCCTCCGCTTCCGGACGGTGATGATAGTTCACATGGGCAGCCGAAAAAGTGATGCCTTCTTTTTCACACAGGTACAGTAAAGCCATGGAGTCCGGTCCCCCGGATACCGCCGTCAGCCATTTCCCTTCCCTGTATTTCTCAAGCATAGATATATCTTACCATGCGATATCATCTCTCAAAAACATTACCTGCATCATTCTCTGCTGAATCTTGCGGAACAACGTACTGTCCTGATCAATGTGCGCTTTCACTTCAATTACCCTGGCTGTATTCACAAACTTCATGTCATTGAGAAACAACACGGAATGATACCGCAGCCCCTTGATATCTCCCAGTCTCATCAGGTGGATCTTACCGTTGGGATTCTCCTTGGCATCATAGGCATTCGCGTACTGCACAGGATTGCTGGTCATCGGAATCACCAGAGCCTTCTTACGGCAGATCGACATGATGATACCAAAGTGCTGGTATGCCATCTCGTTGAGATATGCCTGTCCGAAGTCCATAAAACAGATATCCCCAACAGTCAGATATAACCCAAGATCCTCCGAAGATATGTTCTGGCTGCGGATCATCCAGTTCGCTTCCGAGATCAGATTATTCTCTATATTGTCAGACACATACGGGTAATAGACATCCTCCCGGTAGCGGATATAGTTCTTCCAGGTATCTTCATTTCCTGCGGCTTTGATGGCTTCGTTCTGTAATACGTGTACAAGATCTTTATTCATATAATTGACCCTCCACACATTACATAGGACGAAAAAAAGAAATTCCCCGGGTAACCCGGAGAATTCTCTGTATAAGTGATAAATCTGTAAACTAGTCTCCCTGATGGACAACAACCTGCGGGAAAGGAATCTCTATACCATTCTCATCAAACAAGATCTTGAGATCACGATTAAGCTGACGCTGTGCCACAAAGATATTGGCTTCATTGACCCAGGCACCGACACGGATGGTAATACCGCTTTCTCCCAGTTCCTGTACACCGTAATAGATCGGTTTTTCCAGATACAGGTCTTTATGCAAGGTATACATCTTACCCAGATTATCCTGCAGTACACGTTCGAGATACTTCAGGTCTGTCTTATAAGAGACAGAGGGTTCACTGAGCGCAAGCGAACGATTGCGGGAACGGTTCTGGAAGTTACGGATATCCGAGTTATTGACAACCTTCAGGTTTCCTCCGGCATCTTCAATCACCGTTGTACGTACACCGATACTGCGTACAATACCACGGAATTCATCCAGGATGATAATATCCCCAATCTCATACTGACGTTCAAAGATGATGAACAGACCGGTGATGATATCTTCAATGAGACTCTGGGCACCAAAGCCAACGATCAATCCGATGATTCCGGCTCCGGCAAGGACAGCAGTGGTATTGACACCAAGAATACTGAGGCCCCAGATAAAGGCAACAATTATTGCCAGATAACGGATCAGACCGGTAAGTAAGAGCGCTATCGTCCTGGAGTGTTCATCTCTGTCCGCGGTAAAGCGAAGGATCCACTTGATGATCTGGTAGACCAGCGTAACGATCGCCAGCGCCAGAATCAGCGTACCAATGTGTGCTACGGTGATTTCTCCGCTTCGTTCAATCAGGAAATGATCTGAACGCAGATCCTGCATCTTGGCGACTGTCTCTGCCGAGAACGGAAGCCACTGCGGATTAAACAGTAATACGATCAGAATAATGGAAATTATGGTACCGATGATACTTCTTACCTTCATATGTAAATCCTCCCCATGTATCGATGATATTTATGTTAGTTTAACTGTCCGGTCATACTTGCGTCACTTGGACGGTAACTGCCGCTGCCATCCGGAGCGATCAGGATGATGGACGCTTCAAATGTTGCGCCGTTATCTACTGCGCCGATGTTGTAACGAACGTAGTAGTGATTGCCGCTGGATGAAGTATTCGAAGGACTGGTATACGTCTGTGTCGATCCTCCGGATGTCACAGAGAGCCAGGAATATTCCAGATCTACCTGTGAAGCATTGGCTATTGCAGGATCGATCTCGATGTCCAGAGTCAGGGTTCCTCCGTCATAGCTGTATGACGTATTGGTTACGTAAGAGCCTTTATACAGATAGAATTCAGAGGACTCTACAGTACCTGTCGAGCCGTCCGGACATGTATATGTTAGAACTAGCTTACCTGTTCTTCTTTCATTTGTGTCACTGGTATCCGCGAAATCATACCGGACTTGATCACTCCATGTAGTACCGGATGTGCTGGTTCCATCATAGTTAAGAGATATATCGGTTGCGGCGCCGTCCACATACAGGGTCAGGGTACCGCTTCCTCCGGCGAGATCATTCAGCTGAATATCGAAGCCTCTCCAGCAGGACCATACGCCGTTCTCCTTGAGTACGCTCATATAATCATCAATAGTGATTACCGGAGCGTTATGGGTATCCGAGGAAGTAATCTTCAGCCAGCCGTCGGTAACGTCAAATGTGACATTATAGTTTGTATTGGTCGTACTGAAGTCAGAAGCGCTCAGATTCATGTAGTAGGTTCCTACCGCAGATCCGTGGGCATAGGCCTCCTCCTCAGCCGGACCGATGATCTGGTCCAGAGTAATCGTTGCGTCACTCGGAATCGTGATCGTATAGCCATTGACCACATGTTCCTCGTTATCAAACGGCACTGTCAGAGTATTACCGGTAACGGTAATCGTCAGATCCTTCGGTGTAATCTCCAGATATCCGTCCGTAATCTGTACGGTAATATTCGTAAATGAACTGGAAGTTACCGAGAAGTCTGATGCGCTGAGATTCATCTGGTGTGTGCCGACATCTACGCCGGACGCTACAGCCAGACTTCCTGCATTCAATTCAACGGTTATGTAATCCGTGACATCATCACCGTCACTGGTAACGGCTGTATAGGTAAAGCCGTCAACCTGCAGATTTTCTCCGGTATACGTCAGCGTGTCATGATTACCGACAATCGTAACGGTTACTGCCTGATTCTCGTCGATGATCTTCAGCCAGCCGTCTTTGACAGTCACATTGATATTCTTATATTTTCCTGAAGAAACACTAAAATCACCCTTGGTCATACCCATGTAATAAGTGCCCGGTTCAATCCCGGAAGCCATGGGTATGGGAGAGTCCGCAGTTGCGTTGTATACTACGTCAAAGTCTTCCTGATCCAGTTCTTTCTTTCCCTTTTTCGCGGTATACTTATACCCTTCCGCAAACAACCGCTCACCGGTATAGGGCTGTGTCACCTGTGCGCCGGTTATGGTTACTGTAACTCTGGTCTCCGGTTCCGTACTGGGTGAAGGTTCCGGTTCAGGTTCTGGTTCAGGATGTGGTTCCGGTATCGGAGTAGGACCCGGCTCAATACTTGGAGACGGTGTCGGAGGTGCCGGTGTCGGGGGAACCGGTGTTGTCGGTGTAGGTGTAGGAGGTGCCGGGTCAGGTTTTTTATCTGGTTTAGGTGTTGTTTCCGGCGGATTTACAGGCTCCGGACTCGGCGTAGGAACAACCACAACCACTTCCGGTTCCGGACCGCTTGGTATTACAGGCAGAGGCTTGTGAACCAACGCTGAAAGCGCAATTAAAGCACCGGCCATCAGTAACGGAATCTTCGCATAGTTTAGTCTCTTATGATGTTTTCCGCCCTTTACCGGTTCATAGGGCTTTCCAATTTCCGGATAGCGATCATCTACTTCCCGCATAAAATAACTATAATTTTAATCTCTTTATAATGTCAAATATTATTCCTGTATTAATGTACATAATTGTGTGTTTTGTATAAAAAAACTCTTCCCGGCAGGATCACCGTAAGAAGAGTTTCATTGATTATTCAGGCAGGGATTTCTCCTGTGCGCTTTCCTGGATCTTGGAATCTACCGGGTCTTGTCCATCCAGGATCTTCGGCCATCCGGTCAGACGGTTGACCAGGGACAAAATCGGATGGAACTTCGGATTAACCATTCCGGTATACTCGATAAACAGTTCAAAGAAGATGATCAGTACCGCAACTAACGCAATCCCCAGAGACGGATAGAAGTAACTCAGTACTGCCGCAAACGCGAACAACAGGGTAACCACGTACAGTGTAAGTACAGTACGCTGATGTCCCAGTTTCAGTTTGAACATCAGCACGTGGTGAAGATGTCCCTTGTCTGCCTGGGAGAACTTCTGTCCCTTCAGACGTCTTCGGATGATTGCCAGCAGCGTATCACTGATCGGGATAAACAGTAATAAGATCGGGAAGCCCAGAGTGATCAAAGCAGTAGTCTTGAATCCCAGAAGAGAGATACAGGCGATGGTAAAGCCCATGAACTGTGCTCCGCAGTCACCGACAAAGATCGATGCCGGGTGGAAATTGTACGGCAGGAAGCCCAGGATTGCGCCGCTCAGGCATAACGCCAGAATACAGATATCTCTTCTGCCCATGAAGTATCCAAGTAAACCGATCGTCAGGATAACGATCAGGGAGATACCGCTGGAAAGACCGTCCAGACCATCTATAAGATTGATCGCATTCGTAATCCCGATGATCCAGAAGAATGAGATCATGATCGTAATGATCGGGGAAGAGATATCCAGGGCAAAGATCTGCATTTCCTGTAAATACAGTTTTCCGATCACCATGGCAATCACCGCGCCGGCTACCTGGAACAGGATCTTTTTCTTCGGAGATAACTCATAGATATCATCCAGGAGTCCTCCGATAAAGACCAGGGATCCACCAATCACAATACCGTTAAGCGTATCATCCGCTGACAGGAATACCGTAAGAGACGTCAGAAACGCGATAAAGATCGCCGTGCCGCCGATACGTACAATTCTTCCGTGATGTACCGTACGGTTGTTCTCCTGCGCGTAAATGCCCAGACGAAAACCCACTTGCTTGCACAGAGGCACCAGAGCAAATGAAATCACAAGCGGTAATAAGAAATACGGTAGTGCTCCCTTAATCAGATTCATACTATACGCGGCTATTATACCATAACAGCGGACTGAAAAAGCCCGCTGTCTTCATTATCCCCGGTAAATAAATCCCAGAACAAACCCGGCTGTCAGATAAGCCAGTGCCATTACCAGCATGGCATACAGTAACTGAGCCTGCCAGACATGATTTGCCTTGATGATCTTTTCAAAATTTACTGCACTCATGGCATAAAAAGACAACAACAGGCAAAGGATATAGATTCCGGTTTCAAGAAAGAATGAAGCCATTACTTTGTGCCGAAAATACGGTCACCGGCATCTCCGAGACCCGGAACGATATATCCGATCTCGTTGAGATGGTCATCCATGGCTGCGAGATAGATATCCACATCCGGATGTGCTTCCTGTACAGCCTTGGCACCCTCAGGCACACCAACCAGACAGATCAGTTTGATGGACTTCGCGCCGCGTTCCTTGACCAGGTTGATTGCGGCTACAGCGCTTCCTCCGGTCGCCAGCATCGGGTCAACGATCATCACGATCGCGTCTTTCAGATTCTTCGGGAATTTGGAGAAATACTCCTGCGGCTGCAGGGTTTCTTCATCTCTGTATAATCCGACAAAGCCGACTTTTGCGGTAGGCACCAGACGGCGGATACCATCCAGAAGACCGATACCTGCGCGAAGGATCGGAACGATCACAACTTCTTTACTAAGTTCATAACCTACACAAGGTCCCATCGGAGTTTCGATATCAATCGGCTGAATCGGCAGATCACGGCAGATTTCATAAGCCATCAGTTCCGCGATTTCATCAAGATTTTCACGGAAATCCTTGGTACCGGTGTTCTTATTACGCATCAGCGTTAATTTATGAGTAATTAGTGGATGATTTAATACTTCCAGCATAAACTGCCTCCTGTTTTTTTCTTCTTTAATCATATTTTAACCAAAGGTAAAAAACAACTGTTTCCGGGTGATATCCTGCACTGTCGCAATCCTGTGATTTATACTATACTTTATTCATGAAAGTACTGGTTGTCCCGAAAATCAACGCGTCTCCTGCCTGGATTTTATTTGTGCAGGAGATTTTGGATATGTTAAACCGGAATGGTATAGAGACGGCGGTCAGTGCCCCTAAGGATACGTATAAACATACCGCTTTATACCCATATGCACCGTTGTCTTCTTCGGTTCTGGATAAGTTCAGGAAGACCAGTCCTGCAGGTTATGAAGAATACTGTTATACTTCAGGAATATCCAGACAACGTTACCTGAAGAGTGATACGGAAATCGTCAAGGGTATCATTGATACATTCCGTCCGGATCATGTCCTGGACCTGGGAAGATTCTCTGCAATCATCGCTGCACGGATGACCAACACACCGTTTATTTCCTACGTGAACGGCGCCATGTACAGGAATCGTTCGTTTGACCCGGTGATGATCCGGGAGATAAACAGTGTACTGTCTTCCGGCAAGGCCGAACAGGTATTCCGTCTGAATGAGTTATACCAATACGCGCACGGGTGCTTTACCCTGGGATCTTCTACCTTGAATCTTCTCCCGGAATCTGTGGAAGTACTGCGGATCGGCAGGACATACCGGAAAGAATCTGCAGAAGAGAATCCCCGGAATGTCTGCGTATATCTCTATGAGTCTGAAATAAAGAGAAACCGCCTGAAGACCTTACTCGATGATGCGTATAAGGGAGCTCCCTACACCATTGAGATCTGGTATCCGGGCAGTGATGTCGGTAAAGAAGAGAATCTGCACTATGCGTCTTCGGTACGGCTTTCCCAGCTGGATCGTGCGCAGGTATTGATCCATGACGGAGATGACTATTTGTTCCACCAGGCTGTATTGCGCGGAATACCGCAGCTGGTCATCACCGACGGAAGCTGGAAGCGAAGCTGGTATGCGGCAACAGTCTCCAGAAACGGCTTCGGCACAAGTCTGCCGGAGGAGGATCTGAATGTACGCACATTGTATGAGAGTTACCGCAGACTGCTGGCTGACGAACATTATTCCCTGAATGCCGGTAAATTCAAAAAAGAAGCCCAGTCTCTTCCGGGACTGGACAACCTGCTTACTCTGTTTGACTGAAGACAGATTCGATTACCTTGAGGATCGTATCTGTTTTTTCTTTGTCTAAATCAATTTTGACTTTCTCCGGATCTTCCAGGATTCTCGGAAGTTCGAAGTTAAACGTTGAATCTCCGAAGAAATCCTGTCCGAGTCCGCTGACTTCCGGACTTACTTTTCCGGTCAGCAGGCGGCAGAACGAAGCCGCAATCAGGAAATCTCCGTATACCCCGGCGTGTTCACCATCTTTCCAGAACAGGTCGATCTCAGGATATTCTTTCAGGATCTTCTGCCAGATGATTCCTACCGGGCAGATCAGGGCATTGTTGGTCTCTGCCAGTTCGGTCAGGGTATCGATCATTTTCTGCTGGTTTTCCGGGAAGCGTTTTTCTGCCCAGGTCATATAAACTACGGGTTTTGTATGGGTCCGGTGACAGAGGTCAATGATCTCCTTTCCCATGGTCATCGTGGATTCTTTAGCGGGGAATGGATGCGCAGCCTGCTGGATCACACAGTAATCATATTTGCCGTACATCAGCTGATAACGCAGAGAGAAATACTCTTTACGGTGCCATTCCAGTTCTCTGCCGGAATATGCCAGCATCACAGCGTCGGTCGTTTCACCGGTCGTAATCTCCGCAAAACGGGCAAATAACGCAGGCATATCGTTGAAGAATGTATGACTGTTACCTACAAATAATACTTTCATGTTATCCCTCCAGGGCTCCTTCGGCCAGTATCTGTTTTTCTGTTTCCAGGGCTTTGTGGAACTGGGTTTCGTAGAGTTCACGGTAGACTCCGTTCTTACTGACAAGGTCACGGTGCTGTCCGCGTTCAACGATTTCTCCGTCCTTGACGACCAGGATCTCATCAGCAGCGAGAATTGTGGACAAGCGGTGCGCAATCAGGATACTCGTACGGGAGGCAATCAGAGGATCAATTGCCTCCTGGATCTTACTTTCGGAGATGGAGTCAAGGGATGCGGTAGCTTCGTCAAAGATCAGCAAAGCCGGATCTTTCAGTAATACTCTGGCAATGGACAATCTCTGTTTTTCACCGCCGGATAGTTTCAGACCACGGTTACCGACCATGGTGTTATACCCTTCCGGCTGGGCCATGATAAATTCATCGATATTGGCTTTACGGCAGGCTTGTTTGATTTCTTCTTCAGTAGCGTCTGCCTTGGCATACAGCAGGTTATCACGAATCGTACCGTTGAACAGATAAGTATCCTGGGTGACCACACCGACATTTCTGCGCAGATAGCCAAGATCCAGCTTACGCACATCGATATCGTCAAAGAGTACTTCCCCTTCCTGCACATCATAGATTCTCGGGATCAGGTTCACCAATGTGCTCTTGCCGAACCCGGACGGACCGACGATCGCGATACTGTGTCCGCTTTCCAGGGTGAAGTTGATATCCTTCAGAATCTTGCGGGATGGTTCGTAGGAGAAGCCGACATGGCGGAATTCCACCTTGCCGTCCGCGTGATCGGGAGTAATCGCGTCAGGAGCGTTCTCAATCTCCACAGGCATGTCATAGTACTCAAAGATACGCGTAAACATGGCCATGGACCGGATCCAGTCCACCTGGATATTCAACAAAGAGTTTACCGGACCATACATACGGTTTAACAAGGCAATCAATACCGTGATATCACCGACACTGAGATCCTGGTGATACTTGATCATCAGGATACCGCCGACAAGATATAACGTCATCGGTCCTACACTGGATACCGTACTCATGACCACCCGGAACCAGCGTCCTGCCATGGATTCCTTGATGTTGAGATCGATCATTCTCTGGTTCGCCTTGACATACTTATTGTATTCATAGTCTTCCCGGGTAAAGAGTTTTACCAGCATCTGTCCGCTGACGGACAGAGTCTCGTTGAGGATACCGTTGATCTCATCTCTGCTGGCCTGGGCTTCTCTGGTGAGTTCCCAACGTGTTTTCCCGGCTTTCCTGGTCGGGAGTGTCAGTAAAGGCATCAGGATGATTGCGACGACCGCAATGATCCAGTTCTTCTGGAACATGGCGATTGCGGCGATGATCAGGGTCATGACATTGGAGATAATACTGGTAAATGTTGAGGTAATCACCCGTTCCACACCGGAGATGTCATCCGTCATACGGGTGATGATATCTCCCTGGTTGTTCGTGGTGAAGAAACTCTGCGGCATTTTCTGCAGGTGCGCGAACATCGTGTTACGCATATCAAACGTGATGTGCTGGGAGATCCAGGTGTTCAGATAACTCTCCAGAACTCCGATCAGATTTGCCCCCAACGTAACCAGCAGAGATAATACCAGCAGTTTGATCAACATATTCAGATCTCTGCCAATCAATCCTTCATCGATGATCCTGCCGGTCAATACCGAAGGCATCAAACTGAATACGGAAGACAACAGGATGGCAATCAATACCAGGAAGAGTTGTTTCCAGTAAGGTTTCAGGTAGGAAAATACCCGGAGTAGTAATTCTTTGGTAACTGTCGGACGGTTTGCTTTTTCTTCTTCGGTAAGATAACCCCTGCCCATGCGGCCTCTGCTCATAATGCGCCTCCTTTTGAATCTTTATGTCTGAGGTAAATTACCAGTAATCCGATGAGACTGATCACAGATACGGCTGCTGATAATTTCTGGAGTTTTGTGCCGGGATACTTCAACAGATAGTGATGTATACCGGGCTGCGCATGAATTTGTATCCTTCCGGAATAAACATGCTGGGAAGTATAGACTTTATCCAGGATCTTTCCCCCGGGATCTGTCTCATAGACCTGATATCCCTTGTACCAGGATATTGGTAAGAGTATCCACTCTTCTTCACTCAGATCTGTTGTGAAGGATAGCGTGGTACCGCTGCGTTCATAGGGAATTCCGGCATGGTGGTATTCCAGATCATCGATCTCTGTACCTACGTTGTAATAATCATAATAATACGCCTGGGGAAGATATTCGCCAAATGCCAGTTCTTCCCAGTTCCACCGGGATTCTTCAATGATCACGTTCGCGTATTTCCGCTCGGTGAATAGTTCCTCCGTTGTCGCGTGATCATCAATCGTACGTACCTGTTCCGGATCATTGATACAGGAGAACAGGAACGAGAGGTTCAATACCGACAGGACGGCAATACCTGCGAAGATATAGTTAAGTTTCTTTTTCTCCACATACTGCAGGGTGTACGCAATAATCAGACAACCTGCGCACATAGCCGGTGTGTACAAGCGGGAGGGAAACTGCAGGAACGAGATCGCGGAGAAGCGGTAGAGCGGAACCAGTGTGGAAGAACACAACAGTACCAGTACATACAGGATCAGTGCCCTGGTGATATGCTTGTCTTTCGGCACTGCCAGATATCCAAGCGGGAGGATCGTCAGGAAACATCCCAGGTTCTTATAGCGGTCAGCCGTATCAACACCGTATGCGTATTTCCACTGCATGCGGAAGTCGGAGAAGAAGTCTCCTGCCAATCTCGTTACAGGGACCATAAACTCCTGTAACATCGTATTCTCGATATGATGCACGATCAGATCCTGGGCGAAATACTGTTCCAGCATAGGCATAAAGTAGATACAGGTCAGCCCGAAGCCAAGACATCCCGCTTTGACGATTGTCAGCAGGATACGCGGATGTCTGCGGATCGTTCCGGCATAGAGATTACAGACAAAGACCAGGGCAAGAAATGCCAATACACAAGAGATCAGATGCGCATGCGCCAAAAGTGCGAAGATAACTGCCGCGTATACCCAGCGGTCCTTGTGCTTCACAAACACATCGTAGATACAATCCAGGAATAACGGGAAGATCGCCAGGGAAAGAATCTCACCCAAAGCAGCCCGGATAAAGATATCGGTGATGAAGTAATTGGCTGTCGTGTACAGAAACGCGGAGAATACCGCCAGGTCCAACCGGTGAAAGATCTTCTCAATCACTCGCATCATATTCAGGTTGGCGAAGAATACACAGGCAAATACCAGCAGCTTGAAGATACGCACAACCGGGAGATGACATACATGTAACAAGACTGATGGGATGATCAGATACAGATCACTGTAGAACAGCGGTGAAGCGTACCCATAGCCGAAGTTCTTGTTTGGGTAGATCGCCAGCGGGAATTGTTTATCCGCCATGGCATTCCACACCCCTTCAATACGGCTGAGATGGAACTGCAGATCATGACCGTTATAGATACACGAGGAAAAGTACGGAAACACCACAAAACAAGTGATTGCCAGCGCAAACAGGATCTTTTTCAGCTTGTCTGTGTTTCCTCTGTTCATCTTATTTCTTTACTGCCTCCGCGAGCTTCTCTGCCTCATCCAACAAGGCACCAAACTTGTTTAACGCCAGATCGATAGGTTCTGCTGTAAGCAGGTCTACACCGGCATGTTTCAGTTCATCCAGGGGATACTGGCTTCCGCCCATGGAGAGGAATTCCAGGTATCTTTCCGCGTTCTTTGGATCCTTGCGGATCATCTCGGAGATTGCCACGGCAGAACTGTATCCTGTTGCGTAAACATAGACGTAGAACGGACGGTAGAAGTGCGGGATCCTTGCCCACTCGTATTGTACTTCTTCATCTACAGTCAGTTCCGGTCCGAAGTATTTCTTGATCAATCCCAGATATAACTGGTTCAGGGTTGCGGGATCCAGGGCTTCTCCGCGTTCTGCCATCGCATGCGCTTCCATCTCAAATTCCGCAAACATGGTCTGACGATATACGGTTCCCTTGAAGTTCTCCAGATACTGGTTGATCAGTACCAGACGTTTCTGCGGATCTTCCGTCTTGGACAACAGGTTTTCAATCAACAGGTTTTCATTGACCGTGGATGCGACTTCTGCCACAAACAGGGTATATCCGGCATAGTGCGCAGGCTGATGTGTATTCGAGTACCAGGAGTGCATGGAGTGCCCCATCTCATGGGTAATTGTGGATACACTGTCCAGAGTACCGGTGAAGTTGGTCAGAATATACGGGTTGGATTCATAGGTTCCGGAAGAGTATGCGCCGCCGCTTTTCCCGGTATTCGGATAGACGTCAATCCAGCGGGAATCCAGGCCTTCTCTGACCTTATTGACATAACTCTCACCCAGAGGACGGATGGCCTCCAGAAGTAATTTCTGCGCTTCCCCATAGGTATACCGTTCTTCACTTCCCTTGACTAACGGAGCGTACAGATCGTAGTAATGCAGTTCTTCCAGGCCAAGTAAACGTCTGCGTAATGCCACATACCGGTACATTTCCGGCAGATGCGCGTTCACTGTCTTTACCAGGTTGTCATAGACGCCGAGCGGGATATTATTCTGTGCCATGGACATCTCCCGGGAGCTGTTGTAGTGTCTCGCCTGGGCTTCTGCGGCAGCTGCCTTCACGGCTGCGGAATACGTGGACGCAAAGGTATTGATATGATTCTTATACGTATCATAGAAGCTGAAGAACGCGTTCTTTCTCAGGGTGCGGTCATTGGAAGACTGCAGGGTGATATAGTTCGAGCCGTGGACTTCATGACTGTTTCCGTCCTGGTCATTTACCGGCGCAAATTTCAGGTCTGCGTCCTGAAGATTCTCACTGATCAGTGCAGGCGCACCGAGTACTTCCGCAAATCTCGCAAGTAATTCTTCCTCGTTCTGGGAGAGTGTATGAGGTTTGCGTATTCTCAACTGTTCCATCAGGAACCGGTAATCTTTCATCACCGGATCATTCTCGATATTTTCCAGTTCTTCTACAGTAAGGGATAAGATCTCCGGCTGGGCAAATGCCAGGGCAGTGATGATCATCACGTATTTTCCGTACATCCGGGCATACATCTTCTGCGGTACTTCTTCCCGCAGATCTTCACTTCTGCGCAGTGACGCGTAACAGAACAGGTTATCCAGTTTCCTTTCCAGTTCACTTTCTTTACCGAAGTATTCCGCGATGGTCTGCGCGTCTTTCAGTTTTCCTGCATAGGCTGCATATTCCGCAACACTGGCATCTACCTGTTCCAATGCCTTTTCCCATTCTTCATCACTTTCGTACAGGGAAGACAGATCCCACTTGAATTTCTCTTCGATGTCTTTTCTCTCTCTTACTGCTTCACTCATACGTTATTCTTCCTCTCTGATCCTCTTCATGATTTCTGCCGGAGTCTTTCTTTCCTGACTCCAGTTCATGGCTTTCCTCAATAATGGTACCGCATATTCAAAATACGTAAATAACCCGTCACAGAGATAATACTCTCTTGTTTGTGTATTCCGGTCTTTCGGACATCCTCCGTGGCAGATAAACTCATACGGGCATGTTTTACACTTCTCCGCGATATTCTTCTTTTCCTGGCCAAATGCCTGCTGGAACGGATGATCCGCCAGTTCTGACAAAGATGTATCGGTGATATTCCCGAGCTTGTGGCTCTGGTCCACAAAGTGATCACAGGCATAGACACTGCCGTCTCTTTCCACGATGAGGACATTCCCGCAGGTCTCGCTGAACCAGCATACATTGGCTTTCCGGCCGGATAATACCAGGGCGGTTTCCGCAAAGATCTGAACGTTTAATCTCCCGAGATCATGGGTGATCCATTCCCGAAAGACTTCTTTGAGGAAACGTCCGTAACTGCCCGGAGTAACGGAATCTTCGGTTGTACTGCCGTCTTCGTTGTACCGGACAATGGGAATGAACTGGATCCAGCCGGAGTGGAAACTGCGCAGTGAGGCGTATACGGAGCGTGCCGCGTTCGCCGTATCTTCGGTAACCGTACATAACAGGTCCGGATGGATACCGTACTTCTCCAGGAGTTCTACAGCCTTCTTTACTCTGGTATATGTACCGTCTTCATTCACATCCACCCTGTACAGATCATGGACAAACCGTGTACCGTCGATACTGACACCGATATCAAACTTCTCTCTTTTCAGGAATTCACACCACTTCTCATCGATCAGTAATCCGTTGGTCTGGATATTATTCCAGCAGGTCTTTCCCTTGGGAAGATATTTCTTCTGCAGCCGTACGACTTCTTCGTAGAAGTCCAATCCTGCCAGGGTCGGTTCTCCGCCGTGCCAGGTAAACGATACGACATCTTCCTTTGTGCTCTGGATATAATCAGAGATATATCTCTCCAGGAGTTCGGGATTCATCCGGATATGCGCAAACGATTCACCGTTATCCGCATTCAGGTAGTAACAATACCGGCATCTCATATTACAAAAAGAACCTGTCGGTTTCGTCATGGTCACAAACGGGTGATTCGCCATAATACCTCCATGTAAACCAATGACCGGATATCCGGTCATTGGTCTTATCTCAAGTGTTTTTCAAAGAAATCGAATACCTTCTCCAGAGAATCCATAGCCTGTGCCTGCCGGTACATCGGTTTATCGTAATACCAGAATCCATGTCCGGCTCCGTCATAGCGATGGAACTCATAGTCTTTTCCGAGATTCTTCAGGATCTCCTCTGTCTTGTTTACATCTTCCGGTGTAGGACTGTGGTCTTCATTGCCGAAGATCCCCAGCAGAGGGATCGACAGTTTCTCTGCGTAGTCGATCGGTGCTACGGGTCTTGCGGGTGTCAGCTGTTCCGGGGAAGCGACTACACCACCGCCCCAGCAGTCTACCGCAGCGTCAAAGCCGTCAACCGTACAAGCTGCCAGGAACGCGTGTCTGCCTCCGGAGCACATACCGATCACACCGACTTTACCGTTGCCTGTCGCCTGTGTCTTCAGGAAATCCAGTGATCCCTTCGTATCACCCATAACGCAGTCATCCGGGATACCTCCGGCTTCTCTTGCGGCTTGTGCGACCTCGGTGGGCAGGCCTGTGCCTACACGGCAGTAGATATCCGGGCAGACTACTTCGTAGCCATGCTGGGTAAAACGACGAGCGGTTTCACGCTGCCATTCATCCCATCCCGGCATATGAGGAATCAATACGATTCCGGGATGAGGTCCGGCCCCGAGCGGACGAGAATAATAAGCACGGACAGGTTCATCATGATAACCCTTAATTGTGATGGTTTCGGCGATCATTCCTTCATAGGCGCCAGTGTCAATATTATTCCACATAAAAAACTCCTTTCTGCTATACTCATGTTATCAAATTCAGAAACAGAATTACAAACATGACTTTAACGATTAGAACACTTAACAGTAAAGATAAGATGATCCGGACGATACGTAAGTTATACGTTCAGTCTTTTCCTGCGAATGAACGGATTCCCTTCCCCGTAATATTGCATATGTTAAAAGAGGAACAGACAGAATTACTGGCTTTTTACGACAAGGATCTCTTTGTGGGATTTGTGTACCTGTACCACAGTGAGACGATGTGTTTTCTCTACTACCTGGCGGTATGCGGGGAACTGCGTGACCGGCATTACGGGACAGCGCTCCTGCAGAGTGTGCTGCAGCGGTACGCGGATGTGCCGGTGGTACTGGAGATCGATACACCCGAAGAATCCGTGAAGGATATCAGCACAAGAAAAAAACGTCTGTCCTTCTATCAGCGTAACGGATTTCGGATGACGCCTGTACGTTATTTGTTTTACGGGGCGGATTATACCTTGATGGTTCACGGCAGGGACATTTCCCGGGAAGAGTATGAACGTGAGGCAGAACAGATCTATCACCGGGCTGCCAGAATGCGTTTTATTGATCCGCTGCCTGTTTCAGTTCTTTCAGAGTGATTGGACCTTCCCGCAGGATCTTCAGTTCTCCGGTGCAGTCCACAATCGTGCTGGCGGTACCGAAGCGTGTTTCCCCTTCCAGCATGCCGTCCAGCAGCGGGCAGTTTTCCGCAATCTCGGATAGTGTCGTACAGGTCTTTTCCCCGGATTGATTTGCGCTGGTCATGTACAGGGGTTCACCGGTCAGAAGAATCAGTTCCCGGATCACCTCATCCGGTGCCATACGTACAGCCAGAGTGTCCATATTACCATTCACAAAGCCGGGTATCCCTGCTTTTTTTCTTAAGACGACAGTCAGCGGTCCGGGCATGAATGTATGGATGATCCGGCAGGTACGTTCATCCACTTCCGCAATGGTCCGGATCTGTTCCAGGTCCGCGCACATGACCGGGAATGCCTTGGTCAGCGGACGGTTTTTCACCCTGCGCAGATTCTCCTGGGCAACAGGGGAAAACATCCGTGCGCATACACCGTATACCGTATCGGTAGGTACGGAGATCACACCGTCATTCTTCAGGATCTCAGCCAATAAAGGGAGTTCTTCTTTCGTATAAATCCGGATCATTTCAAGTATACCTGTTTCATTCTACCATGGTTTGAGATATGATGTTTTAAGAAACGGAGAAGTAACATGATCAATTTTGAAAGTGATTATACTGAGGGTTGTATACCTGAAATTCTCGAAGCACTAACCAGAACCAATACTGAACAGACATCCGGATACGGCATTGACCCGCATTGCCAGAACGCCGCAAAACTGATCCGCAAAGCCTGCGGGAACCGGAATGTGGATGTTCATTTCCTCGTTGGCGGAACCCAGACAAATCTTACCGTGATCGCGTCAGCACTGAAGCCGTATCAGGGAGCGTTATGCGCGGATTCCGGACATATCAATGTTCATGAGACAGGGTCCATAGAAGCGACTGGTCATAAATGTCTTCCATTACCGTCCAAAGACGGAAAGATCACTGCCGCACAGATTGAAAAGGCAATCGTCGATCACCGCAATGACGGTAATTTCGAACATGTGGTTGAACCGGGGATGGTGTATATTTCCTGGCCGACAGAAAGCGGCACCCTGTATTCCAGGAAGGAACTGACAGAGATCTCCGAAGTTTGTCATAAGTATCATGTTCCGTTGTTTGTGGATGGTGCGCGTATAGGCTATGGCTTGTGTGCCAAGGCTTGTGATGTTACCCTGGCAGATTTTGCGAAGCTTACCGATGTCTTCTATATCGGAGGCACAAAGGTGGGCGCTTTGTTTGGGGAAGCTGTGGTAATCGTGGACAAGGAACTGAAGAAGGGATTCCGCTTCCACATGAAACAGCGCGGTGCGATGTTGGCAAAGGGACGTATGTTGGGCATACAGTTTGAAGAACTGTTCAAGGAAGACCGGTACTTCAAGATCAGTAAGAACGCTGCCGAATGCGCGGAAATGATCGCCAAGGCATTAAAAAAGAAAGGCTACAAGTTTGCGTATACTCCTCAGACCAATCAGTTATTCCCGATCATGGATAACGAGAAGATTGCCGAGTTACACAAAGAGTTTGCCTTCCATACTTTCGGAACTGTGGACGATACGCATTCCATCGTGCGTTTCGTGACCAGCTTCATGACCACGAAAGAGAATACCGAGAAACTGGTTAATTCTCTGTAAGACGGCAGAATAACGCATATCTTGCGTTTTCGTAATCTGCTGTACAGGTGATCAGGGTAACGATCCGGTCATCTTCCGTGATCGTAATCCCCGAAGCGAATGTTGAATCGTTATTCCACTGGTTGGCATAACGGACAAATTCTTCGGGACTATTGAAGTTTAACTGTAAAAAATCTACTTCCGCGTTCAGTACCAGACCGGTATAGGGTTCAAGTGTATACTCTCCGGCAGGTGTCTGAAGGCGGATTTTCTTATGCGTCTCATAGAACGACTGTGCTTTGTATTTCTCAATTCCTGCGAACATGGCGCCGTTCTGCGAGTGATGCGCGTACAGAGGCGTATGATAGTCGGAGAAGTCCGCTGCCGTACGATAATCCATGAATACACAGCCGAGATGATTTACCTTGCGTGTAAACAAGTGTTCAAGATAATACGCGTTATCTTCTCCCTGTACAACCGGATAATTGATCATGGAGTCTTCCAGCGTGATCCAGGCAACGATATCCGGGTTGATTTCTTCCAGTGCCTCGAAATCTACGGAATCATCGATTTCCACCGTGTCGGTATTATCGTTCTTTACTTCTTTCCGGATCACTGCTGTTTCCGTGATTTCTTCATATTCCGTACCGGCTTCCTTGTACATATGCCAGGCCTGATAAGCCATATACGAAGAGAACAGGAAAACAACTGCCAGGCATACTTCCAGACAGATCAGAATCGTCCTTCCCAGGGGTTTCAGTTTTCTACGCTTTTTTGTCATCTTCTAATCCAAAATATACAAACAACATCCGGTCTTTTCCGCTCATGTCACGGATGATCTCATACCGGGCTCCCGGAAGTGTTTCTTCTACTAAAGCAGACATCTTTTCTCTCTGGTTCCATCCCATTTCAAAAGCCATCATCGCTTTATCCTTCAGTACAAGCCGGCAGTCACGGAATACTTCGCGGTAGAACTTCAGTCCGTCTTCCCCGCCGAACAATGCCACATGGGGCTCATAATCCACGACCGAGTGTTCCATCGGTTCATCCTGCGGGATATACGGAGGATTACATACCAGCACATCCAGTTTTATTCCCTGTTCAATCAGGGGTTTGACCATATCACCGCAGAGGAATTCCATTTCTGCTTCATTGAGCGAGGCATTCTCTCTTGCGACTGTCAGCGCTTCTTCGGAAATATCCGTGACGGTCATCCGGATCTTCGGTTCTTCCTTTACCAGGGTTATACCGATCGCGCCGCTGCCGGTACCGATATCCGCGCAGTTAATTTCCTCCTGTCCCTTGAAATACCGGTCGATTCTGGACAGGATATACGCGCAGAGTTCTTCGGTCTCCACACGTGGAATCAGTACATCCGGGTTAACGATCATCTTATACCCGTAGAACCAGGAGTATCCCAGCACATGCGCCATAGGTTCACCCTTCAGGATCCTCTCCATTCCTTCACGGAAGTACTGTTCCAGATCTTCAGGTATCTCTTCTTCATAGTGCAGATACAGATCGTATCTTTCCCTGCGGCTGATCTCCACGAGAAAAGACATTACGGTTTCCGCGGGAATATCCCTTTCCGTACACATCTTTTCGTAGTTTCTTACCGCTTTCGCAAAGGTTGTCACTGTTCGGAAATCTCCAGTTTCTGTCTTTCGTCTTCTGCCTGCAGACCTGCCAGGATATCATCCAGTTTGCCTTCCATGATTCTGTCCAGCTGGGTGATCGTCAGACCGATACGATGATCGGTAACACGGTTCTGCGGGTAGTTGTAGGTGCGGATCTTTTCACTGCGGTCACCGGTGCCGATCTTTGCCCGGCGGATCTTTCCCTCGGCTTCTTCACGCTGTCTCCGGAGTTCTTCATAGACACGGGAACGGATCAGACGCATTGCGGTTTCCCGGTTTTCGATCTGGCTTCGTCCTTCCTGACAGTTTACCGTGATCCCGGTGGGAATATGGACGATACGTACTGCGGAATCGGTCTTGTTGATATGCTGGCCGCCGGCTCCGGAAGCTCTGTGTGTTTCAATCGTCAGATCTTTTTCATCAATCTCAATATCCGCGTCTTCCGCTTCAGGACGGCAGAGAACTGTAGCGGTAGAGGTATGAATTCTGCCCTGGGCTTCCGTCTTCGGTACACGTTGTACACGGTGTGCCCCGGATTCGAATTTCAGGTCATGATAGACGTTATTTCCCTTGATGGAGAAGATGATCTGGCTGAATCCTCCAGCTTCACTCGGATTCGCTTCCAGTACTTGTACTTTCCATCCTCTGGTTTCCGCATAACGGGTATACATCCGGTACAGATCACCCGCAAAGATATTACCTTCGTCACCTCCGGCACCTCCGCGGATCTCCATGATCACATCATGATCATCATCCGGATCCCGCGGAATCAGAAGTCTCTGGATCTTTTCCAGAAGAGCTTCCCGTTCAGGTAAACATTCTTCCAATTCCATCGCTGCCATTTCCTTCAGCTCGGGATCACTTTCCTTCATCATTTCTTCTGCCTGTTCTATACGTGAATCCAGAGAAGAAAGTGAGTGCCAGGCTTCCACGGACTGACGCAGATTAGCTTCCTGCTTGGATAAACGCGTCATTTCCGAAGGATTGCGCAGTACTTCTTCGCTCATCAGTTTCTGGTTGATTTCGTTATATTGTGCTTCTATTTCCATTAGTTTTTCTCTTACTGCATCCATGTGTTATTCCTCCTTTATCGTTAAGTAAGATTGGGTATAACACGCTAATGATGTCCGAAGATCACGATCTGGAAAGCACACTGAAAAACGATTCCTGTGAATCTGTTTTCCGGTCTTTTTGTGCACATGTGATTCTTCATAGGTTTTACCCGACACTATTATACTTTACCATACTGGATTTGTATGTATTCAGGGATAAGAAAAGAGTGATCTCTCACTCTTATCTCTGATTACTTTAAGCCGTACTTCTTATTGAATCTTTCAACACGTCCCTGAGCCTGAGCAAATCTCTGACGGCCTGTGTAGAACGGATGACAGTTGGAGCAGGTATCAACCTTGATCTCCTTAACTGTAGAACCTGTCATGAATTCCGAACCGCAGCTCGTGCAGACTACCTTTGTCTCATAATACTTAGGATGGATCTTCTTCTTCATCTTCTTCTCCCTTCTGCCTTAGACCTCATGCGGGTCTAAAGAAAGCGCATGACTATTCTAACATAAGGATTTTACCAGTACAAGAATTTATTTGTTGGATCAAAGTCTTGTCTGTATTGGACAGGAAGATGAATAAAGGAGGGAATTTTAATCTTTTAGGTATTGCACATTTTACTCAAATAGTGTAATTTTACACTGCAAGGAGAAAGCTATGGATAAAACAGAACTAACCGAGAAACTGACTGCCTATACCAGACTGGTACGTACGGAATATCATTTCAGTCAGGACCAGATGGCACAGATCCTGGGAATTTCCAAGAAATCTCTGGTAGAGAGTGAAAAAGGAAGAAGAAACCTGAGCTGGCCGGAATGTATTGCCCTGGCTACGATCTTCTCTCAGAGCAGTGTGCTGCAGAACGCGTTTGGAGGAGAATTGTCGGATATGATCAAGGCACTGGCATTTGCGGATACCAAGGTTGTCTATCCGGCAACCATGGGCGGCAAGGTATGGTGGAAGGTCATCAAAGAGGTACAAGGATATCGTATCCAGCAGAATATCCTTTCCCAGCATTACCGGCTGTTAGATCCCCAGGACGGACGTATGATGTCTTCCTTTGAACTGCAGGAGATCCTGGATTACCTGGTACAGTTAAATCTTATTGATTCCTCAGAAAGGAGTACTGAACATGAAGACACTGCACAAGAAGAAACCGTTTCGGTTATATAACGTATTATTCCCTATATGGATGTTGATGTGGTTCCCGGTATTGTGGATCGTCTTGATTCCGGCAAATTTCCTGATTGATTTTCTGGTCACACGTTTCACGATGAAACATCTTCTGCTGGAGGATTATCATGAGAGAGCCTGGAAACATTCCTGGAAGATCTGCCTGATCGGATTTCTTTCGGACTTTATCGGCGCCGTATTTATCTTCACGATATACTATTTCGCAGATAAACTCTTCCCGAAAGAACTTGCGCATACTGTCACTTACGGACTGAACCTGCAGCCGTTCAATCATATTCTCACGTTTGCGATCACCGCCGTGTCAATCATCATCTCCGGGTTATGTATCTATTTCCTGAACCGGAAGATGTTGTCCAAAGATCCTTCCCTGGATAAAAAATCCGTGCATGTGATTGCACGGAATCTCGCTTTGATTACAGCGCCGTATTTATTTCTGTTCCCCAGCGGAATCTTATACCGGTGAACTACCCAAGGCTAAAGCATTTGGGCTTCTTGTTTCATCGATGAGTTCTTATACTCTGTGTCCGAAGACACAGGTACAGCGGAACTATTCTCCACAAGACTCTGAGCTCTACGTTCCATAGAGACTTGACGAAGTGCTTCCTCCAAAATGGACTGAGCACTTTTTATATCTCTTGAATCGTGATGATACCCGCAGTGTATGCAGTTATACTCACGTTCTGAAAGCGGATGCTTCGTCAGGCATCCACATACTGGACATATCTGTGTGCTTGGAAAACTGCGTTCTACCACATGGACTCTGAAGTTGTTCCTCAACCTCGCTTTGATATAGCCCATTGCGGAATGCTGAACCTGTTTTCCAAACAGACCGGAATGCCAGTTGTGTATCATCTCATCCTGGACCGCTATGAAATCATAACTGGTCAGGATATCGTGAACGATCTTGTTTGCCAGATCCGTGCGTCTGTTTCTGTCTTTCTGATAGGTGATCTGCAGTTTCTTTACCCTTCTGTAATGATTGCCGGATCTTTTTCCGTTGTTTTTCCGCAGGGATCTGTTTACCCGGACAGATGCCAGTTTGGCTCGCTTACTTTCAGGGACATGTATGTCAAATACTGTTCCGTCTGACAGAGTCAGATTATGCTCGATCCCGAAATCTATTCCACATTCTTTATCTGTTTTGACCCGTTCCTCTTTTGGCGTAAAGCAGGTGATGTGGAAGTACAGCCCGTCCGGTTTACGGATGAATCTGGCATTTGTGATCTCTGCGATATCCGGGATCTGTTTCAATCCCCGAACATAAAAGTCCTTATCGATGTTCTGGATCTTGATCCGGTTCCGGGGAAAGTCGATCCTGTAAGTGACTCCATACTGCCGCAGTGGAATGGAATTGCAGTAAGACTTAAAACCCAGGGCACCGACCTTCTCTCCTTTCCCCTTTTTTGTATGGAGACCTCTGATCTCACTTTTTACCATGTCATAGATATCCTGGCGGACCTGGGATCCAAGGAGTTCAAGAGGACGCTCTTCAAATGTGTCTCCGATCTTTACAACTGCGGTTTTCCCGTTACGATCCGCACTTTCCAGATCTGCAACGATGGAATTGCGGCGCCATTTCGCTTCACGGAAATACTGATTGACTTGTTCCTTCTGAGCCTTAGATATCTTGGAAGATACCACTTTCACCTCAAAAACACGGCAGTCCATCTGAGAATGCCGTGCTTTCGTGGATCTCATGGTGTTTCGGATATTGTTATTTTTTTCTTCTTGACTCATTTGTTTTCTGATCTTCGATATATTTTTTGACAACGTCAAGGGACACACTTCCAACAGTAGCGATAAACTTACTTCTGGTCCAGAGAGTAGGCAGTTTACGTTCCAGTTCAGGAAATTCCCGGTTCAGGATATGCGCAGTTTTACCCTTGATGCGGGACACAAGAATATTGATCCCGATCGTGGGGTCGACATCCAGCAGGAGGTGGACATGATCCGGCATGACTTCCATTTCAAGTACATAAAAATTCTGTTCCTCCTGCATAGACAGAACGATCTCCTTGAACCGCTGTGCGATCGGTTCGCGAAGGACCTTACGCCTGTATTTCGGGCAGAAGATGACGTGGTATCTGCAGCAGTAGACAGTGGTTTCTGTGGATCGGTATTCGCTTTTCATATCCATAGATATTATATCATATATCTATGTAGTTATCCATCTGTAACGCGCTTTCATCCCAAGGCTAAAGCTCTTGGGGTTTCCCGCGCTGATTTTCTAAGCAGCAGATTTACTTCTGCGGCTGATCCACAGCGCCAGTAAAGCCATCGGAATCACACCGATCAGGCCATGGTACAGCGGTCCCAGAATCAGCATATTTGTATATTCCGGTCTGAGGAACATCAGTCCCAGAGTATTCGCGTTAACAGCCCCGTGCATCAATGAAGGGAAGAAGATGCACTGGGTTTTTTCATAGACATGATCGATCAGGATACCTAATACAGTCGCTGCCAGGCAGAATACCACGAGCCCAAGTACCGGTGCGCCAAAATAGTTCTTCCCGTATTCATACCCTGTAAGGATCATCAAAGGCCAGTGGAATGCGCCCCAGATCACACCGCCGATCAGTCTTCCCCTGAACTTGCCGAATCTCTCCTTCAGATACGGGTACAGAGCGCCTCTCCAGCCAATCTCTTCACCCAGTGCCGCAAACATATTGATAAACGGCGCATAGCTCAGTACGGAGATGGAAGAAATCAGCGCATACTGCACCAGGGACATTCCGGAGGCTTCAAGTTGTGCCAGAGCCTCCGGAGGAATCGTCGCCTTGAGCGTCGCAAACTCCGTATCAAACGTATGCGGGAATATCACGAAGAACAGCACTGCGCCTAACACAGACAATAAAGCCGGCAGCCACAGTGCAAAGAACAGATACCGTACTTTCCCTTTCAGGTTCGGCATCCATCCCATATCTTTAATCGGTATTCCGGAGAGGATCACTGCCAGGAAAGGCGTATACATCAGCGCGATCATCAAAAGAGTCGTATAAGGATTCCCGGTCAGGGACATTCTCCAGATCACACCCTGAACCAGATACGCCAGGATAAATACCGTAACCAGATAACGGATGATCTGTTTCTCTGTAATTTCCTTCCTGTTCATCTTACTTGAACTTTACAGCTGTGCCGTACGCAACGACTTCAGCCGCCCCCTGCATCATCTGCGCAGATCCGTAACGGATACCGATAACCGCATCCGCATTCAGTGCGTTGGCTTCATCCACCATACGCTTTACCGCAATCTGCCGTGCTTCGTTCAACATTTCCGTATAAGCAACGATCTCACCGCCGACAAGGGTTTTCATCCCTGCCATGAAGTCATTGCCGAAATGCTTGGTCTGTACTACTGCGCCTTTCACCATTCCCAGCGCTTCAATTTCCTGTCCCGGAATATAATCAATACTTAGAAGCTTCATCCTCTTCTCCTCCCCGGATCTCCCGTATTCTCTGTATGAGTACAACTAGTACGAATATACCGATCACTACCGGTATACCGATGAAGATGACAAAAACCGGAATCGGCAGAGGATCTTCCATATTCCCCCACCAGATCAGTGTGCCGAAGATGAACAACAACAGGATCATCGCTGCGGCACCGATTACCGAACCCATGGTTTTCTTCCGGTGAATATCCGTAACATTCACATCCATAAACTTATGACCTTCCCTTTCCATCGCTGTAATCTTGTCCAGGCAGAGATCCACATCCAGTTCATCCAGAGTAATACCGGAGGAAGAAGTAAGCAGTTCATTGGTAAACTTCTGTAGTTCTTCCAGGTTATTCTTCTTCTGTTCAAACTCATACAGCTGACGCTGAAGACATACATCCAGAGATAGATCTCCTGAAGATACTGCCTTGATCTCCTCAATCGGCACGTACAGTTTACGCAGAAACTTGATCTGTTTCAGACGCTTCAGATCTTCTTCTCCGTATTCACGGTAGCCGTTATCCGCACGTCCCGGAGATAATAATCCCTGTTCTTCATAGAACCGGATGTTTTTCTTCGTAATACCTACCTGTTCTTCAACATCTTTGATTTTCATGTCTGTGTTCTCTTCTTTTATAGGGCTTCCATCTGGTGGAAGGTCAATACTTTTTTACAGAAAGCAGATCTTTTTCCGGATCTGCTTTCTTTTTTTTACTCTATATCCAGTTCCGGAGGTACATCCAGTTCTTCGGATACGTATTTACCATTCTTTTTTCTCTGTCTGACACACTCTGTGAGCAGGTATTCGATCTGCCCGTTCACTGATCGGAAATCATCTTCTGCCCATGCCGCAATCGCATCATACAGTTTGGCAGACAGACGCAGAGGGATTTGTTTCTTCTCAGCCATCTTAATACAGACTGCCTGAATTCACAACGGGCTGGGCATCGTGGTTACCGCAGAGGACAACCAGCAGATTGGATACCATAGCTGCCTTGCGTTCATCGTCCAGATCTACAACTTCGTTGTCCTTGAGACGATCCAGAGCCATCTCCACCATACCCACAGCACCGTCAACAATCATCTTACGGGCGTCAATGATTGCGGATGCCTGTTGTCTTTGTAACATGACAGCTGCGATTTCCGGAGCGTATGCCAGATAGGTGATCTTGGCGTCAATGATCTCGATACCTGCGTCATCGACACTGGCCTGGATCTCCTGACGGATACGATCCGCAACGACTGTACTGGAACCTCTCAGAGAACCGTCGTCCGCCATACCATCACCGGTCGTATCAATGTTCGGAGCGACATCATACGGATACAGACGCACAATATTACGTAACGCAGTATCACACATCAGAGAGAGATATTCTTTGTAGTTATCCACGTTGAATACAGCCTTGGCGGTATCGGTAACTCTCCAGGTTACCGCAATACCAATCTCTACCGGATTACCCAGAACATCGTTGATCTTCTGTCTGGCGTTATTCAAAGTCATGACTTTCAGAGAGATCTTCTTACTGGCAAGTTCCACACCATTTACTGTCGCGCCGGTAATTCCTTCGGCTTTCTTAACATCACCGCTCTGGCTCAAGTGTGTGCGTGCAGCCGGATTCACTGCCACACAGAACGGATTTACATAGTAGAAACCTTCACCCTTGATCGTACCGTAGTACTGGCCAAACAGAGTCAGTACAAGAGCTTCCTGCGGCTTTAAGACCTTTAATCCGCACAGAGGGATCCAGGCAAGACCCATGAGGAACGCGCACAGTACCGTCAGTAACGGGAAACGAGCGATTCCGATAATAAATCCGATAGCCAATAAAACATAAAGAAGGATAATTCCAATCAAAACGACCATTCCGCTCTTTGCGGTTCTTAATTCAATCTCACGCATTGTATTACACCTCTTATCTTTGTGATATCATTTTAATATCACTTTGAATCATTGTCAACAATAAAAAAGGATACATCACTGTATCCCTTAAATCTTAGATAAAGAACTGGTAGAGCGTAAACGCGGCATAGATACACAACAATGTGATTCCCTGCCACCGGTATAACTTCTCATTCTTCAATGCCGGTACACACAGAAGTAACATCACAGCCATCATCACCGGAATATCGATAACCAGAGAACTGTTCATCCCCATGATTGTCTTTTCCGCAGGAATCTTAAACGGTGAGATACTGATGGCCATACCGCTGACCAGGATGATATTGAATAAGTTTGCGCCGATGACATTGCCCAGAGACAATGCGCCATGGCCCTTCATCAGGGAAGTGATCGCTGTTACTAATTCCGGGAGTGATGTGCCGAGAGCTACCATTGTCAGACCAATCACACTGTCCGGTACACCCAGAGCTGCCGCAATGATCGTACCATTATTAACCAGAAGATTCGCACCGACCGCAATTGCTGCCGCGCCTACTACTAACAGGATGATATCCTTGGTCAGAGTAGATTCTTTCTTCTCTTCTTCCTCTTCTTCACCTTCGGCTTCCATATCACCGCTCTGCATGGCTTTTACCGACAGGAACATATATACCACAAACATTGCCAGGTACATCAATCCCTGCCATCTCTTGAATTCTCCCTGCGTATACGCGATCAGTGAGTAGATCACCGCCGCAAGGAAGAACGCCGCTGCCGGTAAACGCAGTGATTTCCGGCTGACATTTCCGGGTTTCACCGCAATCGTAATCGCTGCGATCAAACTCGTATTACAGATAATGGAACCAATCGCATTACCGTAGGATATCCCTGCATTGTGCTGCAGAGCCGCCTGTGAAGATACCATTACTTCCGGTAATGTCGTACCAATCGATACCACGGTCGCGCCGATCAGTAATTCCGGGAGATTGAAACGGTGAGCGATCCCTACAGATCCATCCACGAACCAGTCTCCTCCCTTGATCAGCAATACAAAGCCCAGTAAGAATAATAATACAGCTGCCAACATCTTGTTCTCCTCATCTTTCTGTAAAAAACACAGTCTTCCGACTGTGTAATATTCTTGTCCCATACACAGTCAGACCCTGTATATGAGTCTCACTATTTCAAGACAGACCGGGCTTTTACCGTGATGACGACCTGCCTGCGCATATACGCAAGTTACTCCCTCAATACTGCAATTATAACTGCAGAGAAATAAATGTCAAACAGTTTCAGGAAAACATATATACAAAGTTTTCCATTCCTCATCATCATTGGTTTTTATATCAGAGTCATGCGTTTTAATGAAACGGCCAGACCGGGTTGAGCAGGAATGCCAGCAGGAATCCGGCCAGTACCGTCACCAGTAATTCTTTCGTATTTCTGTACAGAACTGTAACTACCCCAATGAAAACCAGCACATACAAGATTCCCCTGATATCAACATACAGGATACCGATGGAGAAACAGGAAAGGATGAAGACCGCTGTAATCCCAATATCCAGAATGAGCGGCACAGTGCCGGAGCCCTTCGCATACCAGCAAATTACAGCTAACAGCGGTGACAACAATGTAATTCCGTACCAGATCAACATATACGTTCCCGGGTCAAAGCCGCTGAACAGGATCGTAGAGACATGGTATGACGCGCACATTCCCAGGAAGAAGACGAACACATTCAACGCAGCCCGTAATGCCGATGCACTGTAAGCAGCGATGACCAGGGCAATGAACAGCCAGATTGCGATATCGGAAAAGAAATTACCGAGGTTGAGTGTTTCGATGATCCTGTGCCACCAGATTGTACTGTCCAGCGCAAGATTATCAAGCCACTTCGAAAACAAGCCAAGGATTATACCGAACGCAAAAGTGAATACGGCTATTTCTGCCGTTCTTTTCTTTGTCTGTGGTTCAGGGGTTCGCAATTTGTTTAGAATCGTTATATTCATTACTCTCTGTTATCTCAGATTCTCCGGCAGATAACATTCACCGTCTCTACCTTCTGTCCCGGCAGACCACCCTTTTCGTAGGACACCGTGCATCTGTCTTCATCAAAGGTAAAACGCAGGGTTTTGCGGGAGTTATTTTCCGGCCAGAGTTCTTCCAGGCGGAAGGTATCATCACTTTCCCATACACCATTTGCCCAGCATTGTTCCGCAAACTGCCACGGGGAACGGAAACGATTGTATCTGCGTGAACCATCCATGGCGAATTCAACAGTACAGGATGTATGGTCCTTACTCTCCCAGAGGATCGATCCTTCCATTTCCCCAAACCTGATCTCAAAGCCGTGGACAGGATTCGCTTCCGGCGCAAACATACCGTTACAGAAGAGGTTGAAGTCTCCGTTCTGAACGATATACTTTCCGGATGCCTGTCCTTTCATCTGCGCATATGCTTTGAATTCAGGGGCTTCAATTGCCAGATGTCTGAGTCTTGCGGAAAGACGTTTCTGTACAGCCATGCCTTCTTCATCCGGGATGATTGGTTCATCCTGTACAGCAGGTAACAGAGTTTCCCAGATTGCCTTCAGGGTGAGGAACGGTCCGGGACCCGGCGCATTCTCGTTGATTGCGATGATCATATCCTTATCCGGTATGACGATCGAATACTGTCCGGCTGCTCCGTCTGCGCGGTATACTCCGGGAATCTGGCACATCCACATCTGGTATCCATATCCGGAACAAGCGTCCAGGAATCCATGTTCTCTGGCCTGGGGATTATCGTTATCGATCTGTTTTGTGGTTGCCAGACGTACATACTCTTCCGGCAGGATCCTTTCTCCTTCCCAGAGTCCTCCGTCACGGTATAACTTCATCAGACGCAGATTGTCTTCCGTAGTAGAGACAGTTCTCCATGCCCACATATCTTTTCCTTCCGGAGCGATTCCGTGCATGATGTTCTTTCCGTTGATACCGATCTTCGGAAACAGTTTCTCATCCAGGTATGTATAGACATCTTTTCCGGTCAGTTTCTCGATTACCTTTCCCAGGAATGTCGATCCTACACTGTTGTACCAGAAGTGTGTGCCGGGTCTGTGGGTTAATGGTACAGCAATGAAGTTCTTGACCCAGTTATCTTCCATTTCCGGGAATTGTGTCATACCGGAACCCATGGTCAATACATGACGGATCGTCAGTTCTTCAAAGTACGGGGATGGTTTCTCCGGCGTATATTCCGGGAAGATCTCCGTCAGATGGGTATCCAGGGTTAGTAATCCTTCTCTGATGGCAATACCGATTGCGGTACCCATATACGTCTTGGTCAGGGATGCGCACATATGCGGTATTCCGGGAGCGTACGGAGCCCAGAAACCTTCTGCGCAGATTTGGTCATGTCTCATGATCATTAAGCCGTGCATCTCTGTAAAACCGCTCTCCAGACGGTCTAAAAGTTTCATTACTGCTTCGGAAGGAATACCGGCTTCCTCCGGCGTTACACGTGTAAATTCTTTTCTGTTCATCGTTATTCTCCTTTCATCGGATATTGATCCAGATTCCTGTATCATGCATGGAGGCATCCTCCACTCCCTGATAAAAACTTTGAGCTTCCGCATTCTCTGCCATTAACGCAATCAGTATTCCGGCACCCTGTTTCTTACATTCGTCCCTTAACGCATGTAACAATTCCTGTCCGACTTTATTGTGTCTCTCACTCTTCAAAACACAGATCCAGTCAAGATATGCAGTAAAACAAGACGCGTCACTTCTGCTGGAGATCAGGGATCCATCGATTCTGCCGATTACATGTTCCTCCCTGACAGCAATAAAGGACATGGCCGTAGTAAACCGGGGATCCTCAAAACTCTGTTCCAGCTGCTTTACATAAGTCTCATCAGGTTCCCAGTAATAGGTGTCCGGTTCCTGCCTTCTCAGTTCCTGCTCAAACCCGATTACGCTTGGAATATCTTCTTTTTCCAGTTTCTTGATATAAAACATGATCTGCCTCACAAAATGCCTTTAACATATTATCTTCCATATGTTTCATCCATGAAAGTACCATATGCCCGGAATAGCTTGTTGTCAGGTTTACCGGCAATATTCTTCAGTCTGGCATAGACCGGGTATTCTTTTTCCAGAATGTCTGTACAATACTCTGTTTCCGGAAGATACGGATAAAGGGAATATGTCAGTTTCCTGTCTTTTTTCACCGCTGAAATGATCATCACTGCCGCAAGTATAAGTACGACAGTGAAATAAACAGCTTTGGGAATTCTGTATGTTGTCTTATTCCTGTTCATATCAATATCCTGTATCATTGCTCATCCGGACACATCGGGATAGAAAACACCTCCGGTTTATTCCGGAGATGTTATTCAGTCTTCAATTGTCTCACGCCAGATATTTGCGCCAAGCTTCTTCAGTTTACCGTCAATATCATCGTATCCTCTGTCGATATGATAGATATCATGGATCTCGGTAATCCCTTCCGCAAGCAGGCCGGCAATGATCATACTGGCACCACAGCGCAGATCTGTCGCAGTTACTTTATCTCCGTATAATTTCTTTGGTCCGGTAATTGTACTGGAACCGTTGGTGATTTCAATATCCGCACCCATTCTCTGCAGTTCAAGACAGTGTTTGAATCTCTCACTGTAGACGGTATCTGTCACATGGCTTACACCCTGTACCTGTGTCAATAAGGCGGTGAGAGGCTGCTGGAGATCTGTCGCAAAGCCGGGATAAGGCTTGGTGGTAATATCTACTGCTTTCAGATGATCGGAATGACGTACGGTAATACTGTCTACACCGATATTCATCTTCACACCCATTTCTTCCAGTTTGGAGGTTAATGCCTCAATGTGCTTGGGGATAATATTGGAGATCTTCATTTCCTCTGCACAGGCTGCTGCCATGATCACAAAGGTACCTGCCTCAATACGATCCGGGATAATTTCATGGATACATCCGTTCAGGTTCTTTACACCGTCGATCGTAATCACATTCGTGCCGGCACCGCGGATATTCGCACCCATCTTGTTCAAGAGTGTGGCTACATCGATGATCTCCGGTTCTCTTGCGGCATTCTCAATCGTTGTACGTCCTTCCGCATAGACAGAAGCCATCATGATGTTGATGGTGGCACCAACCGAGGCAATATCCAGGAAGATCTTGGTACCGACAAGCTTATCCGCAGAGATCGTATATCCCCCGCGTTCATAGGTTACAACGGCACCTAATGCCTCAAAGCCCTTGATATGGAGATCGATTGGTCTGGGTCCGAGGTAACATCCTCCCGGCATCTTGATGCGTACATAGCCGTATTTTCCCAGTAAAGCACCCATGAAGTAATACGAAGCTCTGAGTTTTGTGACCACATCCTGTTCCAGATCCACGTTGACCATATTTCTGGGATCGATTACGAGGACATCATCTTTTTCTTCAATATCCGCATGCAGGATCCTCAGGATTTCCGATAACGATGCCACATCCGAGATCTCAGGTACACCCAGGATGGTTACCGGTTCATTGGCCAGTACTGCCGCGGGAATCAATGCGACAGTCGCATTCTTACTGCCGGATATATATACTTCTCCGTTCAGTGATTTACCGCCTTCAATCTTAATTACTTGTTTCATATTCATACTCCTTCAGAAGGATCTTTTCCATTTCCCGTATATCCTGAACCAGAACATCTGCGCCTGACTGATCTTGTTTGAATCTTGAATCTTCCCGGGCGATGACATACATGCCTGCGCTTTTCCCGGAACGTATGCCCACTTCCGAATCTTCATATACTATACACTCTTCTGCGGATACATGCAGTTCTTCCGCTGCCATCCGGTAGATATCCGGTGCCGGTTTGGGATTCTCTATCTCTTCACCGCTCTGGATATAATCGAAATACTCTTCGATTTCCATCTCCTGTAATGCCTGACGTACGGTTTTCAGCGGAGAAGACGAACAACACGCAAGCAGAAAGCCCCTGTTCTTCAGATCAGACAGTACTTCTTTTACCCCTTCAAAACGGATCTCCCGGTAATTACACGGGTGTTCTTCAAAGTAGCGCTCATTGGTTTCCTTCAGCTGTGATACGGGGATTTTCCCATCCAGCAGTTCATACAAGATCTGGTATGTCACATCCATCGTGGTTCCAATCACACTCCAGACTTTTTCTTCCGGTCCGGTATAACCGAAACCGCGCATCTGCGCAAGCGTCCCCTCCATGTAGAAAAGTTCACTATCACAGAGTATACCATCCATGTCAAACAGAACTGCCTGAATCATTATCCCATTCCATTTTACTTGAATTACGGGGATATACCAACAAAAACCTATACTTGGTATATCTTATGTATTTTATTGTATTTTAAGAAAAACCTTATTGCCAAACTGATGAAGTTTTTCCCAAAACAAGTTATACTGACATAAACAATCATGAGCATAGATAACAAAAAGAAAACCAAATTGGTTACCATGGCGGTAATTGCTTTGATTATCCTGCTTACCGTTATTTTCTTCATGAAGTTCTTCGGGACTCGTTTTCTGGAGATCTTTCATATCCTGCGCCGGGGCAATCAACAGGAGATCATGGACTACCTGAACAGCCAGAGTAAGATCCGCGGACTAATCAGTGTATACTTCATCTCGATACTGCAGGTCGTTTCCATCGTGATCCCCGGGATTGCCATCCAGATCTCTTCCGGATTGATCTACGGCTGGTTTCCTGCGTTTATTGTCAATTATCTGGGTTTTCTCACCGGCAACGCGGTTGTCTTCTACGTGGCGCGCAGAGTGGGCAAGGAGATCACCAGTGTATTTATCGACGAATCCGGAAAATCCAGTAAACTGATCTGTCTGATTAATGACAACAATCCCGCGATGACCGTGGGGATGGCATGTCTGGTCCCCGGTGTTCCCAACGGCATCATCCCTTACCTGGGTGCGCGCGCGGAAATACGCTGGAGACGCTTTGTAGAAGCAATTGCCTATACCTGCTGGCCTCAGATCTTGTGTAACTGTATCGCCGGACATTTCCTTATCCGCGGTAAATATATGTTTACAATCTTGACGTTTATCGCCCAGATCGTACTGATCATACTCATGCAGAGATACCGTTATAAACTATCACGTTACTTCAAGAACACGTTATAAAGAAAAGACTGTTACTTCACTGTAACAGTCTCTTTTTCATGTTTACCTGACTGGATTTATGCCTTTCCTGCAGAGCCAAACTGGTTAACCATCTCAATGACTTTCGCTGTGATTGCGTCACATCCAGGTTTCAGAAGCTTACGGGGATCGTAGCCTTTGCCTTCAAGATCCTTACCGGCTTCGAAATATTTTCTGGTCGCTGCCGCAAATACCAGCTGCAGGTCAGTATTGACATTGATCTTGGATACACCCATGGTGATTGCCTTGTGTACCTGATCAAACGGAATACCGCTGCCTCCGTGCAGTACCAACGGTTTGCCGTGAACAGCTTCGTTGATTTCTTCCAGACGTTCAAAGTTCAGCCCCTGCCAATCCGGCGGATAAATACCATGAATATTACCGATTCCTGCTGCCAGGAAATCTACACCTAATTCAGCAATTGCTGCGCATTCCTTCGGGTCAGCAAGTTCGCCGGCAGAAGTTACACCATCTTCTGTACCGCCGATACCGCCGACTTCACACTCAACAGAGATCCCCTTGCTGTGCGCAAGTTCAATAATTTCCTTGGATTTCTTCAGATTCTCTTCGAAATCATAATGAGAGCCATCAAACATAATGGAAGTAAAGCCTGCTTCGATACAAGCTTTCGCGCCTTCAAATGTACCATGGTCAAGATGTAATGCCACAGGAACTGTAATACCCATGGAATCATGAAGATCTCTGACCATATCAGCTACTGTCTTGAAGCCGCCCATATACTTGCCTGCGCCTTCCGAAACCTGCAGAATTACAGGAGAATTTGCCTGCTGAACACCGGCGAGAACAGCCTTTGTCCATTCCAGATTATTAAGGTTAAACGCACCGATCGTATAATGGCCTTCATGTGCTTTATTGATCATCTCTGTTGCGGATACCATTACCATGATCTTATTCCTCCTCTTCTAGTATCTATTATTTTATTTCAAAACTAAGATTATTCCTAGTCCAAACACTTTACAGAAAGGAAAAAAACAGGAATTTGTACATATATTCACGAAAGAAGAAGTATAATATAAGCAGCGTAGTATTACGGGAAGGAGAATCAAATGAATCTTTTACAATTATTGTTGAAGACACTGGTTTCAACACAATCTGTTAACTCTGTTTCTAAGAAAACAGGGTTAAGTCAGGAGCTGGTTACCAAACTGATCATTACAGCTCTGCCTATTCTGATCAAGTACATGACCAAGAACGCTTCTTCACAGAGCGGTGCGTTATCCCTGCTCGGTGCTCTGACACAGCACAAGGTCACAAAGACCATGGCTGAACAGATCGACGAAGTTGACGAAGTCGACGGCGGCAAGATCATCGGCCATATCCTCGGTGATGACAACGACAAGGTAGTCCGTGCTCTCTCCGCAGAAACAGGCGTCAACACAGCAGATGTTGCCAAGACACTCGGAAGTATTGCTCCGGCTCTGCTGGCAGGTCTTGCGGCAGCAACAAACGCAGCAACCTCCATGGACAAGGCAGACGATGTATTCGATCTCGGTGATCTTCTGACCATGTTCGCAGGCAATCAGTATACCGTACAGCAGCAGCAACAGCAGCAGATCCAGCAGCAGCAACAGCAGGCTACCGTAGCCAATCTGCTGGGAACCCTGTTCGGACAGCCGCAGCAGCCGGTACAGCAGGTTAAACCTGTACAGCAGCAGCAAACACCGATGAGTCTTCTCGGAGCTCTCTTCGGACAGCCGCAGCAGCCGGTACAGCAGACAACTGCTGACACAAGCCTGAACGGTACAGAACTGCTCAACATCCTGACAGCTTTGATGAAGTAATCATAAAAAACATTGCGGTTTACTTAACGCAATGTTTTTTTTATACTCTAGTATTCGTCTTCTTCCCGGGGAAGCGGATTATCTTCATCCTCTTCTTCGTTTTCAAGGAGATCTTCATCATCGTCAATCTCTTCGATTTCGGTATGTACTTCGTCAAAACGACGGCGGTCACGAAGATCCCATTTATTTCCTTTCAGTGAAGCGAACCTTCCATCCATCATGAGTTCGGAATAAAACTCTGCTTTTTTGCGGTTACGATGATTTTCCGGGATATTCATGGTGTTGCACACTTCTACCCACAGACGGGAGAATTCAATTTCCTTCTTCTGTTCTGACAGACAGTGATAAGCGACATCTGTCATGCTTTCTTTCATTGAGGACATACGTATAACTCCTTACATGTGATCCGGTGCGCTTACACCGATACTTGCCAGGGCATTCTTCAGTGTGATACGGCACGCTTCAACCAACGCTAATCTCTGGGCGGATAATTCCATCTTTTCCGGATCCAGAATTCTAGTATCATTGTAATAACTATGGAATGCCTGCGCAAGTTTTGTGATGAAGTTTACCATTTTGTGCGGCGCTCTGCTGTCTGCCGCATCCGTAACGACCTGTTCAAATTCGTTCATTAACTTCAGCAGGGTCATTTCCTTGTCTGTAGTAATCAGATCATATTGATCCGCAAATGTGATTCCGGCACCCTTTTCCAATACCGAGCACATTCTGGCGTGCGCATACTGGGCATAGTATACCGGGTTTTCATTACTCTGTTTCTTGGCCATATCCAGATCGAAGTCCATCTGGGTATCCGCAGCTCTTGACGCAAAGAAGTAACGTACAGCGTCTACTCCTGCTTCATCAATCAGGTCACGTAAAGCTACCGCCTTACCGGAACGCTTGCTTAATTTGAATTCCTGCCCGTCCTTGATCATTCTTGCCATCTGGATGATATCCACACTGAGTTTATCCGCAGGATATCCCAGTGCCTGTATAGCTGCTTTTAAACGCGGCACATAACCGTGGTGGTCAGCACCGAAGAAATTCACCAGGGCATCAAATCCACGGTCTAACTTATCCAGGTGATAAGCAATATCCGGCATCAGATATGTATAACTGCCGTCACTCTTGACCAGAACTCTGTCTTTGTCATCTCCGAAGGCAGTAGAACGCAGGAATAACGCACCATCCTGTTCGTAGGTATATCCTTCCGCTTTCAGCTGATTCAAGGCTTTCTCCACCAGACCACGGTCCCGGATATCCTGTTCACTGGTCCAGACATCGAAGCTTACCCGGAATTCTTCCAGATCACGACGTAACTTCGCAACTTCGGCTTTCAGACCGTAGGCACGGAAATACGGAAGACTCTCCTGAAGATCTGTATCCGCATACTTTGTGCCGATCTCCTTGAAGATCTCTCCGGCAATGATGACCAGATCCTCACCGTAGTATCCATCCTGAGGCATTTCCGCGTCCTTGCCGCAAGCCTGCAGATAACGTGCCTGCAGAGACTTGGCCATATTGTTGATCTGGTTTCCGGCATCATTCACGTAATATTCTCTGGTGACGTCATATCCTGCCATCTTCATCAGTCTGGCTGTAGAATCACCGGAAGCGGCTCCTCTGGCATGACCCGGATGAAGATCCCCGGTCGGATTGGCAGACACATATTCCAGGTTGTATTTCTTCCCCTGTCCATGATTAGAACAACCGTAATCATCTTTCCGTTCCAGAACCTTACGGATCACTCCCTGCAGAGAATCATGTTTCATAAAGACGTTCATGAATCCCGGGCCGGCAATCTCGATATGGTCCGCTCCGGCTTTCTCCAAATCAAATGCTTCAACGATTCTGGATGCTGCCTCTCTGGGATTCATCCCGGCTTTTTTTGCGTATTTCATGGCTATGTTCGTCGCATAATCCCCGTGTGCCTTTTCTCTCGGCAGGCTGAGTTCCACCGACTCCGGTCCCAGATCCATCTGAAGGACACCAGACGTTGCCCTGGCAAATTCACTTTTCAGGTTCTTCTCAATTTCGTTCATAAGTTACTCTCCAAATTCCCAGATCAGGATCTGATGTGTTACCGGCACATCCTCCTGAAGGATATGATATTCGATCTCCCAGCGTTTTTCACTGAGTTCACAACGGTCCATATAGGTTTCCAGCATCATTACTCCGTAAGGGCTTAATACTCTGGCAAAACTCTTCTCTTTCAGGATCAGGTCTGTTTCACTGATCAGATTTGATATACGCTTCAGGACAAAGTGTCCTTGTCCGTATAAGATCTCATGAGTGATATGATCCGAACTGTTTTCTCTGTACGTAAGCTTTCCCTGATAGATATCTCCAAGATCATCCGCAAGTACTGTACTGGTATGACTTAGTTGATCGTATTGTATCAGTTTTATGTGAATTTTCATAATAATTTCTCTTAAGTATTATATTTGGGAAAGACGGCTTGTCAATACAGAAACCAGATATTCTTACACAGAAAAAAACACCGGACATTGATTTGCCCGATGTCTTTGTCTATTTTCTCATCAATGGATAGAAGATCCGGTCATCACTGAGTACCGGTCCTCTGACCAGACCTGTGACAATAGCAGAAGCTTTGGATAGTTCTTCGATCTTCCCTGTACGCATGAGGATCCAGATTGCCTTGTTGTCTTCCCCCTGATAAGGGACATACGGGCGTTGTCCGACTTCGTCATACGCCAGGTAGTATCTTTCATCATATCCGGAATTCTTCAGCTCCTGACGTATCTGTTCCACGTTCTCCGGCGTATTCTCCTCATACTTGAAGAGATTCCGGTTCAGGATCCTCTCCGCAAGGTCGGCAGCGATGGGATCTTTGTCCTGTGTAAGAAGCTGGAAACCATAACTGCAGGTATACTCATCCAGAGGGAAGAACTCATCCAGGGTCAGTTCTTCTCCGCTTAACAGCGGCAGTAATGTCGGTACAGTCTGAATCTCCTTGCCCTGGGCAGAAAGATCACGCAGACGGGTAAACAACATGCGGATCACATTCTCATAACTGCGGGCAACCGGGTGATAATATACCTGCCAGTACATGTGATATCTCGCCATGATATAGTTCTCCACGGCATAGACACCACTCTCCTTGACCACGATATATCCTTGGCTGACACGCATTGTACGCAGGATCCTCTCAAGATCAAATTCACCGTAGGCTGTACCGGTAAAATACGCATCACGCAGAAGATAATCCATACGGTCCGCATCCAGCTGCGCACTGATCAGCTGAGACAACAAGGGGTTCTTGTACTGGTTACGCAGCACGTCCGCAACATCCTTAGCCAGACCCTCCGCACAGCGATTCAGGATACCGGAGATTTCCGGATCTTCTTCAATGATCTTCACGGTATATACTTCATGAGAGATCCGGGAGATTGCCTCAAACGCATGGGAATACGGTCCATGCCCGATATCATGTAGTAATGTCGCAAGCATCACCGTAACCTTTTCTTTCTCATCCAGTGCCACACAGAGATCCGGTACTTCCGTAACCATTCTCCTTACGATCTCGTATACACCCAAAGAATGCGCAAAACGTGTATGATCCGCTGTGTGATAGACCGTATAGGCACCGCCTAACTGACGTATCCGGCGCAGACGCTGAAACCACCGGGAATTGATACAATCCCAGACCACTTCATAATCCACGTGTATATATCCATGTACCGGATCACGCAGAACTTTTTGTTCCGATGTCTTTCTGAACATATTTTAGATTCTTTCCAGCAGTACTACTGCCTGCGCGGTGACGCCTTCCTGCCTGCCCACAAAACCCATCTTCTCTCCACGTGTGGCTTTGACTGATACCTGATCGATATCACACTCCAGGACCCGGGCAAAGTTTGTACGCATCTGTTCGATATGCGGAGCCATCTTCGGTTTCTCAATCAGGATCAGACTGTCTACGTTACCGATACGGTAACCTCTCTCCTTCATCATCCGTACAACTTCTGCCAGGATCTTCAGAGAGTCCGCTCCTTCCCATTTGGGATCCGTATCCGGGAACCAATGTCCCAGATCACCCAGAGCCAAGGCGCCGAGGATCGCTTCCGCGACCGCATGTGTCAGCGCGTCCGCGTCACTGTGTCCGTCCAGACCCATGGTATGCGGGATCTCCACACCTCCGAGAATCAGTTTTCTGCCTTCTTTCAAGCGATGTATATCTGTGGATTGTCCGATTCTCATATTTTATCCTTCACTTTCAAATAGATTATACTTCAATTTCGGTAAACCTTTATAATGAAGCTATGAAAAGAATGGTTATCCCTGACGATGTAAGAGAATGTATGCATGTACTCGAACAAGCCGGATATGAAGTCTATATCGTAGGCGGTGCCGTACGGGATTTTCTCTGCGAGCGTACCATCCATGACTATGATCTGACCACCAATGCGTCTCCGGCAGAAATGCAGGAACTCTTCCGTGATTATCAGACAAATACGCAGGGTCTGAAACACGGGACTCTCGGTGTGATCCTGCAGGGAAGAAAAACAGAGATCACCACCTACCGTCAGGATAACTCCTATACAGATCACCGGCATCCCGGGAATGTGATCTTTACCCGCTCTGTGCAGGAAGACTGCGCCAGGCGTGACTTTACGATCAACGCAATGGTTTATCATCCGGATACAGGCATACAGGATTTCTTCGGGGGTATCCAGGATCTGGATAACCAGATCATCCGCACTGTCGGCGATCCGGCACAACGCTTTGAAGAAGATGCACTGCGGATCATGCGGGCGATCCGTTTCAGCGCCGAACTGGGATTTACGATTGAACCGGCAACCGATACCGCGATCTTTCAGAAGAAAGAAGATCTGCGGTATATCGCAGTTGAACGTCTGCAGGAAGAATTAATACGCATCCTGGGAGCTCAGCACGGTACTGAAGTAATCTCCCGTTATCTCCCGGTTCTGCAGGTCTTTCTGCCTGAAATTGCGGCAGTACCAGAACAAATACGTACATTGCCGGCAGTACCGGAAATGCGGATGGCTGCCCTGTTGTCGGCGGTTCCTGAAGCTTCCGTACATGGAATCCTGACGAGGATGAAGTTTTCCCGGGAATTCTGCGCTCATACGGAAGAGATGATCCAAAGTCTGGCTATGCCTCTGAAGAACCGTACAGACCTCAAGTATATGCTCAACCGCATGCGTACACCCTTCGGTGATCTTCTGACGTTCAAGTCTGCCTTTGACCATTCTATACAGAAAAGCAGGATGATGGCGCTCTACGGAGATATTCAGAATATGGGAGATTGTTACAGGCTGAAAGACCTGAAGATCAACGGTGAGGATATGATCCGGATCGGATTCCGGAACCAGGAGATCGGCAAGGCATTACAGGTTATTTTGGAACAAGTCATAGAAGGAAAGCTGCTGAACGAAAAAACAAGTCTTACGGCATATGCCGAAGACCTGTTTCATTCCGGATATACAGATAAATTATAATTTTTTCTGAAACGCGATACGCGGGGCAGTACCACCGATATAGACGTTTCCGCATCGCACAAAGCCATTCTTGGTGATCCATCTCTGCATGGACAGGTTCTTTTCGTGTGTATCGATTCTGAGATTGTGTATTCCCAGAGACTGCGCTTTCTTCTCCGCATACTTCAGCAGTTCTGCCGCATATCCCTGTCCCTTTTCGGCCATCTCCACGGCAATCCGGTGGATAACACCGTAAGGCTCATCATTCAGCCATTCCCCGTTTTCTATCTTCAGATAATCTTCTTCTACACCAAAACGCAGATAACAGGTACCGATAATTTTATTGTTTCTGATCAAAACCAGACCGTTGCCTTCTTCGATATCTTTCAATATCGTCTCCTCGTTGGGATAGCCGTTCTGCCACTGATCAATGCCTTTTCCCTTAAAGTACTGCTTACCCTCATTGATTACGCGCATGACATCCGCAACGTCTTCTGTCCGTGTTTCTCTGACTTCCATAAAAAAGCGGAGTATTCTCCGCTGTACCTCCTATAACTTATAAAACTCTTCTACGTTTACCACAAAGATGGTAGCGCCGCCTACCTGTACTTCCACCGGGAATGACGCAAAACGTCCGTTATCATAACTGGCGGTTGAAGGAACGATTTCCGTACGTTGTTTGGATTCTTCGCCGATGATCTGAATACAGCGTTCTACCTTGTCATCTTCAGTGCCGACAATCAGGGTTGTATTTCCTGCGCGCAGGAAACCGCCGGTTGTGGCCAGACGCGTCATCTGATAATTCTCTTTTGTCAGTGCGGATGATACATTGGACGCATCATCGTTTGATACAATCGCAAGAACCAGTTTCATCTTCTTACCTCCGATATGAATACACTATTATTTTACCATTTATACATTAAAGCGGAAGAATACAATATCTCCGTCACGCATAACATATTCTTTGCCTTCCAGACGGATCTTACCGTGTTCCTTCAGGGCAGGTTCTGTCTTATACTCTATCAAATCTTCATAACTGTAGATCTCTGCCCGGATAAACCCACGTTCAAAATCTGTATGGATAATACCGGCACACTGCGGGGCTTTCATTCCCTCTTTGAATGTCCAGGCACGGCATTCCGGTTCACCTACGGTAAAGAATGTACGCAGACCCAGAAGATGATACGCTTCCACGATGATCTGGTCCAGACCGGATCTGGTGATTCCCAGTTCTTCCATGAAGAGCTGTTTTTCTTCTTTGGATAAACCGGCAAGTTCTTCTTCGATCTTTGCGCAGATAGCGATACAGCCGCTGTTTTCCTGATCCGCGAAGGCTTTTACTTTCTGATAGTATGCGTTATTCTCCGGTTCGTTGATCTCATCTTCGCCCATATTCGCAATGTAGATCACAGGCTTGGAGGTGAGTAAGGAGAACCCCTTCAGGATCTCTTTTTCTGAATCACTCAGATCCAGAAGACGTACAGGTGTGCCGGCTTCCAGAGCACTCTTCATCTTCGTCAGTACGGCATACTCTTCGGCAGCGCCTTTCTCCTTGGTCTGTGCTTTTCTCTGGACTTTGGAGATCCGGTTTTCTACCGTCTCCAGATCCGCAATACATAGTTCTACATTGATCTCATCGATGTCCCGCAGAGGATCTACATTTCCCTCCACATGCATGATGTTATCATCGTCAAAACAACGGACAACGTGGCATACCGCATCCACTTCACGGATATGCGATAAGAACTGGTTTCCAAGGCCTTCACCCTTGGATGCGCCTTTTACCAGTCCGGCAATATCGGTAAACTCAAATGTTGTATAGATCGTACGTTTCGGATGAAATAATTCTACGATCCTGTCCATGCGTTCATCCGGCACTTCGACAACTCCGACATTGGGACTGATCGTCGCAAAAGGATAGTTCTCCGCGAGAACCTGACTGTTGGTGATGGCATTAAATAAGGTGGATTTTCCGACATTCGGCAATCCGACAATTCCTGCGGTCAACGGCATAGTTTATTCCTGCTCCTGCTCTGTTTCTGCTCTTTGTATGACTTTCTTCAATTTACGTTCAAATTCATGGCGTGGGAACATGATCACATTTCCGCATCCCTGACATTTGATCTTGATATCGGCACCCATGCGGATGATCTTCCAGTACTTGGATTTCCGGCAGGGATGTTCCTTCTTCATCTCAACAATATCATTAAGTCCATATTCGGGAATGATCATATCTTCCTCTTTCTATAACTGATTGGAATCCAGAAGGATCGTCACCGGTCCGTCGTTCAGCAATCTTACTTTCATCTCCGCGCCGAAAATTCCCTCTTCCACGGTAAAGCCAAGACTTCTCAGATACTCATTCAAATAAAGATAGAGTTTCTCTGCGTGTTCAGGACTTCCCGCACCGGTAAAACTCGGACGGTTTCCCTTGCGGCAATCTGCCAGTAACGTGAACTGCGATACGGATAAGATCTCGCCTCCGACCTGTGTCAGTGAGAGATTCATCTTTCCCTGTTCATCCTCAAAGATACGCAGTTTACTGAGTTTATCTGCCATTTTTCTTGCGGTTTGTTCGTTATCCGCATCGGTGACACCGACAAGCAGAAGGAATCCCTTTCCGATCTTTCCGTGTACAGTACCATCAATGGTTACGGAAGCTTCCGATACTCTTTGAATTACAATTTTCATACTTCAAGTATTATACCATTAAAGAAAAAGTCCATACAGGACTTAATCACTTTCTTCGCTATAGTATTTCAGAACTTCTTCCGCAAACCTCTGTACCCGCACAAGATCTCCCTTGTTGGGTCTCTTCCGGTTGAAGAACAGGAATTTACCCTTCATCCGCAGATGTACGGGATAGACTTCAATCTCCTTGTGTTTCAGCAGGTTTATCGCAGGTTCCATACGATCTTTTCCTGACGCGGAGGTACTGAACACCGCCGCCGCATGGATCCTGTTAGCCGGCAGATTATCCAGATAATCCAGCAGATTCTGGTCCGGTTTACCACCATAGATCCCCATTCCGACAAACAATAAATCGGTATCCGGCAGGACATGAGGCTGTGCGATATCGATAGCCTCCACACCACAGGCAGAAGCTGCAGCCTGGGCAATTTTCGCGGTATTCCCGGATCTGGAATAATAAATTACACTGACATTCATTTTTTCTTATCCTCACCAAATAATTCTGTAACGAAACTGTTGATGAAACCCAGAATGACAGACGCCAGAATAATTGTGGGGAAGGTGTCTACGGGACTGCCGCTGAAGGATAATGCGGTCTTGAGAATGAATCCGTTTAACACAAAAGAGAATAAACCCAGGGTAATGATGTTAAGCGGAAGCGTAATTACTTTCAGTACAGGTTTAAGGAAACGATTCAAAACACCAAGTACCGCTGCCGTAACAAGTAATGCGTAAGTACTGTCAAAAGAGATCCCCTGCATGAGAACATCCAGGATCAATAGAGATACAGCGTTGACCAATATCGTACGTATCATCTTAACAGTGAGAATATACCATGTTTATTACAGAAAACCTATAGTTTTATCCAACTTCCGATAAAGTTCACACAATTACTGCGGAGGCCGCAGACTCTTCCCGGCCAGGAAGACAAAGAAGACTACACACACTCCGATGGAGAACAAATCAAAGTAGTACCGGAGATTACTCTCTTCGGAAATGATAGTATTCTGGTAGGTTTCAATTCTCTTATTCATCTCTGCCCGGGTAACTTCCGTACCATTCACGGTAAAGATCAGTTCTGCCTGGATCAGTTCAGGATTGGAGCTGTCCCTGCCGAGAACAGAGATTTCGTATTTCAGCATATCTTCGGTAATACTTACCGGAAGTAATGCGGTGAAGTCATTTTCAGCGCTGAAGATCACGTTGTGGGTATGTTTTCTTCCGTCGTAGACTTCCACGGTTTCTTCACCGATATCTTCCACGGTGATCGTGACTGTACGGTAGTGGTCAAAGCCATATTCCAGCAGAGTTCTGGCATCCCGGTAACATGCTTTTTCACTCTCTTCTCCGAGAACTACGGCAATCAGGGATGTATTTCCTCTCCGGGCATTGACCGCCAGCACAAAACCGCCTTCTTTTGTATAGCCGACTTTACATCCTGTGGCCAGGTCATAGTGATCTGCGCCGCTGCGGATCATCTCGCATCCTGCGGCCAGAATACGCTGATTTACCTGCAGATTCGTCGGCTTGATGATATAGGAACTAGCTTCAAATGTCTGCTTGAAACGCTGGTTTTTCAATGCCTTACGGACCAGGAAAGCGATATCTCTGGCACTGGTATATTGTCCTTCCTGGGAGTATCCGTAGATATTCATAAACTCTGTGTCAGCCAGTTCCCAGGTCTCTGCCTGCTGGTTCATCCGGTTCAGAAGTTGTTCCTGTCCGCCCATTTCCTGCGCGATCATCGCAGTTGTATCGTTGGCATTCGCCAGCATGGCCGCATACTCTGTATCTTCCACGGTAAGGGTTTCCCCCTCCTGGATCCAGATCACCCCGGCACTGTGGTCATACATCGCAAATGTTTCCGATGACATCGTGATTTGTTTCCCGGACTTGATGCTTTCTCCGGACAGGTATACTGCCATCAGTTTTGAAAGACCTGCCGGATCATAGTGATCCTTACTGTTCTTTGACAATAAAACTGTTCCTGTATTCTCATCGATCAGGATCGCTGTCGGTGCCGAGATTTCCGGTCCTTCATACGTTTCTTCCTCTGCGTATACAGACTGTATACCCAACAGGAAAAAACTCAGGATAAATAATAAGAACTTCTTCATGTGCATATTCTACCACAGAAAAAGGCACTTAACGTGCCTGGTGTTTATCTGCTTCCTGGATGATCCTGTCCAGATCTGCGTCCTGAAGCTTTCTTGCGTATTCTTTTTCCGCTTCTTCCAGCTTTTTCAGTATTTCATCTAACTGTGAATTCACATCTTTATCTGTTGCCATATGTATCACCACCTGTCGCAATGACACCTATTGTAGCACGAAGAAAATGAATGTCACGCTTGTTTTTCAAGCCGGTTTGTGCTTGGGAATACTACTGGATTCCGGTGACTTTGTAGTCTTTGGCTTCTACAGCCGCTTTCAGAACATCGTCTGCGACTTCGTGTGAAAGCTTGACCACAGCCGTACCTGCCTCATGATCTGCCTTGGCTTCAGTAACACCGTCAATCGCTTCCAAAGCCTTCTTTACTGTTGCCTCACAATGCGGGCACATCATTCCTTCAACCTGTAATACCTTTTCCATTTCTTTTTCCTCCTTGGTTTTATGTATTCCGATGTATGTATAATCTTCCCCTTCTACGGCCTTCTTTACCGCTTCCAGGTCGATTTCTGCTGTACTGTAGATTTCCGCGGTACCTGTGGTATGATTCGCTTTCACCTGTGTCACATGTTCGATCTTGGAGATTGCCTTGACGATCCGTGCTTCACAATGTTCGCACATCATTCCCTCAATATCAACCACCGTGCACAGTTCTTCCGGCTTCACCGGGGATGCCTTTTCCGGTTCTGCCTGTTTCTTCAGTTTCTTGTCCTTACTGCTGTCATGCATATTAAACAGATTCAGACGCAGGGCATTGGTTACTACGGTAAATGAGGATAAACTCATGGCAGCCGCACCAACCATCGGATTCATCTTATAGGCAAACAATCCGGCAGCCAGAGGGATACAGATCAGATTATAGAAGAATGCCCAGAATAGGTTCTGATGAATATTCTTCACAGTAGCCCGGCTGAGACGGATCGCTGCCGGAACATCCTTCAGACCGCTCTTCATCAGGACGACATCTGCGGCATCGATGGCCACATCCGTACCTGCGCCAACCGCAATACCGATATCCGCGCGTGTCAGTGCCGGAGCATCGTTGATTCCATCACCGACCATGGCGGTTTTTCCGCGTTCCATCAGACTGCGGATAACACTTTCCTTACCATCTGGGAGTACACCGGCAATCACCTTGTCTACTCCTGCCTGTCTGCCGATCGCATTCGCGGTCTTCTCGTTATCTCCCGTCAACATAACAACTTCAATTCCCATGTTCTGCAGTTCTTTCACTGCCTGCGGGGAATCTTCCTTGATGACATCTGCGACAGCGATGATTCCCGTCAGTTTCCCGTCATACTCAAAGAATAATGGTGTTTTCCCTTCTTCCGCAAGAGCGATACTCATTTCCTCTGTCTTCGGGGAGATCTGGGCATGTCTGCGGATATACTGCAGATTTCCTGCGTTGGCGATCTTTCCGTTCAAGACAGCGGTAAGTCCGTTGCCCGGAAGCGCCTTGAAGTCAGTAACATCTTCGGCATTCAGCTGCAGTTCTTCAGCCTTTGCGACTATTGCGCGTGCCAGAGGATGTTCAGATTTATCCTCGACAGCATACGCCAGTTCCAGCAGCTGTGTCTCAGTGACACCTTCTGCCGGCAGAATATCCGTAACTTTAGGTTCACCGGAAGTGATCGTCCCTGTCTTATCCAGGGCAACGATCTGCACATTACCAGTTGTCTCCAGACTTTCTGAAGTCTTGAACAAGACACCGTTTTTAGCTCCCATACCATTGCCTACCATGATGGCAACAGGGGTTGCCAGACCAAGAGCACACGGACAGGAAATGACCAGTACGGAGATCCCTCTCGCCAGTGCGAAACTCAGAGATTGTCCGGCAATCAGCCAGCCGATCGTGGTTACTGCCGCAATACCGATCACTGCTGGCACGAAGTAAGAAGAAATCGTATCTGCCAGACGGGCAATCGGAGCCTTGGTCGCAGCCGCGTCACTGACCATCTGGATGATCTGGGATAATGTCGTATCTTCACCGACACGAGTTGCCTGACAGCGGATATACCCGGACTGGTTGATCGTTGCGGCAGAGACCTTATCTCCCGGTTCCTTATCGACAGGAATACTTTCTCCTGTCAGCGCAGCTTCATTGACTGCGCTGTTTCCTTCCGTGACGATCCCATCCACAGGAATACTCTCACCGGGATAGACCACAAAGATATCCCCGGTGTGGACCTCTTCAATGGATACTTCCACTTCCTGCCCGTCACGCAGGATCTTCGCTGTCTTCGGCGCCATCTTCATCAGGCTCTTCAGGGCATCTGTTGTCTTCCCCTTGGACCTGGCTTCCAGCATCTTACCTACGGTAATCAGCGCCGGAATCATCGCCGCAGACTCAAAATACAGTTCATTGTGATACAGCGGCATCAGCTCCATATTCCCTGCTCCGGAAGTAATCATACCGGTCATCTGGAAGAATACGATCAGGCTCCACAAGAAGGATACCGATGATCCCAGAGCTACCAGTGTATCCATATTCGGTGCCCCGTGAATCAGGGATGTAAATCCACTGGTAAAGAACTTATGATTGATGATCATGACGATCAGTGCCAGGATCATCTGTACAAGAGTAAGTCCGAGATGATTGTGCACAAAGTATGCGGGTAAGGGAAGCCCAAGCATATGTGTACCCATGGTGATGTACATCAGTACGATCAGGAAACCGACAGACAAGATCAGTCTTCTCTTCAATACCGGTGTTTCATGGTCTTTCAGGGCTTCTTCTTCAGCCGCGAGTTTTGACACATTCTGCGACTGTGCGCCTTTCAGCGACGCTCCGTATCCGGCATCCCGTACAGCCTGAATGATCTCACTTGCGGAAGCACTTCCTTCCACACCCATGGAGTTGGTTAACAGACTTACACTGCAGGTCGTTACCCCGGGTACTTTACTGACCGCTTTTTCTACTCTTGCCTGGCATGCGGCACAGCTCATGCCGGTGACTATATATTGTTCCATCATCTATACCTCTATTTCATCAGTTTTTGAAGTACCGCCACCAATTCATCCACGGTATCTTCATTCCCTGCTTTGATATCCTCGCTGACACAGCCCTTGATATGACAGGCCAGAAGTACTTTGTTAAAGCTGTTCAAAGCACTTGTGGCCGCCGATACCTGGACAAGAATATCCGGGCAATACGCGTCATTCTCCACCATCTTCTCAATCCCGCGGATTTGTCCCTCAATGCGGCGAAGTCTGGTGATCAGATCCTGTTGTTCCTTGGCAGTTCTTTTTTTATGTGTATGTATATGTTCCATAGTTTTCTCCCATATGTATAGTATACCCCCGTACCGTATATGTCAACGAAAAATTTATTGTTGACAGCGCACGGATGTCAAGATATAGTATAGGCAGTTAGTTATAACTAACCATCTGTTGAAGCCAGGTATGTTCCTCCAACAGTAGTTGTCCTGAAAGTTCTCCTGTGCCTGGTCATGTCCCCATTGTTGTCCTGTTTCCCAGAATATGACAACCACAGATGTCGTCTGCGCTGACCTATACAGCACGGACAAAAGCGATCGGAATCCGGCAGTCCTCGCGCCGGATTTCTGTTTTAAAGAGTAAATCCCGTCCGGTATCTTCCGTGACGGGATTTCTTTTTTTCTTAATACAACACGTATGATCTACTTCAGGATGATCTCCAGGAGTTCCGCATTTCCTTCTCCGTAATAACGGAAATACAGTTCCAGATTGTTTTCCTCAAATGACAGATCTGTACCGGCAATACTCCAGTTCTCCTGCCTGTTCATCCGAATCAAACCACGGCAGTTTTCTTCACCGCACCAGATATCCGTAAGGATCTTTACGTATCCGTCATTCTCTGCACGATATCTCAGAGAGATATGTTTCGTATCTTTCAGTGAAATATATTTATAACCGATGATGGTTCCTTCACGAATATTGGTTATGTACTGTTCATCCTTTACCGCAGTAAGATACGGGAATTCCACATCTTCTTCCTTTCGGTAGCGTCCGATGGAGTTTAACAAACGCATATGTCCGTTGGTCAGGTTACAGCAGTATACCGCAGGATATGTTCCAACACCGGATAACGGTCCCGGATTCATCCCGCTGGTCGTTACACATACCTGAGGAATGAAGCCGTCCGCGTTGATCTGTATTCGTTCCGCGCATCCCTGGCGATGATACATGTTTGTGGTCGTATGACGATGGTAAAAGATATACCACTGTCCGTTAACTTCCACCAGACCTCCGTGATTATTTCCAATTGACATGACCGGATCATCTTCTGTTCTTCCGTCATATCCGATATCTCCGTTACTGATGATCACACCGCCGTATGTAAATCCCCGCAGAGGCTCATTACTGACCGCGTAGCACAGCGCATGTGTATGATCCGAAGAATATACCAGATAATATAAATCATTAATTCTGCGCACGGAAGGAGCCTCAAAATACGGATTCGGCTCAAACCCTGTACCTTCCGCGTAATCTCTGCTTGGCAGTACCGTATACGGTCCGTCTTTTACCGTCAACATATCCTCTTCCAGTTCCACAGCACTGCACCCAAGGAAATCCTGTCCGCGGTACAGAGGAATATCTATGGTACACGGAGAGAAGCCAAAATACAGATATACCTTGCCACCGGTATAGATCACTGAGGGATCATACGGCTGACGCTCGCTTAGTACCGTACCGTCCGGATAGGATACCCTGCCCAGGAAGGTATAATGCCCTCCCGGTGTATCACAGACTGCCACGTGAATCGCATTCACAAACTTCGGACAGTAATACAGATAGTACCGTCCATCCGGTCCCTGGCATACATCCGGCGCATACATCGGAAGCTGTTTCGGATTACAGGGATCATCTATCTTACGGAAGATCACTCCCTCATAACGCCAGTCAGACAAATCATCCAGTGGAGCTGAATATGTCACGTAGTCATCCTCACAGAACTCGGTACCGTCTGCCTTATCATGACTCCCGTATACATATAAACGGTTTTCAAAGATGTGTGGTTCTCCGTCGGGAATATGTTCATACAACGGGAGATAGGGATTGATACATTGTTTCTTCATGATCATCACATTCCTTTCAGCCTTCAGGTTTGTACTCTATCTACTTTAATGATATCTCTGTTCCATAAGAATCTCAGTAAAAAAAGAAGACTCTCTTCGAATCTTCTTTACTCTGTAATATCAACAAGATAGGAATCCAGCATATTCTCCCGGATCACACGGTAATGCGGCAGATACAGCGTCCTGTACTCCTTACTGTGATGTACGGAGGGATATGCGCTGCTCCGGTGGATGGCCAGGAATTCTGTCAGCTCATCATGGGAGAAGGAGAAGCCAAACTCCTCTTCATGTTTCTGCAGGAATTTCAGCTTGCGCAGATACTCGGTCATGGATCCCCGGTGGATATCCGCCGTACGGATAAAACACTCACTAACAGCCTCTGGAGAATAGATCTCCGCTGCCTTGAAGATATTTACCCGGACCAGATGATTCCCGATGGGAACGAACAGATCTTCATCCCCTTCCACATCCGCGCATTCATCCAGCAGATACAGCAATACACGTGTCCTGTCATTCATCGCATGTCCCGGACCGAATTCGTTCTGATAGATGAGCTTAATGACATCCTGTGGTTTCATCTGCGGATACTTCTGCACATGTGTATGCAGTATTCTGGCTAATTCTTCCATATTACCCTCTCAGTTTCAATGCCTTTTCCATCTCTCTCTTAGCGTCTCTGAGTTTCTCTGATTCACGTTTATCAAAGAGATTCTTACCTTTGGCCAGAGCAATCTCCATCTTGGCTTTTCCGTCTTTCAGGTAGATCCTGACCGGAATCAGTGTATATCCTTTCAGACGAACTTTATCGTATAACTTACGTATTTCGTATTTATGCAATAGTAGTTTTCTGTCTCTCGTCTCATCTACGTTAAAGATATTCCCGTACTTATACGGAGAGATATGCATACCCTTGATCCAGGCTTCTCCCTTGACGATCGTAATAAATGAGTCCTTGAACTGCACACGTCCTTCACGGATGGATTTGATTTCTGTACCGGTCAGTGCCATACCGGCTTCTATTTTTTCTTCCAGGAAGTAATCGTGGGAAGCCCGTTTATTTCTGGCGACGGTTTTTTCTTTCTCTGGTTTTTGTGCCACGCTGCCTGCCTCCTTTTCGTTCTTTCCGGTCATTCCGTACAGGAGCTTGTTTCTTCTTTACTTCCTTGACATACGGCTCCAGATCGATCGTACCGGTTTCTTTTACAGCCTGTACAACCTTGACCTTGATCCGGTCACCCAGAGTATACTTCTTTCCGTGTCTTTCCCCGTACAGGCGGTGATAAGTACCATCATAGACATAATAATCATCTTTCAGGTTTTCTACCTTTACCAGACCTTCAATCGTATCCGGGAATTGTACATAAAACCCGAAGTTCAGTACAGAAACGATGATTCCCTCCAGTACAGAGCCTACTTTGGACATCATATACTCTGCTTTTTTCATGTCTTCGACATCACGTTCCGCTTCCATGGATACTCTTTCACGGAGAGAGGACTGTACAGCGATATCTTTCATCTTTTCCCGGTCTGTACCACGGTTCTTCTGTTGGTTGAAGTAGTACTTGCGGATCATGCGGTGAACCACCAGATCCGGGTATCTGCGTATGGGAGAGGTAAAGTGCAGATAACTTTCTTCTGCCAGACCGAAATGACCCAGGCAGCGATCTTCGTACCGGGCTTTCTGCATACATCTCAGCAACATCTGCGACAGGATATATTCTTCTTTGGTTTCCTTCAGGGATTCCAGATATTCCTGTAATTCGGTATTCAGAGAGGATTTCCCGGTGATGCGCAGTGTATGCTCAAACGGTGCCGCGGCATTCGCAAACTCCTTCAGCTTACGCATTTCCGGTTCTTCATGAACTCTGTAGATTCCGGGGATGTCTTCTTTCTGCAGTAAATCCGCAACACAGACATTTGCGGCGATCATACAGTCCTCGATCATCATCTCAGCCTCACCGCGTACTTCCGGTTCAACCTTGACAGGATATCCCTGATCATTGACGGTGATTTTGGATTCTGTGGAACTGAAGTCCAGAGCACCTCGTTCATTGCGTTGTTTACGGATTGCCCGTGCGCAATCCCTCAGTACCAGAAGATCTTCCTGGCATGCGTGTTCCTTGAGTTCTCCCTCAAAGAATGCGTTGACTTTCTGATAGGTCATTCTTGCGCAGGAAATGATCCAGGAAGGATAGACTCTGTAAGATATCGTATTCCCCTGGGTATCAATATCCATATCACAGGTAATGGTAAGACGTTCTTCTTCCGGATTCAGACTACATATACCGTTACTCAGGATCTGCGGCAGCATCGGTACTACTTTATCCACCACATACACGGATGTACCACGCTTGAAGGCCTCCTGATCGATGGCAGAACCCTCTTTCACATACCAGGACACGTCCGCGATGGATACCTTCAGATTCCATCCGTTCTCCGTCTTCTTCACAGATACCGCATCATCAAAATCCTTGGAATCATCTCCGTCAATCGTGAACGTGATTTCCTTTGTCAAATCCGTTCTTCCGGTTTTCTCCGCATCCTCCACAGGATGATAGACTTCGTCTGCCTCTTTCAGTACTTCTTCCGGGAATACCGGATCGATTTCATGACTGAGAAGCTTACCGAGGATATCCACACCGGGATCATTGATATACCCGATGACTTTCTCCAGACTGACTTTCATCGGTTCTCCGTATCTCTCAATAGCCATGTAGGTCTTCATCCCGGTAACCGGATGAAAATCTCTGGGAATCTGTACGGTCATCAGCACATTCTGATACAGTTCATCATCCGGGAACCACTTCAAGCCGCGTCCTCTCTGTACAAATGTTCCAACCAGGTGTGTAACCGCCCGTTTCAGTACGGTCAGAACTTTGGCAGACTTCTGGTCCTTGGATAACATTACTCTTACGGTATCCCCGTTCATCGCGTCCAGGAGATCTTCCTTGAAGATCTTCACCGACTCTTCATTCACGGTAATATACCCGGTCCTGTTCTTGTTTATACGGATGACTGCCGTGATCATTCCTGCCTGTTCCGCTGTAGCGTACATATTCCGCGCTGAACGCACAATGAAAAACTCATTCTCCAGTTCATCCATTGCCTTGGAGAATAACGCGTACTCCGAAGATTTCTGAATGCCGGCTTTCTGCTCGATATCCTTTCTCCGCAGTGTATATTTCTTTTCTTTCTTCAGGACCTCCAGGATCCTCTCTTTCATCTTTTCCATAGTTATCTATAAAAAGAGCTGGTTTTAACCAGCTTTATTTCACGATTCGGATCGCGATTACCAGAATAAAGAAGATTACCCCGAGAACCAGTGTCAGGTTGGATATGACTTTCTCGGATCCTCTTTCCTTGACATTCGCAAACAGATTCAATCCACCGTTCCCCGTAAACGCTCCGGAGATACCGTCGGACTTACCCGCCTGTAACAGACAGAGAATAATCAATAAAGCGGAATCTATCATTAACAATGCACTCAGCATAATCAAAAAACCTCCTCAGTGATGCCTAGTCATTTTACAATAGCACCAGAAACTTGTAAATAGTTTATTCTCCCGCGACAGCCTCGCAGGTGACCGTACTGCAGTCGCCAAGATGAATTACCGCTCTCCAGATCTCACCATCCTGTACATTCATTACCGGAAGCTGGTAGTAATTGACAACCGCATGTACCATGTATACTTCATCGTAGGCAGTATCGTATAATTCCCCGCTGCGGTAGAATTCCACATAGTCGATCTGTTCCGGATAGAGTGCCGCCAGACGGATAAACCGCTTGTTTTCATAGACCAGATCTTTTTCCAGGCCGCACAGACGGAAGTGATCCACCTGTGTAGGATCGATCTTCCCGATACCAAGTTCTTCTTTCATTCTCAACGCGAAGTATTCGTCTTCACCAGGAAGGATATGCCAGTCTGCGGGTGGCTCCTGCTTGGTGAAATTGTTGTAATAACCCCAGGATACACCGTTACTCATCGCAATCCTCATCGCACCGATGGACGGAGAATCCTCGTTGATCACGATAGGACGTAAAGGGCGGATCTTCTTCGCTTTCTGGATCAGATGATATAACTGTGTACGGCTCTGACTGTTTCCGTGGATCAGGATGACATCCGAATTCCGTGCGACCGCTTCCGAGAAATATCCGCCGGTACCGCTGCATCCTACAGGCATATGTCCGGATGCTTCTCTGGCTTTTTCCATCAGATGTACTACCCCGTAATCCTGGTGAATGATCGGTCTGTCCTTAAAATCATACACATCGTTCTCATTCGCAATCTCTATGATCACGTTGGTATAACCCTGTTCCTTCAGCCATGTGCAGGCTGTGACCACCGCATTCTCAATCTCTTGATCATCTGCCAGGAAACGTGTCTGCGCGCCGTACAGGAGGCTGACAATGACCACCATACCCAGTTCATCACAGGCAGTAATCAGGCGGTCCATACGTGCCAGATATGCCGGGTCTATTTCTGTCCCGTGATTTCTGTACGGGTTATTGATGATTGTCTGGTTATTGATCGTAAAGGCAGGTCCGCCGCCCTGAAAACCAACCGTGATAGCCCGCAGACCACACGCATACCACTCCGGCAAAGCCTGAATCAGATCATCGGTATTCTTCTCCGGATCAAATACACGTCCGAAACGCTGATATCTTTCCCTGCCAGACGCATCATCGAATACACCCTGGATAAACCGCGCATTCATGAGGAATCCCGCACACCTGGTATCTTTGATCTCTGAATATGTATACTGCCCGTTGATCAGGAACTTATCTTCCTGGATTGTTAACGTGGTTTTCATCGGTACACCTCATCTCTATATCTTTTATCACATTTATTATACCTTTATCTTGATTAAGATTCCCGGGGAATAAGAAAAGGATCTGTATCATCCTGTATGGGATGAACAGACCCTTTCATTAAATCCTTGTCTTAGATTCTTTCAGCTATTTCTGGTCAGCTTATTTCTTTTCTACATACCAGAATCTGCCACGCTGGAGGTTCTTCCAATCCTGGCTCTGCAGTGTGTAGGAAACATAACCGATTACAGGAATGACGAAGCATTCTTCTTCGAACGCATACTGTTCGATTTCATGCATAGCAACGATACGATCATCACCAAGTTTTGCCTGGGAAGCAACGATCATTTCATCACATGTTTCGTTACCAGAAGAAACAACCGGACCGGTAGAAGTTGTCTTCAGCAGATCTGTGAATGTGGAAGCATCATAGTAGTCAGCAGAGAAACCGCCACGGCAGATCTCATAGATACCATTTTCACGATCATCGAAGAATGTACGGATTTCTGCGTTCTTGATTTCGAGATCAATGTAGATTTCCTTGTACTGTTCACGGAGGATAGCAGCAACTGTATCATGCAGATCAGAAGCGTTGGTGTAGTAAACAAGGTGCAGAACGTTATTTTCGTTATAACCTGCTTCTTCCATCAGAGCACGAGCTTCATCCTTGTCTGTGTAAACCAGCTGGTGTTCAGCATCCTGTTCTTCACGGAAGTCACCATTCAGGCCTGGAATACCCTTGGAAACAAGACCATACAGCGGATAGTAGATGGTGTCATTGTCGAGAGCTGTGCAGATGTAGTCTCTGTCAAGACCGATCTGGAGAGCACGACGTACACGGCGATCCTGCAGTGCAGGCTGATCGTTGTTGTGGCTGTTGATATAGATGTAGTAAGAAGCCGGTGTCTTGGAAATAACGAGTTCCGGATTTCCTGCATACATCTTGGCAACTGCGTTACCCAGGGAGTTCGCGTAGTAGATTTCCTTTGTCTGGAATGCCATTAACTGAGCATCCATATCAGTGATAACCTTACCAACGAGTTTCTGTGTAACAACCTTGTCTGCATGAGAGAAGAATTCATTCTTTTCAAATTCGAAACGTGTCGGAGCATCCAGGTATGTCAGTTTGTAAGCGCCGTTTGTCGGAACAGTAATATCATTTGCCCACTGGCTGTCATGTTCTACAGCAATCTCCGGACGAAGCGGGAGGTAGCAGGACATGGTCATTGTGGATGTGAAGTATTCACAAGGCTGTGTCAGTGTCATTTCGATTGTATAGTCATCAACTGCTTTGAGACCGACATCATCCATGTCAGCAACATCATCCATGTTTTCGGAATGCGGTAAAGCACCTACAACATAGTCAGCCAGGTACTGGGAGTACAGGGATGTACCTTTACCCATACCAATAGCACGCTTCCAGGCATATACATACTGGTCAGCAGTTACAGGTTCACCATCAGACCACTTGTTGTTTTCATCAAGATGGAATGTATAGACAGTACCATCTTCACTTACATCATAGCCTGTGCAAGCCTGGTTAACCAGTTCGTTGGTGTCCGGATCCGTTGTGAACAGCGGATAGTATGTCTGGCTGATAATCAGTCCGGATACAGCGTCATCAATAATTGCAGGGTCTAACAGACGAGGTTCACCAGCAACTGCAAAGTAGAAGATATCATCTTCAGATGCAGCCGGTGTTGCAGCTTCTGTGCTGGCAGCAGGGGAGCCTGCAGGAGCCGCAGAGCCACTCGGAGTACTGGATGAACAAGCAGCCAGACCCACGACCATCAGAGAACTCATCAGGACAGCTAATAATTTTTTCATTTTCTTTCTCCTTTTCATCAATTTTGTATTACTTCTCGTAGAGGTGGCAGGATACCAGGCGGGTACCTACCTGAATTGGTTCCGGCCTTTCGACCTGACAACGATTTGTCGCTTTTTGACAACGTGTCGAGAACGGGCAGCCGGCTGGCGGGTTGATTGGAGATGGTATTTCTCCTTCCAGAACAATTCTCCTCTTCGCTTTCGCTGTATTCGGATCCGGAATCGGGATTGCCGACAGCAATGCAGCCGTATACGGATGCAGAGGACGGTGATAGATGTCATTTGCAGGTCCGGATTCAACCATGTGACCCAGATACATGACACCGATCGTGTCCGAGATGTGTTTGACCATGTTCAGGTCATGAGCGATGAAGAGATATGACAGACCCAGGTCATGCTGGATTTGTTCCAGCAGGTTGACGACCTGTGCCTGGATACTGACGTCGAGAGCCGAGATTGGTTCGTCACAGACGATGAATTTCGGATCGACTGCCAGTGCTCTGGCAATGCCTATACGTTGACGCTGACCGCCGGAGAATTCCGCCGGATAACGCCGGATATGATCAGGCTTAAGGCCTACAATTCTCAGGAGTTCTACGACTCTTTCTTCCCTTTCCTGATCGTTGTTGTAAATGTTGTGAATATCCATCGGTTCTTTGATGATTTCACCAACCGTCATACGGGGATTCAGAGATGCGTAGGGATCCTGGAAGATCATCTGTACATCTTTACGATATTTTTTCAGTTCCTGACCTTTCAGGCGGGCTATATCCTGTCCCTTATAGGTAATGGAACCTGCGACCGGATTGTAGAGCTTGACAATCGTACGGCCTAATGTGGTTTTGCCACAGCCGGATTCTCCGACAAGTCCGAAGGTCGAATTAGGCATGACATCGAAGCTGACATCATCTACTGCCTTGACGATCTGTTTCTTGGAGAAGATTCCTTTTGTGACATCGAAGTGAGTTTTTAAGTTCTTAACACTTAGAATCGGGGCTTCACTCATGGTAATTCACCGCCCTTTCATCTAATAACCAGCAGGAACACTGATGTGTTTCACTGAAGGTTGTTACTGCCGGTTCATAATCTCTGCAGACAAGCATGGCTTTCTCACAGCGATCTACAAACGGGCAGCCTTTCGGAGGATTCAGCAGATCCGGCGGGGATCCGGGGATCGGGTGCAATACCTTTTCCTCATCATCCTCAGGATTCGCAATACATCCCAGAAGACCTGTCGTATACGGATGTTTCGGTTCATAGAAGATTTCCTTATCCGTACCGATTTCTACGATCTTGCCACCGTACATGATGGCAATGCGGTCACACAGTTTGGCAACGACACCCAGGTCATGGGTGATCATGATGATCGCGGAATTGCCCTGTACTTTCAGTTCATCGATCAGTTCCAGTACCTGTGCCTGGATCGTAACGTCCAGAGCGGTTGTCGGTTCATCCGCAATGACCAGTTTCGGTGAGTTGGCCAGGGCGATTGCGATAACGATACGCTGACGCATACCGCCGGAGAACTCAAACGGATACTGTTCAATACGTTTTTCCGGTGAAGGAATACCGACATGGTTCATCAGTTCCAGGGCACGGGCAGTTGCTTCGGCTCTGGTACAGTTGTTGTGATTCATAATCGGTTCAACGAGCTGTGTACCGATCTTCAGGACCGGATTCAGGAAAGTCATCGGATCCTGGAAGATCATACCCATCGTATTACCGCGGATCTTCCTCATCTTCTCTTCGTATTCCCGTTTGGAAGCGAAGGAAGAAGGTGTAATATCTTCTCCGTCGAAGGTGAACTGTCCTTCTTTGACCTGTCCGTTGTCTGCCAAGAGACCAATCAAGGAGTACATTGTCTGGCTCTTACCAGAACCGGACTCACCAACGATACCCAGGGCTTCACCCTGATCTACATGCAGCGATACACCACGTACCGCCTGTACATCACCCTGTTCTGTATAGAACGAAGTGACCATATTCTTTATCTCTAACAGCGGCATACTTACCTCCTCTTCAGCTGCAGTGCTTCACCGACACCATCACCGACGAAGTTCAGTGACAAGGTCGTAAGACAGATCGCAGCTACAGGCCAGATGATCTGGATCGGATAAGAGAAGATCAGAGCACGGCAGTCATTCGCCAGTTTACCCCAGGATGGAATCGTAGGGTCAATACCGATACCGACAAAACTCAGGAAAGCTTCGGTAAAAATGGCTGACGGAACCATCATCGTCAGTGTAACGATAATAGGACCCAGTGCGTTGATGATCAGGTGTTTGATCAGGATACGCCAGTCAGATGCACCGATAACGCGGGCTGCCAGGGCGAATTCCATCTCTTTTAATGACATGACCTGGGTACGTACCTGACGGGCCATACCAATCCAGGAAGTCAAACAGATCGCCAGCATCATACTGTAGATACTGTTACCGAAGATCATCAGGATCAATACGATATAAAGCAATGTAGGAACTGCGTAGATAACATCAATGACACGCATCATGACCATATCTACTTTTCCGCCGATATAACCGGATATACCACCGTAGACAATACCGATGACCAGGTTGATGGCAGCGGTAGAGAAACCTACAGCCAGTGAGATACGGGCACCGTACATAACTCTGACGAAGATATCTCTTCCCAGTTTATCTGTACCGAAGGGGTGTGCCAGAGAAGGCAGAGCGTTACGGTTCAGAATATCCTGTGATTCATAGTTGTACGGAGATAACATCGGAACCAGGATTGCGCCGATAATCAGAACTGTCAGGAAGATCAAACCGAATAATGCCAATTTGTTCTTCTTGAACCGATCCCAGGCATCCTTGACGAATGTCTTGGAGGCAACCGCAATGAATTCGGAATTCTTTTCATCTTCTCTAAGCTGCCGGAACAACTCAGGAGTGATTTCAGCATTCTTTACACTCATACCACACCTCCTACTTACCTAACTTGATACGCGGATCGATAATCGCCGCGGCAAGATCAGAAATCAGGTTCATCGCAATGACAATTGCGCCGAAGAAGATCGTCAGACCCATGACCAGTGTATAGTCACGGTTCGTAATGGACTGTGTGAATTCTGCGCCGATTCCCGGAATCGAGAAGAGTGATTCAATAACCAGCGAACCAGTTACGAGACCGGCAAACATCGGGCCGCAGTATGTCACGACCGGAAGCAGTGCGTTTTTCAGCGCATGCTTGGTAACGACTTTTACTTCATCAGAACCCTTGGAACGGGCTAATGTAATATAATCCTGACTGATTACGTCCCTTAGACTTGAACGGGACAAACGTGTGATTGAGGAGATAGAGCCAAGACTCAGTGCGAAGACCGGCATGATATACTGTTGAGGTTTGTCCAGGCCGACGATACCGACCAGGTTGAGTTTTACCGCGAAGATGATCATCATCAACATGGCAAACAGGAAGCCGGGTATGGATACCCCCAATGTAGCAAACAAGGTGATCAGTGAATTTACCCAACGTTTCTTAGCCAAAGCGGAAACGATACCGAACATAAGTCCGATGGATAACGCGACCACGAAGGCGATGGCACCGATTCTCGCTGTGACCGGAGCACGCTTTGCGATGATATCCGAGACCTGCTGTCCTTTCTTGGAGATGGATTCACCGAAATCTCCGTGAAGAACGTTTCTCAGATAAATGACGTACTGTTCACCCAGCGGCTTATCCAGACCATATTTCGCTTCCATGGCAGCATAAGCTTCTGCCGACAGAACTTTATTATCCTGCGCAAATGGATCACCAGGCATGGCGTGAACACCAAAGAAGGTGATCGTTACCAGGATAAACAAGGTGAGTATTCCGATAACAATTCGTTTGATTGCGTATTTCAGCATAGTTTCTACATACTCCTCTCACAATAATACGCATATAATACATTATGTATTTCACGTTTTCAACAAGCTTTTTAACATTTTACACATAATTTGAATAATTTTTCGTAAATTAATGTAAATTTTTTCATAGCTTAGCACTTGAAAAAATCTTGTGTAAAACAAAAAGCCACCGGATGAGGTGGCTTCTCTGTAAATTTATACTAATTTATTACTTTGTGTTGATGTTATAGAAGGATGCTTTTCCGTTGTACTGTGCTACAGTGCCCAGACGATCTTCAATTCTCATCAGCTGGTTGTACTTCGCAATACGATCTGTACGGCTCATGGAACCAGTCTTGATCTGACCAGCGTTTGTTGCAACAACGAGATCTGCGATCGTGGAGTCTTCGGATTCACCGGAGCGGTGAGATACGACTGCGGTATAGCCTGCTTCTTTAGCCATTTCAATCGCATCCATGGTTTCTGTCAGAGTACCGATCTGGTTCAGCTTGATCAATACAGCATTGGCAACACCGAGTTCAATACCCTTCTTGATGAACTTGGTGTTGGTAACGAACAAGTCATCACCAACCAGCTGTACATGTTCACCAATACGGTCTGTCAGTTTCTTCCAGCCGTCCCAGTCATTCTGATCAAGACCATCTTCGATGGAGATGATCGGATACTTTTCGCACCATTCTGCGTACATGTCGATCATTTCGTCGGTTGTCTTGTTGCCCATACCGGAACGCTTCAGTTCATATTTCTTTGTCTTTGCGTTGTAGAACTCAGAAGCTGCAGCATCGATGCACAGGCAGATATCCTTGCCAGGCTTGTATCCGGCAGCCTTGATTGCTGCTACCATCAGTTCCAGAGGTTCTTCATTACCCTTGGAGCAGGACGGAGCATAACCACCTTCGTCACCGACGTTGGTGTTATATCCGGCTTTTTTCAGGATGGACTTTAACGCATGGAATGTTTCCGCGCCCATACGGATTGCTTCATGAACACTCTTTGCGCCGACAGGCATGATCATGAATTCCTGCAGGTCTACTGTAGAGTCCGCATGTTTGCCGCCGTTCAGGACGTTCATCATCGGAACCGGCAGAACTTTCGCGTTTGTACCGCCGATATACTTGTACAGCGGCATGCCGAAGTAGTTTGCGGCAGCTCTTGCGCAGGCAAGAGATACTGCCAGAGTCGCATTGGCACCTAATTCAGACTTGAATTCTGTACCGTCAAGAGCGATCATCATTTCATCGATTGCGGTCTGATCTGTAACATCCATACCGATGAGCTTCGGAGCGATCTTTTCGTTAACGTTTGCTACAGCTTTCAATGTACCTTTGCCAAGATAACGTTTCTTATCACCATCACGAAGTTCTACAGCTTCACGTTCACCTGTAGAAGCACCGGACGGAACGATTGCGCTTCCGAACGCTCCGGATGTTGTTGTAATTTCGCATTCTACTGTCGGATTTCCTCTGGAATCCAACACTTCACGTGCATATACACTTTCAATTAAGGGCATATCTTATTTCCTCCTTGATTGCCTTTTCAAGCTATTTTGTTGCGTCAATGATTTCAATGAATGAATCTACCTTAAGCGAAGCACCGCCGATCAAAGCACCGTCGATATCTTCACAAGCCATGTATTCCGCAATATTGCCCGGCTTTACACTTCCGCCGTACTGTACGCGTACCGCTGCTGCTGTATCTTCATCATACAGTTCTTTAACGGTATCACGGACAAGCTTACAACAAGCCTGCGCAGTTTCCTTATCCGCATTCTTACCGGTACCGATCGCCCAGATCGGTTCATAAGCGATAACGATGCGGGATACTTCATCTGCAGTCAGTCCTTCCAAAGAACCTTTCAGCTGTGTACGGATAACGTCTTTTGTCTCACCGGCATCATACTGTGCTTCGGTTTCACCGATACAGAGAATCGGAGTAATATTTGACGCAAACAGACGCTTTGCCTTTGCTGCACACGCTTCATTTGTCTCATTGTAATATGTACGTCTTTCGGAATGTCCGATAATGCAGTAAGTGATGCCAATCTCTTCCAGCATCGGTACACTGACTTCACCGGTATACGCGCCGCTGTCTTTCTGGTTGCAGTTTTCTGCCGCAACGATCAGATGTTTCGCATTCTTCACACATACATCAACACAGGTATACGGAGCACCGATCCCATAGTCTGCTTTTTCCTCACCGGTCAGATGAGCTTCGACACCCTTCATGAATTCTTCTGCTTCACTGCGCAGTTTATTCATCTTCCAGTTGCCGACAATAATCGGTTTTCTTGCCATGTTTACTTCTCCGCAATTACTGCTACACCAGGCAGTTCCTTACCTTCCATGAATTCCAGGGAAGCGCCGCCGCCTGTAGAAATGTGGCTGAATTTCTCTGCAAAGCCGAGATTCTTCGCTGCGGAAGCACTGTCACCGCCGCCGATAATGGTTGTTGCGCCATCCAGTTCTGCCAGAGTCTTGCAGATTTCAATTGTACCCTTGGCAAATTCAGGCTTTTCAAATACACCCATCGGGCCATTCCAGAATACTGTCTTGGCACCTTCCAGTTCCTTCTGGAATTCAGCGATTGTCGCATCACCGATATCCAGACCCATATAACCATCAGGAATCTCACCGGAAGCAACCGTCTTAATATCTGTCGGAGCGTCGAAATCATTCGCGATCACGGTATCAACCGGCAGGAACAGTTTGCCTTCACCCTTAGCCATGAAGTCTTTTGCGAGATCGATCTTATCTGCTTCCAGCAGAGAGTTGCCGATCTTCTTGCCTTCTGCTGCCGCGAATGTATATGCCATACCGCCGCCGATCAGGACCTTATCCGCAATCTTCAACAGGTTCTCAATAACACCAATCTTGTCACTGACCTTGGCACCGCCGAGGATAGCAACAAACGGACGACCCGGATTGTTCAGAGCGCCGCCCAGGAAACTCAGTTCTTTTTCTACTAAGAAGCCTACAGCACTCGGCAGATGTGTCGGAATGCCTACGGTAGACGCATGAGCTCTGTGTACGGAACCAAATGCATCTTCAACGAACAGATCACCCAGAGATGCCCAATATGCACCTAATTCAGGATCGTTCTTGGATTCACCCGGTTCATAACGGGTATTCTGCATGAGAATGATCTCACCCTCATTCATTGCGTTAACTGCAGATTCCAGTTCTTCGCCTCTTGTCGCATTGACAAATTTCACCGGAGCATTCTGTACTTCTGCGAGACGCTTGGCAACGATGGACATATCATTCTTCACTTTGTCTTCATCTGTTTTAACCTTGCCTAAATGGCTCAGCAGGATTACTTTTGCGCCGTTTTCGGTTAAGTAGTTAATTGTCGGAAGTGCCGCAACGATACGATTATCATCTGTAATCACATCTCCCTTATGTGGTACGTTGAAGTCCACACGTACGATCACACGTTTGCCTTTGACATCTAAATCTTTGACTGTAACTTTAGCCATGATGGAAAAACCTCCTTCTTTTCTCCAATTTATTATTATACCACCAAGTTATATTGTGAGTAAATGGACAAGTGCTATTTATCCCTACATACAGTGCTTATTCCAGGTCCTCTCCGTTGGTCTCACAGACCTTCTTAAACCAGTAGAATGAATCCTTACGTTCACGGTGAAGATCTCCGTTACCATCATTATCCTTATCTACATAAACAAAGCCGTAACGCTTCTTCATTTCCCCTGTAGACGCAGATACGAGATCCGTACAGCCCCACATCGTGTAACCCATCAGGTCAACGCCGTCATCCACCGCTTCGGCCATTGCCTGGATATGACTGCGCAGATAATCTATGCGGTAGGTATCGTGGAACTTGCCGTCCTCACCGCGTTCATCATTAGCCCCAAGACCGTTCTCCACGACCATCAGCGGGATTTCATAACGTCCGTATACCTCATTCAGATATATACGCAGACCTTCCGGATCGATCTGCCACCCCCATTCTGAAGCACTCAGATACGGATTCTTCAGACCTGAGAAGACATTCCCGGCAGTTTTTGCCAGTTCCGGATCTGCGGACTCACAGGAACTCATATAATACGAGAAGCTATAGAAGTCTACCGTGCCCTCCTTGAGAATCTCCTCATCTCCCGGTTCCTTGCGTACTGTGATCTGATTATCACGGAAATATCTCTCTGCGTAGTACGGATAATGTCCGCGTACCTGCACATCTCCGCAGAACCAGTTTCCCATATTCATTCTATCCTGGGCCTTCTTCACATCCGCAGGATTGGGAGAATACGGATAAGTCATCATACCCGCAATCATCAGACCGATCTTGAACTCCGGATTGATCTCATGACCTTTCTTTACGGTCAGAGCACTTGCGACAAACTGGTTATGCAAGGCAGTATAACGGTCACTGGCTTCTTCCGGTGTTTCTGTCCACTTGAACATTGGTTTATGGTCCTCTCCCTGCATACCCAGGGAAAGAATTCTGCCGAACGTATTCGCACCGGCATTGATCTCATTGAAGGTCAGCCAGTACTTGACTTCATCCTTGTATTCTTTAAACAACGTGGTCGCGTAACGTACATAGTGGCCAATGACTTCCCGGTCTGTCCAGCCGTTATACTTCTCGGATAACCCCCATGGCAGTTCATAGTGGGAAAGCGTTACCAGAGGTTCGATCCCGTACTTCTTACATTCCGCAAAGACATTGTGGTAGAACTGCAGACCTTCCGGATTTGGTGTTTCCTCCATTCCTGTCGGGAAGATTCTTGACCAGTTCACGGATAACCGGAAACATTTGAATCCCATCTCTCCGTACAGCGCAATATCTTCTTTATAGTGATGGTAGAAGTCTACTGCTTCATGAGAAGGGTAATAGACATTCTCATCGATTTCCTTGTCCCACAGACGTGGTTCAGTCAGTGTTCCGCCGCGGATATGATCGGGAACATTCGGGCCTTTTCCGCCTTCCTGCCAGGCACCTTCAAACTGATTCGCGGCTGTCGCTCCGCCCCATAAAAAACCCTTTGGAAACTTCATCGTATACCTCCGTTCTTTGTTTCTATGATCTGTAGATATGGTTCATTAACACGTTTATTATATCATGAGTGTTCTCCCGGCAGGATGGAACACATCATATCTGTTATGTAAAAATGCCTGTATACACAGGCATTCTTATTTACTCTTCTGCTTTGGTTTCGCAGTAGATACAGCGGTAGATTTTCTCTTTGGGATTGGTCAGACGGAAGACATGCGGCAGTTCCTGCTCAACACTGGTAATACAGCGGGGATTCTTACAATGGATGACATTTGTCAGTGTCTGCGGTAAAGCCAGGGTCTTCTTCTCTACCAGTTTTCCATCCTTAATGATATTCACAGTAGCTCCCGGATCAACATACCCGATCACATCCAGATTGACAGGAATATCCGCATCGATCTTGATGATATCTTTCTTGCCGGTTTTCACACTGCTGGCATTGCGGATCAGGGCTACGGAACAATCCAGTTCTCCAAGTCCAAGTAATTCATAAAGTTTCATTGCCTGTCCGGCAGTAATATGGTCAATAACGATACCGTTCTGTATGGAATCTATATTCATGCCTGTGCCTCCTTCAGCAGTTTCATAATCAAAGCCATACGCATGTACTTACCATACAGCACCTGCTTGAAATAACATGCTCTGGGATCATCATCAATTGCCACACTGATTTCGTTTACCCTGGGCAGCGGATGCATGATCACCAGGTCTTCCTTGGCGTTTTTCAGTTTCTTCGGTTCCAGGATATAACTGTCCTTCAGACGCAGATAATCTTCTTCGTTGAAGAAACGTTCTTTCTGGACTCTTGTCATATACAAGACATCCAGTTCCGGCATTACTGCTTCAAGGTCTGTCGTCTCTGTATACGGGATACCCTTGGGATCCAGCAGATCGGTTTTTACGTACTCAGGGATAGCCAGTTCTTCCGGGGAAATCAGCACAAAACGTATGCCGGTATATCTGGCCAGCGCATTGATCAGGGAGTGCACCGTTCTGCCGAATTTCAGGTCTCCGCAGAAACCTACGGTAAGATCCTTGATTTCTCCTTTTTCCCGGTAGATCGTATACAGGTCTGCCAGGGTCTGGGTGGGATGGTTATGTCCGCCGTCTCCGGCATTGATCACCGGTATGGAAGCATTGATGGAAGCGACATACGGGGCTCCCTCCTTGGGATGACGCATGGCGATGATATCCGCGTAGCAGCTTACCACCTTTGCGGTATCTGCCACACTTTCTCCCTTTGCGGCAGAACTGTTCTGGGCTCCGGAGAAACCGATGACACTGCCTCCCAGCTCCAGCATGGCAGCTTCAAAACTGAGACGTGTTCTCGTGGATGGTTCATAGAACAGTGTAGCGATCTTCTTCCCCTTACATACTTCGCTGTATTTTTCAGGGTGACTGATAATATCATCTGCGGTATGGATCAGTTCATCGATTTCTTCCACAGATAGATCTAATATATCAATTAAACTGCGCATGGATTCTCCTCCTTCTAGGCATCGATCGTAGAGATCTTCAGAGTAATTTCTTCCAGTACATCCAGCAGGGCTTTGACTGTATCCAGAGAGGTAAAGATGGTCGTGTTGTTTTCTGTCGCGCACTTACGGATCTCTGCGCCGTCATTAAACTCTTCAATGGAGCTTCTGTTCCGGGTATTGATCACATAGGCAATATGACCCTGACGGATCGCATCCTTGATATCATTGCTGTCGACACTGATCTTCTGGCGTACATGTGTGCGGATACCTCTTTCTTTCAGGAACCGGGCAGTACCGGGAGTAGCCTCAATGTTGAAACCGAGGTCATAGAATCTCCGGATCAGCGGCAACGCTTCTTCCTTGTCCGCGTCCGCAATCGTTGCGAATACCGTTCCGTAGTTCTTCAGATGCATGCCTGAAGCCTGCAGAGCCTTATACAGCGCACGATTCAGTTTATCGTCATAACCGATGGCTTCACCGGTAGATTTCATTTCCGGAGACAGGTACGCATCGATACCCTTGATCTTGTTGAAGGAGAATACCGGCACCTTGACATAGTAACGATTCTTCTCCTGCGGATAGATATCGAAGATTCCCTGTTCTTTCAAAGTCTTGCCGAGGATGACTTCCGTAGCGATATCGGCTAAGGAATACCCGGTGGATTTTGACAGGAACGGTACGGTTCTGGAGGAACGCGGGTTCACTTCAATAACATAGACATTGTCATCCTGGTCAACGATGAACTGGATGTTGAAGATACCGACAATACCGATACCAAGCCCCAGTTTCTTCGTATACTGCAGGATCGTTCCTTTTACCTTATTACTGATGGAGAATGTCGGATAGACACTGATGGAGTCACCGGAGTGGATTCCGGTACGTTCTACCAGTTCCATGATTCCTGCCACGAAGACATCTCTGCCGTCACATACAGCATCAATTTCAACTTCCTTGCCTTCAATATACTTATCGACAAGGACCGGCTGATCTTCGTTGATTTCTACTGCGGATTTCAGATATTGGCGGAGCTGCTGGTCATTACTGACGATCTGCATGGCTCTTCCGCCCAGGACGAAACTCGGGCGTACAAGTACAGGATACCCGACCTTGTTGGCAGCTTTCACACCATCTTCGATATTAGTTACTGCCTGTCCCGGAGGCTGAGGAATGGATAATTCTTCCAGGATCTTTTCAAAACTGTCTCTGTTTTCCGCTCTGGAGATAGCTTCACAGTTCGTGCCGATGATCTTTACACCGCGGTCTTCCAGAGGTTGTGCCAGGTTGATTGCGGTCTGTCCGCCAAGAGTAGCGATAACTCCTTCGGGCTGTTCCAGATGAATGATATTCATGATATCTTCCGGAGTCAGCGGTTCGAAATAGAGCTTATCCGAACAGGTATAGTCCGTGGATACGGTTTCCGGGTTATTGTTTACGATAATTGCTTCATATCCTGCGTTCTGGATCGTCTGTACGGCATGTACGGTGGAGTAGTCGAATTCCACACCCTGTCCGATACGGATCGGTCCGGCACCGAGAACAACGATCTTCTTACGGTCAGAGACGCGGGATTCATTCTTACCGGTGTAAGAAGAATACAGGTAGGCAATGTATTTTCCTGTATGCAGGGTGTCTACCATGCGGTATACAGGGTACAGTTCGTTTTCTTCACGGAGATGATACACACTGAGTTCATCTGTGTTCCAGAGTCCGGCAATATACGCATCGGAGAAGCCCATGATCTTGGCTTCCTTCAGCACTTCCAGATTCTGCGGATTCTGACGGAGTTTTTCTTCCATATCCGTGATCTTACGGATACTCTCCAGGAATAATCCGGTGATCATCGTAATCTCGTGGATCTTCTGCAGATCTTCCCCGCGGCGGATCAGTTCCGCAACCGCGAAGATCGTATCAGAACGGTATTCACGGATATAGTCATACAGTTCTTCTGTTGTCTGTTTCTTGAATTTCGGCAGATCCAGGTGCACAGCGCCAATCTCCAGGGAACGTACAGACTTCAGCATACATTCTTCCAGGTTGGATCCGATACCCATGACTTCACCGGTCGCCTTCATCTGTGTACCCAGGGCATTGGATACAGTGGTGAATTTATCAAACGGGAAGCGCGGGAATTTACCGACGATGTAGTCCAGGGACGGTTCGGTTGCGGCAGTTCCTCCGGCTACTTCGATTTCGTCCAGAGTCATGCCTACAGCGATCTTGGCTGTTACTCTGGCAATCGGATAACCGCTGGCTTTGGATGCCAGGGCACTGGAACGGGAAACACGCGGGTTGACTTCGATCAGGTAGTATTCACTGGTTTCCGGGTGTAATGCGAACTGTACGTTACAGCCGCCTTCGATCTTCAGCTCACGAATGATCTTGATGGCGCTGTCATTCAACATCTTGTAGTCATGTTCGTTCAGCGAGAGGATCGGCGCTACGACTACGGAGTCTCCGGTATGTACACCGACAGGATCAACATTCTCCATACCGCAGATCGTGATTGCGGTATCCTGGGCATCACGCATGACTTCAAATTCGATTTCCTTGTATCCGCGGACACTCTTTTCAACCAGAACTTCATGTACGGGAGACAGTGCGAAGGCATTGACTGCCAGGTCCAGCAATTCTTCTTTGTTGTTCGCAAATCCGCCGCCGGTACCGCCCAATGTAAACGCGGGACGCAGAACGACCGGATAACCGATTTCTTCCGCAGCTTCCGCAGCTTCATCCACATCATAAGTAATCTTGGAAGGGATGACTGGTTCGCCGATGGATTCACACATCTCCTTGAACAGTTTTCTGTCTTCTGCCCGTTCAATACTTTCCCGGGAAGTACCAAGTAACTGTACTCCGCATTCCTTCAGGACACCTTTGGTATCCAGCTGTACAGCCAGATTCAGACCGGTCTGGCCGCCGATTCCCGGAACGATCGCATCCGGTCTCTCATACCTGAGGATCTTCGCCACATATTCCAGGGTCAGAGGTTCCATATATACCTTGTCTGCCAGCGATGTATCCGTCATGATCGTCGCCGGGTTACAGTTACACAGAATGACTTCATACCCTTCTTCTTTCAGCGCCAGACATGCCTGTGTACCGGCATAGTCAAATTCCGCTGCCTGTCCGATCACAATTGGACCGGAGCCAATAATCAGTACTTTCTTGATATCTTTTCGTTTTGCCATATTACACCTCCGCAAGACGACATTTCTGGTCTTTCTGATATACCACCTGACCGCGGTGTACCGTGATCAGGCATTCCCCGTATACTTTTCTGCCCGCAAAGGGAGTTGCCTTACCCTTGGAGAGAAACTCCTCCGGGTTAATTACTGTTTCTTTAGACAGATTCCAGATGGAATAGGACGGATAGACCGGCAGAGAGAATCTCTTTACCGGATTCACCGTTAACAGTTCCACGAGTCTCTCCAAGGTAATCATATCCTTTTTTACCAGTTCGGTATAGAGTAACGGGAACGCAGTTTCCAAACCTACGATTCCGAACGCGCTTCCCTTCAGACCTTTGGACTTTTCTTCTTCACTGTGCGGAGCGTGATCTGTCGCAATCATATCGATTGTACCGTCAAGGAGTCCTTCCAGAAGTGCTTGATGATCTTCTGCCGAACGCAGCGGAGGATTCATCTTGAACCTGCCCTCTTCCTGCAGGTCATTCTCATCCAGGATCAGATAGTGGGGTCCCGTTTCACAAGTGACGTTCAAGCCTTGTTTCTTTGCTTGACGGATCAGTTCAACGCTTTCCTTTGTGGAGATATGACATACGTGGAACGGACACCCTGTTTCCGCAGAAAGCCGGATATCCCGCTCTATTTCACGCCATTCACTCTCGGAACAGATTCCCGCATGGCCATGTTCCTTCGCATATGCACCATCGTGGATATATCCGCCATGCAGCAGAGATTCCACTTCGCAGTGTGCCGCCAGTACTTTTCCTGCCGCTTTGACTTCCTGCATTACCCTGCGCATCATATCATCATCCTGTACACCTTTCCCGTCATCGGAGAACGCACATACGTTTTCTGCCATACCTGCAATATCCGCTGGTTCCTGTCCCTTTTCTCCTATTGTTAAAGCGCCGTAGGGATATACCGAAATTACCGCATCACGGTCAATGATTTCCTGTTCCATCCGAAGGTGTTCGATACTGTCCGGCACAGGATTCAGATTCGGCATCGCGCAGACGGTGGTATACCCGCCTCTCGCCGCTGAAAGAGATCCTGTGTGAATTGTCTCCTTATAAGAAAAACCCGGTTCTCTCAGATGTACATGTACATCTGTAAAACCGGGAAAGGCAACATATTCACTCGTCGGATCATCATCGTCAGTATCAATGAAAATAAAATCATGATCGGTAAATGCAGGATAGTTTTCAAGTTTGAATACTTTTACTTGTCTGAGCATAAAACCTCCTGAAAAAGCCTTACCGGAATCGGCAAGGCACAGGAACACCATGAAATGAATGTACACTCCTCTTGCCGATCTCTCCGGATCGTCTTAAAGACTCGTCTGACTTCTTCAGTAATGTATCACGTGCCCGTTCACGGTGTCAATATAAAAGAGACAGCGATAAACTATCTTACCACTGTCTCTTCTTCGGTAATTAATCCGGCCAGTTGCAGAGCTGATAATACAGTTCTTCGTAGATTCCTGCGCTCTTTTCCCAACTGACATCCGTAGTCATGGCAGACTTCACCAGACCCTTCCAGCCCGGACGGTTATTGTAGTAGACGTTTACGGCATACCGCAGTGTATAGATCATATCATCCGCGTTGATCGCCCAGAAACTGAAGCCGTTGCCTTCACCGGTATATTCATTGAACGGATTGACTGTATCTTTCAGTCCGCCGGTTTCCCTGACGAGAGGCAGTGCCCCGTAACGCATGGCAATCAGCTGCCCGATTCCGCACGGTTCATAGATGGAAGGCATCAGGAAGATATCACAGCCGGCATAAATGCGGTGCGCAAGCTCTTCGTTGTATCCGCAGAAGTAGACTGCCTGTCCCTTATATTCGCTCTCCATCCATTTGAATGCATTCTCTGCGTTTGTTTCTCCTGTACCGAGAACAACAAACTGTACATTCATACCCATGATTTCGCGGATGCGGTCCGCGATCAGATAGATGCCCTTCTGACTGGTCAGACGGGATACCAGACCGATCACACAGACATCATCTGATATGTTCAGTCCAAGTTCTTCCTGCAATGCCTGCTTATTTGCCTTCTTGCCGGATACCCAGCTGCGTACATCGTAGTTCTTTGCCAGCAGTTTATCTGTCTTCGGATCCCAGAGATTGGTATCGATACCATTGACGATACCCCAGAGATCGTCACGGCGGTAACGCAGGATGGAATCCATACGTTCCCCAAAGCTCTCACTCAGAATTTCATTGGCATAAGTCGGAGAAACAGTCGTGACTTTATCCGCATAGACGATACCGGCTTTCATGAAACTGATTCCGGTATCAAACTTAATGGATCCGTTATCAAAGTAGTAATAATCCAGACCGAGGCAGCTCGGTAACATATCTACACCGAAATTGCCCTGGAATGCCAGGTTATGGATCGTATAGACATGTTTGATGTTCTGGTAACGATAATCATCACCGTAGCAGGCATGGCACATCAAAGGAATCATACCTGTCTGCCAGTCATTGGAGTTAATGATATTCGGCCACCAGTCAATGAAATAGATCATATCCAGTACAGCTCTCTGGAAGAAGGCAAATCTCTCACCGTCATCCTCATAACCGTACAGACCATCTCTTTCAAAGTAACCCTGATGCTCAATGAAGTAGTACACTACGCCGTCCACAGTCGCAGAATAGTAAGTCGCCGGCTGATCGATCCATCCGGAATGAACCTGAATGGTTCCCAGACGTTCCAGCTGGTCGTAATACTTCGCGATGATCTTACTGTAAAGCGGCAGTACTACACGAACATCATGTCCCCGCTTTGCCAGAGTTTTCGGCAAACTTCCGATAACGTCTGCCAGACCGCCGGTCTTGATGAACGGTAAGCCTTCTCCGGCAACGAATAATATAGATCTTCCCATGTTATACCTCTAAATACGATCTCTTCTCTTTACGTAAACTGGTTCTGTATATGTGCCGACAAGCTTATCGATATTCTTTACTTCCGCATACTTGTCTACGACTACATTTTCCAGATGGACATTCTTACCGATGACATTCTCACCGATAATGATACAGTTATGGACGATTGCGCCTCTTTCAATCTTTACGTTACGTCCCAGAATTGATCCGGAGACTTCGCCTTCGATCATACATCCGTTCGCAATGACACTGTCTTTCGCTGTTCCTTCACGGGAGAAGTGTGTCGGGCAGGTGTCAGATGTCTGTGTATAGATCGGCCAGTCTGCCTTGAATAACTGTGCGGAAATTCCAGGATGTTTCAGTTCCATACAATTACGGTAATACTCTTCCAGTGTATTCAGGCATGCGACATATCCACGTACCTGATAACCACGGATATTCAGTGATTCTACAGAATCCGCCAGGATATCCTTGAACCAGTACAGAGAAGAAGTGTTCGCAGCTTTCTCTATCAGATCAATGAACAGAGACTTACTCATGACATACGCTTCCAGAGAGATCAGGCGGTTCTTGGTATTGCCGCGGTTCTTGCCGAAGGCAGTAATCTTCTTTTCCTTATCTACGGTAACAGTATCGCAGTTCAGGAAACTTGTCTTCGCTTCGTTTGTGGATGTATACAGTACCGTAACATCCGCATTGGTATCGAGATGCTGCTTCAGTACCGTTGTGAAGTCGATCGGATAGACAAAGTAACTCGGAGCGATCACAACATACGGATTCGGATCTCTTTCGATATACTGCATATTCAGGCGGAAATTCTCAATGTCCGTATTGTATACCAGAGAGGAGAACATCTTCTCACCGTAGAGAACACGTAATTTACCACGTTTGGAATTAATATTGTATCTTTGTCCGCTGCCGAGATGTTCAATCAGATTTCTCGGTTTTTCCTTACAGTAAACCTGAACACTGTTGATACCGCTGTTGGTCATATTGCTCAACATGATATCGATGATACGATAACGACCCATAAATACCATTGCCGGAACCGGACGGTATTCACCCAAGCCGTCAATTTCTACTGTATTATCTTCAAAATTAATGATTCCTAATGCATTCATCTCGTTTATCTCCTATTTCCCGCTCTTTGCCACAAGTTCGATATGTTCACTATTCTTGTGACCGTATTTAGCGCCGTCTTTGATCTTCAGGTTTTCCGCAACGATACAGCGTGTGACATTCGCATTCTCACCGATCACTGTACCAGGCATGATCACACTGTCTATGACTCTGGCACCCTTGCCTACCTTGACATTGGTTCCCAGAACGGAATTCTTCACACATCCTTCGATGACACAGCCTTCGGTGATATAGCTGTTCTCGACTTCAGCGTCCGGTCCGATATACTGCGGTAAAGCATTGACATCTTCCGTATAGATCTTCCAGGTATTATCCGCAAGGTCTAACTCGTTGTTGGTATTCAGCAGATCCATATTCGCTTCCCAGAGAGAATCGATGGTTCCTACATCCTTCCAGTAACCCTTGAACTGGTAGGCAAACAGATTCTTACCGCTTTCAATGTACTGAGGAATGATGTCATGTCCGAAGTCATGTTTGGATTCCTTGTTTTTCGCATCTTCGATCAGATACTTACGCAGAGTCTTATAAGTAAAGATATAAATACCCATACTGGCCAGATTACTCTTCGGATTTGCCGGTTTTTCTTCGAATTCCACAATACGGTTATCCTTATCGGTATTCATGATACCGAAACGGCTGGCTTCCTTCATCGGAACTTCCAGAACCGCAATTGTCG
>JAFWFE010000094.1 GCA_017512555.1 Solobacterium sp. | reverse complement strand
CGGGTATTCTCTCCCTGCGGAAGCATATATCCTGCTTCACGCATGATATCTTCCGTGACCAGGCGGATCGATCCGGCGGCGGCTGTCATCAGGCGGTATAACCCATCCAGCTCCGTATTATCCGCAATCTGGCGGGCAGTCTGTTCTTCCGCTGACTTCTGCTGTGCGAAATCATAGAGTACCTGTCTGACCTGGTCATCTTTCACCTGTGGAGCAGGATACTCATACGGAACCATACTGATCGCATGACTGGGACAGGCATCCGCGCATACTCCGCAGCCGATGCACTTCTCCACATCAATGATACTGTTCTCGGTATCGGAAGCTCCGGTCGGACAGACATACAGACAAAGACAATCCTTTGTACAGAGACGAACATTTCTTACCGCAAACTTCTTCATCTTCTGTCTCTCCCTTCCATCTTCTCAAACTTCCATGCCGGTACCTTGCATACAGGACAGAGTTCCGGAGGAGTTTCACCGATATAGACAAAACCGCATACCGTACAAAGCCACACCTCTGTACCTTCCAGCATTGTCTCTCCTTCCCTCAGATATCTGCCCACTAGAGAGGATAACATCCTGGTAACCTTCTCACCCCATACGCAGCTTCGGGCAGCACCGCGGTCTTTCGCTTCATCCACGCATGCCCGTACAGCCGGATATTCGCTGATATCCTCGGTAAGCATCTGGGCAAGTTTCTCCATCTCCGCGTCATTTACCGGAGGTATATTGGCGGTAAAGTAATCTGCCAGCTGGCGGAAGAGTTCTGCCTCTTTGGATTTGTATTGTTTCTCACAGCCGCGGGATAGATTTGAACATACTGCCGCAAGTTGTCCGACAGAGAGTTTCTTCAGGTCTGTCTGTTCATACTTCGGCATGGATGAAGAAGATACGGTTACTGGTTCTTCGGCCTTGAAATCTGCTTTTAATGCCCCGCAGAGAGGACATTTCCAGTCTTCCGGCAATTCTGAAAACGGAATCTTTTCCCTGCTGTCATCATAGACATAACCGCAGATCTGGCAAACATATCTCATACGCATGTTCCTCCTGTACGTATACGATAAATGATGAAATGATGGTGGATTGTATATTGCTGATGACACTCTATACCTCTATGTTATCGTTACTCTCTGTATGCGTCAATTTGAATAGATGGAATCTTTTCAGAATCGTACGAAAACCACGAAACGGTATGCTATAGTGTCAGTATTAAATATTTTGACTGTCCAACCAATTTATGTATACAAACTACAGGAGTGGAAAAGATGAAAGTACCGCTGATTACAGATATCCGTGGAAATTGTCTGGATGACGGTCCCGGTATACGTACCATCATCTTTTTCAAGTGATGTCCGCTTCACTGTATCTGGTGCCACAATCCTGAAACAAACTCTTCCGGTCCGGAACTATCCGTGTCACGGGATGATTGTATACGGTGCGGCAACTGTGCGCTGGTATGCCCGCAGGATGCCATATCCCCTCTTCACCCGGAGATCACCGACCGTAAAAAATGTATCCTGTGCTTTGAGTGTACCGGACACTGCCCTGCTAAAGCTATGCAGATGCAGTTCAACGTTGTCTCTTACGATACAATGCGGGCTGCCATGGCGGATCCTGAACAGTACCGGAATCTGATGGTACGTATCTCGGGATATAATGCATACTTTACGGAATTGAACCGTGATTTACAGCTGGAACTGATCCGGAGGGCAGATTACGCAATATAATCATTCACAGACAAAAACCCTGTACACAGGGTTTTCTTTTATACATTTGGTCAGAGGCTCATTGCCTATACTGAACATAGTGTTCTTCAAGCCACCTGGCAACGCCGTCTTCATCGTTGGATCGTATTATACATGCAGCTTTTTTCTTCAGTTCCTCATCCGCATTTGCGACCGCATAACCTTCATCCGCTATTTCAAACATATCCAGATCGTTTTTACCGTCACCGAAGACAACTAATTTGTCACAGGAGAATTGTTCCATCAACCTGGAAATGGCAGCTGCTTTGGATGTTTCTGCAGGCATGATTTCCAGCCACTGGTCATGCGTATAAATATCGACATGATAGACACAATGATACATATCTTTATACTTCTCATAGACCGGATACAGTTTCTCCGGTTCATCAATACATGTCATGTAGAACGTATTCCCGTTCCGCAGATCTTCCGGATCATCAACAGGATTTATCCTGACATCTCCTTTACGGCTGTCGGTAAAGGTCTTCAGTCCTTTTGAACTCAGACGCGGAATAAATGTCATTTTCTCCCTGCCGTCAATATGCGCGTATACAATGGGATAGATCTTGTTTCCGAGTAATTCGTTCAGCAGTACATTGACCGTAACACCGAAATAATGCGCATACATGATTTCTTCCGTCACATTATCCATGATAAAGGCTCCGTTATAGAGAATCAGCGGTATTCTGGCACTGAGACCTTCCGTAACCTTCTTTGCCGTGATCAGAGATCTGGCTGTAGCATAGGAAAATAACATTCCCTGTTCGACAAGAGTGTTGATCACCTTATTCGTATACTCTGATGTTTTCTGGTTACTTCGAAGTAATGTACCATCAAGATCAGAGACAAACAGTGTCTTCATGATTTGCCTCTCCTATATTCCGATAGTATTATACTGTAACTTCACTGAAGAAACAGAGATAAACTGGAATAACTCCTGTTTATGACAGAGATAGCAAATCCGAATTGTACCGTATATGGAGGAGAATGCTACACTGTACTTGGACATATCCATGTTTTTTACATGAAGCGGAGGTACGTGATGAGAATAGACAAAGACTCCCTGAAAAGCAATCTTAATGCACTGTTGATCTCACTTGGTGAAAGCGAAGAAAATGCTGAGACAGTTTCCCGGTATATGACCATGTGTGATGCCCGTGGTGTTACGACTCATGGCTCATATATGATTAATCCTGTATGTGACCGTCGGGAAGCAGGTATGATGGAACTTCCTACACGTCTGGATATTGTCATTGACAGCGGTGCGGTTTGCGTCATTGACGGCAATGATGGTCTCGGACAGGCTGCGGCAGACAAAGCTTGTGAGATTGCCTGCGCCAAAGCCGGAGAATACGGAATATCTGCAGTCCTGTTACGGAATACGAACAACGTCGGTGCCCTCGGTCCTTACACGGAAAAGATAGCGGCCAGAGGAATGATCGCGTTGATGTGCTGTAATGCTTCGCCAGCCATGGCTCCCTGGGGAGGCAGAGAACAGTTTACCGGTACACAGCCTTTCGCCATTGGCGTATACACCGGGGAAGAGCCGGCATTCAGCGCTGATATGGCCACAGCAGCGGTAGCCCGGGGAAAGATCCGTCAGGCCATGCGTGAAGGAAAGACAATACCTGAGACATGGGCACTTGATGTTGAAGGAAGACCAACGACCGATCCGGCAGAAGCGATTCGTGGTATATTACTTCCCATAGGTGGTCCGAAGGGATCTGCCATGGCTCTGGCCATTGATATCGCAGCCGGTATGCTTTCAGGTTCTGCGTATGCCCCGAATGTGAAAGCAATCCACTATCCGGAAGGAAAAGCAGGTGTCGGCGGATGTATCATTGCCATCGATATCGCACATTTCATGGATCTTGAAGAATTCCGTACAAAGATGCAGGAATATCTGGCATCGATCCGGAGCATGAAGAAAGCAGAAGGTGTTACACGTATTTATATTCCGGGTGAGATTGAATACGAGAAGACGGTCAATTCTTACGCAAATGGGATCAATCTTACGGATACTGCGGTTGAACAGTTGAACCGGAAGTTTGAAAAATACGGAATACCCGCACTCATCCCTGTTGAATAAATGTATTGCGGATGATAAAAGCCGGGAGGCAATCACCTCCCGGTTTTTCTGTTTAGTCTTGTCCTGTTACAGGTACGTATTTCTGCAGCAGTGTTATCGCTCTGGTCGGATTGAAGAATCCACAGACACAGGGTGTACCGATCCTTACTGCACCCTGTTCCGGTGTCATCTTTCCAGCCTTTACTCTGTTGATTGTGTCTTCCACCAATGTCCGGGAAATCAGTCCGTGCCCGCACATTGTGATAAACTTCATGACATCTTCTTCCGGGAGTTTATCTGTCTTGCCCCACACCTGCAGTGAGAGATTGACGGAATGCGGTTTGATCCCGAATTCCTGACAGAGTTCTTCCACATCCTTACGGGAACCGGAGATCGTAACCGATACACCCAGGTCCATCTCGATCAGGCGTCTCAGCATTTCCCGTATTTTATCTTTACTGTCAAAGCAGCAACGGATTCTGGGTACTTTGGTAAACCCCTGCTTGATCTCATCTACACTTACTCCGGAGAGAATTGTCCCGGTCTCGTTGGATCCGGTATTGACAGGACCTACATCCCACATTTCATCCAGAACTCTTCTTAGTTTATCCTTGGCATCCGGGCTGTTATTGACTCCATTCGCAATCGTTACCAGCAGAAGGTATTCATCCTTCAGTTCTTCATACGTGCCTCTTCTGTGCAATGAATGTGTCACTGTGCGTTCCTCCTGTCTCTTTCTTCCTTGTCAATCACATACGGTCTTCCTAAACCAACGTTGACCTTGGAGTTGAAACGGGGTTCAAATCCCATCTTCTGACACAGTTCCAATGCCGGGATCGTACCGTCTTCGTCATAGCAGCACACCATGTCGAGAGAGAATACCGTGTCAACTTCTTCCGCAATCTCCCTGACCTTGTTCAGGATTTCTTCCCCTCTTTCAAAGGGGATCGTAAACTCGATAATGGCACTGACAAATCTTTCATCCAGGAATTCTTCCTTGAACGTTCCCTTTCCGGGATCCTCCAGCAGATCGTACAAGGGATTGCAGTCTTCCAGTTTTACACCCAATTCCGCAAGTGCCGTGGTTGCCTTCTGAATTTCTCTGACACTTGTTCCAAGTACCGGTCTGCCCAGTTCCAGACAGATTCCCAGTTCGCCCCGGCATACTCTTCCGGTAACATCGTTCGTCTTGACTTCTTCGGTACCTCGTCCGGGAACACCGGTCAGAGGATGTGTGGTGGATGGATCGCTGAAGAATCTGCGCATTCTGTGTCCGATACTTCTTTCTTCCTCAGGCAATTCACAGATTGCGTCTGCCGGACATTTGACGACCCTTCGGCGGATACAGTTTCCGCATTCTAGACAGGTATTCTGATCAATTTCGGCTTTTCTCTTCCCTTCCGCGTTCATCCTGACAGTGATTGCGTCCGCAGGACAGTACAGCGTACAAATACCGCAGCCGATACACCTGTTCTGATCAATAATCATGACCTTCTCCTTTCTGTCGTATGCACATAGTTATCGATATGTTCCTCCCCCTCAAGGTAACAGAGAAACCGAGATGTGTATAATTCAAAAAACAAGGTTTTGATAATCAGCTTTGTTTATAACTGACTTATATATAGTCCTTTAAGTATTTTGATTATCCTGAACATGGTATACTTCGGGTATAGAGGAATCTTATTACGGAAGGAAAAGATCATGAAAACGGAAGACTGGCAGATCCTGGCATCCCTTTATAACACAAAGAATCTCACCAAAACCGCAAAATCTCTGTATCTCTCCCAACCTGCGTTAACGGCACGTCTGCGAAGTATCGAAGAAGAACTGGGGGTTGAGATCGCTGTGCGTTCCAACCGTGGTATTTTGTTTACACCGGAGGGAAAATACCTGGCTGGAAATGCCGCCGAAATTCTTGACCATATCGACCGTGTCACGGAACAGGCCCAGATGATCCGCCGGCGGGAAAACGCGATGATCAATATCTGTGCCAATTCCACCTTTACCCGTTACCATCTTCCCGAAATCCTTTTCCGCTATACGGAGACACATCCGGATACCCGCTTTTATATTAAAGTCGCGGCATCTTCCGGGGTCAGGGATTTCATTAACACAGGTGTATGTGACTGCGGGTTCATGAACGGACAGCCAACCGGCAGATTACCAGGAAAAAAGATCGTTACCCAGCAGGCGTATATTGTCAGTTCACTACCTGTCACCTCTCATGAACACCTCGGAGATACTCCCTTGATCATGCACAATATGGATATTCCTACCCAGCGTACCATCAATGCCTGGTGGAAGAGCTGCTTCGGCAGAAAACCGGAAGTGATCATGGATGTGACAACTCTGGATACCTGTCTGGAAATGGTGACGAAGGGATTCGGCAGTGCTGTTGTTTTCGGTGATTTCTGGTCTTCCCGGTATCCAAAACTATACAAGGAAGCTCTTTACCGCGATCAGGATACGCCTTTTACCAGAGATACCTGGTTTATCTGGTCCGAAGATATTCCGGCATCTCCAGCGGCAGACTTTGTCCACTTCATCTGTGAAGAATTAGACGAAGATTTCTTCCGTACAGCCAGAGATCCCGAAGAATATCCCGGATTATCCGTGCTTGAAGAATAATACAGAAGGCAGAGTATTGTATTCATCGTAATTCACCTGCAGATCAAATCACGGAATAGTATAATTATGTAAGAAAAGGAGATCCGTATAATGAAATATAAGAAGTTCTTACGTTCTTTACTCGCTGTTGTCATGACATTCAGTCTTTCCGGGTGTATCCGGATCAATATCGATATCAATGTAAAAAAGAACGGTAAAGCAGATATTACCGTATTGTATGCGACCTTGGATATGTCTTCCGTGGCTGGTAACAGTGGTTCTTTAGGCTTGACACCGGAACAGGTGGAAGAATACCGCAGTGAAGGATGGACTGTTGAGGATTACAAAGAAGATGAATATGCCGGATATGTGCTCACACAGAAAGACGCAGATCTTACCAAGGCAGATTTCGTGGAAGCCGGTGAGGGAACGGTAAAGAAAGAAGGATCTCTCTATATCGTTGATCTTCTGTTGTTTTCCGAAGAGGATCAGACAAATCTGAAGACCTACGGATCATTTATCAAATCTTCCGGAGGTTATTTCACAGTACATGTCAATCTGCCGGTGAAACCCGAGAAACATAATGCGACATCTGTATCGGAAGACGGAAAATCTCTGGAATGGGATGTGCTGGAAATGGATGCCGGTGAACCTGTACATCTGGAAGTGAAACTTCCGAATATTACCCTGTACATCATCATCGGCTTACTGGCGGTCGCTGCCTGTGCCGGATTCTTCCTTTTCAAAAAGAATTCCAATAAAACTATTCCGGAACCTGTTCCTGTACAGGAGGCGGAAGAGATAATCACTGAGGAAGAAAAACCTGTCAGTACAGAAGAAATACCTGAGACAGATACTCCTTCAGAAGAAAAGCCAGAACAGTAAGAATACAGAAATACACCGGAAACGGTGTATTTTTTCTGATATCAGTTTATCTGGTGCGCTCTGCCCTGTGCTCCGCTGTATTCTTTCCTGGCCAGCCAGCCCCGGAAGATCCCGCCCTCAAGAATTGATGTGATGATGAAGAAGATATCCGCAAAGATGATAAAGACAAAAGAAGGAATCAAGATCCGGGTATACTTCTTGCCGCTGAACGTTCTGTTGCCGATACACCGTCCCATATGAATCAGATAATAGAGAACCCCCAGGTTGAAATACAACAGAAGAGCTGCGTTCTCACCAAAACTGATCCAGGCATCCTTCGGGAAGAAGTTCCCGGTATTGACTACACTGAGTACTGTGTTCAACACAAGCAGCGCGATTTCCACGACAAACAGGATCCGTGTTACGTTTAACATCACACCGCCGCCGATACCGACACCACCACCCCAGGTTAATCCTGCCCTGTGGCAGAAGTGCTCAAATACCTGCATTAACGGTTCATTCTGCCGTCCTTCAATAAATCCGTTGTTGGCAATACAGTATACGCTGAAGTGCAGATCATTCTCTCTGCAGTATTCTTCCATACCTTCCATGAACCGGAGGACATGGGAAGGTACACCATCCACGTAGAGAGGTAAACCAAATATGACTGCCTGCGTATCACGAAGCTGTTCCAGTATACGGGCATGGTCTGCTGGTGTACGCAGTTTTTCATTCACTTTCTCTCCGCGAACAAACAAACGCTGAAGAAACAGAAAGTACGAAGAAGCGCAGAATCTTTTTTTCGGACTGCAATTAATGAATATGGTTTTCATAATTGTTCCTCCAGTCTGTTAAGATTCTCAAGAAATACAACTTCCGAACGTTGATAACCATCATTGACCGCATTCCGTTCTGCCATATAACGGAATGTGTCTTTTTCAGCATCACTGATGTCTCCGTAAACAACCACCTTCCACAGATCGTGTTTCCCGTAACGCAGAGTATGATGCATCTGCCTGCCGCGATAAGTACTGAATGGTGTAGACGTTCCAATCGAACGATCCAGGACATTCTTGACAGCAGTACTGTAACCGCCGTACAGGTTCTTTGTGACGATCACCAGCTCATCTGCCTTACCGATGAGCCGGCATACCTGCTGAAGTCTGTCTTTCATAAAACATTCTGCGGGATGTTTGGTCCAGCAGCCGAAGCATCCCTGGCATGGCGCGTATTTTCCATCTGCGGCCAGCGCAAGATCACACCTGGACTTGACCATCTCATCAAATTGACTATCCAGGTCATACAGAATTACTTTCATTATTGTTCCTCCTTTGTGGTTTTGTACTGGTCATCTATGTACTCCTGACCGTCTTTCAGGCGCTTGAATTCTTCCAGTTCCTGAATACAATAATCACACCATTCCCTCTGCATCTTTTCATACATACGTCCGAATTCAATTGTAAGTTTCCAGTAGATTGCCTTTTCCGGGTGGTTTATCGCCTGCCGGTACAGATCCACGTTGGCAGATGCACCCTTCCCATCATCGGGAAATACTGAATCATTCCGGAACATCTTGAAGAAAGCGATATTCTCTTCTACAGGCAGATCACCCATGAAAAAGGTCTTCAACAAAAACGGATTCTTGTATCCTGCAGGTATTTCATCTTCCCGCAGCCACCGTACTAATTCATCATGACCGGCAGGTGTAATAGAGAAAACGTTCTTATCCGGTTTGCCTGTTTGTTCTACATGGGTCTGAGTGATCCATCCGGCTTGTTCCAGTGTCTTTAATTCCCGGTAGATCTGGCTTGTCTGCGCCGTCCAGAAATGACTCAGGGAATCCCGGAACACTGTCATGATTTCATAGCCGGTTTTATCTCCGTTGTTAATCAGACCAAGGATACCGTGTTTAAGCATGAGTCCCCCTTTTATATTCCACTTATGGAATATAATAATACGTATCAATCATTATTTCAACCGGACGCTTACCTGCCTGAAACACAAAAAAAGCAGCCCTTTACAGAGCTGCCTGGTAATATTATTCAACAGTGATCAGCGGATCGCCGGTTTTTACTTCTTCTGCATCTGTCACAGTGACACTGTCATAGTCATCCGTATTGGTAATCAGTACCGGTGTGTAGAGTTCTTTCCCAGCCGCCTTGATCATCTCAAGATCAGCAGTAATCAGCAGATCACCCTTCTTCACCTTCTGTCCCTGTTTAACATGGTATTTGAAAGGTTTCCCTTCCAGCATGACTGTATCCAGGCCAACATGAATCAAAACCTCAACATCGCGGTCTGTTGTAAGACCAATCGCATGTCCGCTGTCCATGGTCTGGGTAACTTCCCCGTCACAAGGCGCATAGACTTTACCATCCGCAGGAAGTATCGCAGCACCCTGTCCCAGCATACCTTCCGCAAAGACATCATCAGGGACTTCACTCAGAGGAACTCTCTTTCCGTTCATCGGTGACATGATCTCTACAGGTCCGGTGACTGCTTCTTTTGCGGGTGCAGGTTCTTCGGCTGCGGCTTCCGGTTCTTCTTCATCTTTGTAGAGAATGAAGGTGATCGCGAATGCCAGCGCGATACCAACAGCAGCACAGATTGCGCCCCAGATCACACCATGGAACGGCTTATCTCCGCCGATAAAAGTGATCAGTGACATCAGTGAAGGTGATCCGCCCATGGAGTAAGCCTTGACCCCGGAGATACCGGCAAGAAGTCCGCTGACGCCGGCACCGATGACAGCACCGATCATCGGTTTGACATAACGCAGGTTGATACCATACATGGCAGGTTCCGTAACACCGGCGACTAATGCTGAGATACCGCAGGCAATACCTTCAGAACGTGTCTCTACATTCTTTGTCTTCGCTGCCACACCGAGAGAAGCACCGCCCTGGCAGAGGTTCGAACAGAACATGGTCACCAGTACCGCAACATCATAGCCAAGGGTGGCCATACTGACCGTAAACAAAGGCATCAGCGCATAATGCATACCGGTCATGACAATAAAAGGCATGATGGCGGAGAGAATACCTACAGTCAGCCACGGTACTTTTGTATAAAGCGCAGTAATTACCGCCGCCAGACCGTTACCGATAACAGAACCGATTGGGCCTATAATGATGAATACGATCGGTGTACAGATCAGCAGGAAAATCATCGGTTTCAGGAATGCCTTCAGCACATTCGGAGATACCCTGTCCGCGAAATCTTCAGCCCAGCCCATGATCGGCGTCATTAACAGGATCGGCAATACCGAAGAAGAATACGTAACGTTAATGACCGGCAATGCTCCGAACATGTATGTACATGTCTGGCCAAGGAAACTGCCGTAAGGCATACCTTCCATGGCACCGCCCATCAGAGTTGTAATACTAGGATAGACCAGTGCTGCGCCGATTACCATATACAACGGCTGGCTGTGTCCTGTCTTCTTAGCAATATTCCCGGCGATAAAGATTGGCAGGAAATAGAAGAAACAGTCTGCCATTGAGAACAGAATCGTATATGTAGGTCCTGTTGTACTGAGAACACCAAGTGTTGTCAGCAGGGTCAAAAGGACCTTGACCATTCCGGTACCAAGCATTGCCGGCAATACCGGTGTCAGACATCCGGCGATAAAGCCGAATAATCTCTGGATTGGATTGCCTTCCGCCTTCTTTTCTACAGGTGCTTCATCCGAGAAGTTTCCGAGTTTCTTGAATTCCTTGAACAGACTGGCCACCTCATTTCCGATAACGACCTGGTACTGTCCACCTTGTTTGATTACACTCTTGACGCCTTTGATGGCTTTAACCGTGTCATCATTCGCCTTGGATTCATCTTTCAGAACGAGTCTGAGACGTGTCATACAGTGAGAAGCATTCGCTATATTGTCGATACCTCCCACGGCTTCAACGATCTTCTGTGCCGTTGAAACATAGTCCATTGCCATAATGTGCCCTCCCGATTTGATTAAAGTATGTTGTATGGAATATGTGAAATATGTGGCTTTATTATACTTTGCAAAATATTGGCGTGCAAGGTTTGTTCTTCCATCATCTCACACGCATGTTTTTCTATACCGGATATTACACATTATTATCATCCAAATTTCTTTTATACCGTGAATACATATCGTTTTTACTGTATATTTATAGTAAGAAAACTATAAGCTTCAGATGCATTGGAAGCAGAAAGGGTATCATATGAAAAGGCTATCTTACAAAAAGATAATTTCTGTCTTTCTTTCGGTGATGATGCTTGCGGGAAACACGCAGGTACACGCGGAAGAACTACCTCCGGAAGAAACCACTCCCGAAGAAACAATACTTGTCGAAGAACTGCCCGCGGATGAGCAGGTTCCTGAAGAAGTACAGGAAGAAGACGAGGAGGAAGCCGTAGTCCTTGTCGACAGTGAAAAACCTGATGAGACTGCGGATGAGACAGAGACGGATGAGACAGAGACGGATGAGACAACAGATATGGTTGTTGAAGAAGTCAAAGAAATACAACCTCTCCTCATCAATGAAGATGGTCCTGTATTTGACCTTCCGGAACAATTATTTCTGCCGGTATGGTATGAGAAACAGTACGAATTTCCGTTCACACTGGCAGACGGATATAACGCAGCCGACATTGTTTGGTCTACAACCGATGACAATATTGCCTTGGTTGAGGAAAAAGATGGTGTCCTGTATCTTTCCACAAAACAGGAAGGTGAAACCGTCATTACAGGCACATTGAACACGGGAGACGGAGAAGTCAGTGACTCCGTACACGTTATTACGGCTCATTGGTTTGAACCAAGTATCCCGGGGATGATGTTTGAAGCTCCCGGCGGTGATCCAATCACATTTACCGTTACGGCAATTAATGCGGCAGCGGAGATGAACTACACGGTATATTCAATGAATCCTGAGGTTGCTTCTGTTTCCGTATCCGGAGATGGCAATACGAAGACAGTAACTGTTACTGCTGTTAATCCTGGTACTACAGAACTTTATGCCAGAATGACCGACCCTAATGATCCTGCGAAAGAACTTGACAATACTTTCCTGGGTGTCATCGTCTGTGATCCTGAAGCGGTTCTGGAAGACCTGAAGATCCTCAACCTGGATGATGAAGAAATTACGGAACTTCATCTCCATACCGGTGATGATCCAACTTGGGTAGTTGCTGAGATCCAGCCGGACACAATCCTTCCTGATTTACTTCTTATGAGCAGTACAGATCCGGAGGTTGCCTATGCGACACACGGACCTGAAGAACTACCTCCTTCCCTGTTCTTCATCCATGCCGGAGATAAGGCAGGTACAGCGGATATCACCTTCTACATGGAAGGAAGTGATGTTAATGTTGTTATCCATGTTACCGTGGAAAAAGGAGAACCGGAGTTTCATATCAGCGAAGAGTTGTACCTGCCGATATGGTATGACGATGGGTATAAACTGACAGTTTCTCTGTCTGAAGAATTTGAAATTGATGATATCGAGTGGACGACGGAGGATGAGGGTATTGCCTGGATTGAGGTTCGCGAAGGTATCCCGTATGTTGTTACTGACATGCCCGGTGAAACAATGATTACCGGTACGATTCATACAGAAAACGGTGATCTCAGTGATTCTGTCCTTGTCCACGTGGATAACTGGTTTGAGACAGATTGTCCGGGTATGATGTTTGAACGTCCCGAAGGATCACAGACATTCCATATCCGTGCGGTTAATCAAGCTTCAGGAAAATATTACGAGGTATATGCGCAAGATCCGAATGTTGCTGCATTGACAGTAACAGGTGATGGTGATGAAAAGACTGTCACAGTTATTCCTGCCGGACCTGGCATGACTGTATTGGCAGTACATATGCAAGATCCCAATGATCCGGATTCTTCCCTGGAAAACAATATCCTCATGGATGTCATTGTCGGTGATCCAAACGCAGTACCGGAAGCGATCACAATACGCCGGACAGACAACGGATCGATGGAGGATATTCATCTCAGAACATCCGGAGATCCCCTCTGGGTCGTTCTCGATATCGAACCGAAAAGCGTACTCCCTGACCGTATTGAGTTTGAGAGCGATCATCCGGAAGTTGCTTATGTGACGGAAGGACCGGAATTCCTCAGTCCTTATCTCTTCCAGGTCTTCCCGGGAAGTGAAGAAGGTAACGCGGTGATCACCTTCCATGTAAACAACAGCGATGTCTCCGTATCCTTCAACGTTACTGTTGAGAAAACAATCTTCTCCTTCGGTCATAACGACATGGTCATTCCGGAGTGGGAAAATTACACATTGGATTTTATTCTGGATTATCCTGGTGCCACGTTAGATGACATCACCTGGGAAACTGATAATTACGACCGTGCTGAGATCGAGGTCAACGGATCCACAGTGGAACTGTTTACCTATAACAGCGGTCCCGTCCATCTGACAGGGATCCTGCGTATGGATGGTCAGGAAATCGCAAGGCATGAAATCAACGTCGATGTATGCCGGTGGTTTGATTCAAGCGTCAGTTTTGTTAAGTTTGCCGATAAGAATGCTGAACCGCAGAGTGTCTGGCTCGCTCCGGACGGTCCGGTCAAAAACAGAGGTATGGATTATGAGTTCCTTTCTGCTGATGAATCTGTCGCCGTACTGGAAAAGACCGGCAATATGGATGAATTCGGCAGGACAGAATACATTATCCGGCCATTATCTCCAGGTAATATCCCTGTCTTATTTGTCAGTAAGGATCCTAACGATGAATCAAGAGAGTTATCTGTCCGTGTATTAGGTATCAAGGTATGTGATAATTCTGCCTTAAAGAAAATCATTACTGTCAGCGAGATGGAAATGCAGCCGAACGAGCACACTGCCATCCGGATCAGTACGGACCCGGATGTTGTTGATCCTGCCCATATTTCCTTTACAAGTTCCGATGAATCAATCGTACATATCGAACGTAGTTCCTGGAATGAATATATGTACATGCTTGAAACATTCGACAAGGAAGGTACCGCAACCCTGACCTTCTCAGAAGGAAAAGTAAAAGCCACAACAAAGATCACTGTTACCCGCTTTGTCAACACTGACAAGGACTACTTCCCTCTCACCTATGTGGAAGGTGCGGCAGAACAAGGCTACAGCGATATCACCGTAACACTGAAAGGTAAGGTTGCAGGTTATGAACCCGTATGGGAAGTCTGGCATACCGGTGAAAACGAGGAAGACCACTTCCCGATGGAAGATCCGGAGGACTGGCCTTTCACTGTTGAAAAGATTTCTCAGAACAATGACGGAACACAGTTTATCTATCGCGTAAGACCTGTAAGAGAAGGACAGGCACAGATCCGGTTTATTTCCAGAAACAGCGAAACCAATTATTGGACTGACTCATGGACACATGTCGATGTACGAGGTCTGGAACAACTAAGATGGGCACCTTGGCGTCTGGAAGAGTTCAATGACCCGAACAGGATCTGGCGTAACAATGAAGATATCTGGCTGGATCTTGAAAACGGTGATGCTCCAAACATCTGGTACCAGGTCTTCTACACTGAAGATGACACCATGCCGGAAGGTATGCCCTCAACCGCGGAAGAACTGCTTGCCTCGGAAAACAAGCTTTACTGCAACCGTTTCCTCAAGGTTGACTCCCCTTACTTTGACCAAAGCAGAATGTGGATCGCAGCAGCAGCTGTAAAACAGGGATGGGCAACATCTGATCTGCTCTGTGTGAAGCTGAATGTTGAAAATGATTCCTTTGACGGAATCTGGGATGATGACTACAGGCAATACATTATTGACAACAACCTGACACTGACAGACCTGAAAGGCACCCTGCACGTCTTCGGTATTCCGGATGAAGCACTATACACCGGGGATAAGATCACTTTTGAAGATATCCGGGTATGGTACGGAACACACCAGCTTGGTGAAGGACTGGATTACAAGGTTACTTACTCCAACAACGTTAATCCTGCCCTTTCTACTGCCAAGAAACATCCGACAGTCAAGATCAGCGGTATGGGTGAATACACCAAGTCTTATACTCAGGCATTCTCCATTGTAAAGACACCTGTGGATGTATTTGATGATCGTCTGGCACAGCTTTCTGTCACGGCATCTACGACAAGTTTTGTTACGACGAGCAAGACAAAATCCGTCGTACCGAAGCTCAGTGTCTCTCTGATTTCCCCGAGCGGGAAGAAGACTGCCCTGAAAGCAAATACTGATTATACCGTCATGTATCTGCCGATTGATCAAATCAGTGCATCTGAACAAGAATATCACGAATCCTACGATGCACCGATCACACAGATTCCGGTTAACAATTCTAAGAATTATCGTGTCCTGATCGTACCAAAAGACACCAGCACAAAGATATCCGGTTTCAGTCTGGATACTCTGGATCTTGAAAGCAATGAACTGCAGGATTACTGTCTGCGTGTGATGCCGATGATCGAGGTATTCAACAGTGAGAATTCACCGGTTCCCCTGCTCAACATGGCTTCCGCAAAGTTATCCAAGTCGCTTGGAACACTGAAACTGGAATACCATGATGGTTACGATCCTCAGGATATCATCAAGCTCTTCACTGAGGGTAAGATCCAGGTGAAGATCGGCAAGCAGGTATTAAAGCCGGATGTGGACTTTGACACCTGGGCCTGGGATCTGAAAGCCGGAACGAATACTCTGGAGATGTTTGGAAGAGAAAACCATTCAGAAGCGTATGCTGTAATGGGTACTAAGCAGTTCACATTCAAGATTGCGCCGATACTGAATCTTACATCGAAAACCGCAGCTGTTACAGGGCTTGTTACCTCTGTAGCTCTGAATGAACACAATTACTTCCAGCTTTTCAGTGAATGGGAAGATGAGGAAGGGAATTTCCGCTGGGACCCGGACATGAACAAACTTGCGGTAGACGGGAATGCTTCATCCATCCACTTGACGGATAAAAAAGGAAATATAATCGATCCGGAAAACTATAACGTCTATATTGACAACTATAACGGCAGACTTGGTTCCTTCAAGGTTGTCTTCGAAGGAAGACCGGAGAAAGGCTATACCGGGAAGATCACAAAGACGGTCAAGATCGTAACTGCAGATCTGGCTGAGCTGCAGAATTCCGGCAGACTCCACGTCTCCTTCCGTGACATGGATGGTCCTGAAAATACTGCTGAGTATTCTTCCTCCGGCGCAAAACCGGAAATCCGGGTAATTGTTGAAATGCCGTGGAATCCTGAACATGAACTTTCCCTGGGCAAAGACTACACTGTCACCTACAAGAACAATAAGACTCTGGGATCCATCGCTTCTGTAACGATCAAGGGTAAAGGTTTCTACAAGGGAACTCTGGATACAGGTCTTACCTTCAAAATCGTGCAGGCAGATCTGGAGTATATGCACGACTACAGATCACCGTTAGATGCGCAGGCAGCGGATATTGTATACAACGCAAAGGGTAAGGCAAATTACTGGAAATCTGTACCTGTCATCTATGACAACGGTAAAGCACTGAAGAAAGGAAAAGATTACCAGATCCTGGAAACAGAGTATTTCTATGCCGCAAATGTCTATGATGACACAGGTGTGATCATTCACTCCATGGATGAACGAATTCCGGATGGCGCGAAGGTGCCGCTCGGAGCAGAGATCCACGTTGCGGCTCATGTCCGGATGCTCAACTCCAACTACACCTACAGCGGTGACGAAGACGAACACTGGATCCATATGAATTACCGGATCGTTACCAAGGCAAAGAAGATTTCTTCCGCAAAGGTAAAGGTCAATGGCAGTAAAGCTGTCTATCTCGGTGATAACTGGGATATTGTTCCACCGATCACCGTCACCATTGGAAAAGTTATACTTGGCGAAGAAGACTACGAAATCATCGATATCCGTAACAACTGGCTGATTGGTACAGCATCCATGACGATCAGAGGTAAAGGTGAATACTGGGGCACGAAGAAGATCACCTTCAAGATTACCAAAACACCTCTGAAGTAATACACGTTACCACATAAACAAATGAATCCCGCATATCATATGAAGTGACCCCCAAAAGTTGGACGGTTAAATTCTAAACGGTAAGTAAGGCTTGAGTCCGATATTCAATCGGGGTCAGGCCTTTTAATCTGACTTTGATACGATCGTTATTGAAGTAACGGATATAGTCATGCATTGCCT
>JAFWFE010000093.1 GCA_017512555.1 Solobacterium sp. | reverse complement strand
ATCTCCGCACGCTCATCCACACCACCGTTGGCAAATTCACCCTGGCCGTAATCATAGGCAGGATTGACCGAGAACATCAACATATCCAGGGAAGCTTCATCCATGATCGTACGGATCACGGACGGGGTATGGGAAGAAAGACCAATATGCCGCACTACACCCTGTCTCTTCAGATCCAGAATATACTCATAGATCCCGTTCTCCAGGTAGGTTCTCCAGTCATCAACCTCATCCTGACAGTGGATGAACCCGTAGTCGATATAGTCTGTATGAAGCTCTGTAAGTTGTTTATCGATTGAACGTTTGACCGTATCCAGATCCAGAGACCATCCGTAAGTTCCCTTACTGTAGTCCGCTCCGAAATGGATCTGGTAGAAGATATCCTTGCGGACATCCTTCAGCGCTTCCCCGTAGATTGGGAAACTGGCACCATCCCCTGCCGCAAGATCAAAATAATTGATTCCGCCTTCATACGCTCTGCGGAGTGCTTTTACACCCTCTTCCATGCCTGCCTCAAACAGGTAGGAGGAGCCGAATCCGATCTCACTGATCCTGTCATTTGTTTTCCTGTTTACTCTGTATTTCATCCTGATTTCCTCCGCTTATTTACTCTCTGTTCCGCTGATCACTACCTGACCCTTGGCTTCCGGATCATCCTTGATTACTTCACCCACGGATTCCACGGTAATCGTTCCGCTGTGAGGGTTCTTGACACTGATTACGGAAGACAGGATTACTGCTTCAACATCGGACTTTTCAAAAGCCAGATCACAGTCGATCATCCGGCAGTTAATGAGTTTTAATCCCTTGCAGTAGCACAACGGCTGCATACCGATGATCGTACAATTCTCAAATGTCACGTTCTCACAGTACCACGCCAGGTATTCCCCTTTGATGACACTGTCTTTCACCACGACGTTCTTCGCGTGCCAGAACGCATCCTTCGTATCAAAGTTACAGTTGGTAAACACAGAATCTTCAATATACTGGAAGGAATACTTGCCCTGGAACTTCACATTGTCAAAGTTCAGATGATCAGAACGCATCATGAAGTATTCACTCTGCGCGCTGGAATCTTTCATCTCGATTCCGCGAACGGACCAGCCGAATTCCGGAGAGATGATCTCACAGTTCCGGATCTTTACATCTGCGCATTCCCGGAGTGCCTTGATTCCGAACATCTTCGTATCCGTGATCTCAATATCCTCAGAATACCAGAGTGCTGCCCGGCAGAGACCTGTCATCTCACTGCCGGTGATCTTCAGTCCGTGGTCATGCCAGAAAGGATATCTCAGGTTGAAGAAGCAGTCTTTTACGACGATGTCACGGCATTCCTTAAAGGCACTCTCTCCGTCTGCCGGTCCGTCAAAACGGCAGTTTACCGTCTCCAGATGTGTGCTTCCGTATAACGCTCTTTCGGCGTCAAATGTCTGATTTGTGATCGTTTGCATAGGTTATCCTCCCGATTTGTGGAAATATGCTTTTCTACGCTGTATATCATAATCCATGTTTTAACTATGCACAAATACTTATAATTCATATGTATCTATGCAATAATGACATGGGAGGATCTACTTATGGATATCCACATCATGGAGTACTACCTGGCAATCATCCGGGAAGGAAATATCTCTGCGGCCGCAGAATCCCTTCATCTCTCACAGCCGGCATTATCCAGACAAATCAAGGACCTGGAAGAAGAACTGGGTGTAACCCTGTTTGAACGCGGAAGCCGTAAGATCAAGCTGACGGAAGAAGGCATGATCCTGCGCAGACGTGCGGAGGAAATGGTACGGCTCATGCAGATCACGGAAAGTGAGATCCGGGAAGCACAAGACAAGATTGCCGGTGAGATTCACATCGGTGCCGGAGAGTCTCTTGCTTTCCATCATCTCTCCAGGATTGCCGGGAATATCCATCAATCCTATCCGGATATCCGTTTTCATATCACCAGCGGAGATACCGCAGATCTCATGGACCAGCTGGATAACGGACTGATCGACATCGCTCTCATTTTTACCGACTACGATCACAGCCAGTACCAGGGCATACGTCTGCCCAAAGAAGACAAGCTCGGCCTGTTGATGAGAAAAGAAGATCCGCTGGCGGAGAAGACAACCATCATGATCTCAGACCTGAAACACATTCCCCTGATCATTCCCCGCGCAGCCGAAGATCTGATCGCGTCAGATCCCGCGTTTGCCGGAATAAATATCGTTACCGTGTATAACCTCATCTATAACGCGTCTCTGTTTGTGGAAGACGGCGTCGGTTACGCGATTGGCTTTGACGGACTGATCAACACTACAGGAGAAAGTCCCCTGACCTTCCGGCCGATCGAGAACCAGATCTCACAACCCGGTACAGTGATCTGGAAGAAGTATGAGGTATTCACCCCTGCCGTGAATCTCTTCCTGGAACAGTTGAAGGAAAGCAGTCAGGCATCTTTTGATCGTGGATGAGTTATTCTTTATCAGAGTATATATGTATGAACTGATGACGTATAGGGTTAACCTTTGAGGAGATATATGCAGGAAAGCAGAAGAAGACAAATACCGGTAATCGTCTTGTTGGCTGTCTTATCCACGGGATGTGTCAGCGTACCGGAGAATAATGTACAAGCCACCCCGGATATACCGGAAGAGACAACGGTACAGGTCAGGGGAAGAACCTGCAGAATACCGGTACACATTTGATCCGAATGTGATCTCTGCGGAGTATCTGACGATTTACGGCAGTGAGATTGAGACAGAGTTCTACGCGCTGTGTGACGCTGTATTATCCGTTGAGAGTACTTTCCCCTGCCCTTCGGATGAAAGATTCCATCAGCTGCTTTCGATATCCTCTTCCTGTTTTCCGCCTGCACAGGAACTGCTTGATCCGGAGCGTACATATACCTCTGACGGAATATGTCATCTTGTATACCGGTATGATGAAGAAGAGACAAAAGACAAGATACGGGAATTTCAGGAAAAAGTAACAGAAGTGATCTGTACAGCCGTTCCTTACGATGAACCGGACTATGTAAAAGCGATGGAACTGTACACAGCTGTAGCAGGAAAAGACCGGTATGACGATGCGTATACACTGGAGGATTCCCTGAAGATACGATCGTTCCGGGCAATCATGGAAGATACCGGGATCTGTCAGGAAATCGTATCCGAGTATATCTATTATCTGTTACAGGCAGGAATCAATGCGATACCATGTTCATCACTCAATGCGGATCAGAGTGAGGCGCATGTCTGGGCACTGGTATGCCTGGACGGGAAGTATTATCACGTAGATCCGACATACGCGACCCAGTACCCGGATAGCCTGTATTTCTTCGGTATGGATGACAGACAGAGATCGTATTACGGAGATTTTCCGGCTGACCGGTTTACCTATGCGGAAACTGATGTGCTGAATAAAGAACAGTATCAGGTTCAGGACAGAAGATTCATGAAATTCTGGCTGGCAGAAAATTACGAGATTGATCATGTTCACAGGACCATTACCATCACGGATCACAATACCAGTGAACAAAAAGAATACAGCTTTGATGATTAGTGCAGCAGTATCTGCAGACACTGACAGCAAGTAAAACGGGATCTATAACAGATCCCGTTTAATTATACAGGCATGTTCCTTTCACTGCTCGTGGCAAACCTTATCTCTGAAGTATTCCAGTTCTCCTTCGGATAGTAACAGACCTTCCTGAAGGAATGTATCTATACTGCCCCAGTCTTCATCAATACCATCAAAGAATGCCTGAATATATCGTTCTCTGGCCATGAAGGCATCACGGATGCCTTCAGCCTGACGGATATCACCGGTCTTCTCCAGTACCATCTGATAATAGCGTTCTGCCTTAGGCTCATTCACATGATTGGTATACAGATAATCCGTGACGATCGTTTTCTTGTCTTCTCCCATGATCATCATCAGAATCGCCGTAATGATTCCTGTACGGTCTTTTCCTTCCGTACAGTGATAGAGCACAGCATAGCCTTCTTCCGGCAGGGTGATGATCGTACGTACTACTTCTCTTACCCTGTCCAGGAATTCACCGGTGATGGTCTGACGGTAGAAGTAGGCCATATCAAAGTGTGCGGGATCATTATGACCCTTCTCATGGGAGATCCCGGGGATACGGTCTTCGAAGATCGGCAGATGCAGGTATCTTACACCGGGGATGATATGATCCGGACGTTCGGTTCTTTCTTTGTTTGTACGCAGATCAATGACCGTGGAGAGATGACAGATATCACGTAATACATGGATATCTTGTTCACTCATGTGGTCAAGACAGGGACCCCGCAGGATACGGTTCTGGCGTATCTTCTCTGTACTGCCGGAGAGATCTCTGAGATTCTGTATATGATCCAAAACAATGTTTTCCATAGTAATACTCCAATAAGAGAATTATATACGAAAACCGGCTTTGTGCCGGTGTTTCTTTACCATGATTTATGATAAGACAGGTTCGAATCTGTTATCCTTCCCTGCTCTCTCTTTCATTCATATAAGCTTCAAATTCTTCTTCACTCATATTAAGAACAAGTTCCTGCTCTTCATCATCCATATCCAGGAACAAGTCTAACTTATTCGCAAAATCACTGTAGATAAACTGTTTCTCTCTTTCTTCTTCAGCACGTTTCTGTGCTGCGAGTTCTTCCGGTGTGGGTTCTTTGGGTTTCTCTACAGGGATCTCTTTCTCATATTCTTCGAGGACTTCGAACTGTGCCTGATTACGTTCCAGGATGGGAAGTATATCTGCGTCGACTTCGGTTTCTACAGGCCAGCGGTTGATAAATAATCTGGCATCGGACATGTGCTTGTCCAGCTGGAATTCCAGTTGTTTACGCATACCACCGGTGTATGCCTGGATACGGACACGAGCATATCTTTTACGGAGTGTGGAGGGAGTGTTACTAAATGAATTGTTAGACATGAGAGACCTCCTAATGGTGTGTATTACTTTTTATTCTTTATTAATGGTGACCGCCCAGTGATATAGACTTTAAACCTACCAGTTTGGTCAACTCCCGAAAACAGTAAACGATTATAATTACGATAATATTTTTCAATACCATCTTGATGTAAACCAGAAAGTGTAACTTTATATTGAAAACTATCATTAACCTTTCTGAATATCAACTGTTCATTCGACAACTTACAACTGTAACACCTCCTAGAGCTAAATATAACAAATGTATCAACAACCATCGATTTTCCTTGAATGTAATCTTCTTTTATTAAGCCTTGAATTATAACCTTTTTTTCTTTTTTTGATTTATCTAACACTCTGTTCATCTGATCATCATTGACTTCAAAAAATAAAACCATCTTGGCGTTAAGTTCCCTTTCGGTATGTGCAGTTATACTTATAGGCTTGCTTTGCTCAGAAGATGTTTTCTTTGCAGTAACAAATTTTGTCTCTATATTTTCATGTTCTACTTTTACAGGAGCAAGTGTTTTTTCGGGTTTCTTTTTAACGTAAAGGTTAGTTATTGCACGTTTAGTTATTAAAGTTTCATTATTCGAAAACATGACAGAAACTAAACTCAGTGATAACACCTAGAATTTTTGAAACCTCAAGCCAGTCTTGTAGGGGCTCTTTCATTGTAAAAGAAATGGTGTTATCTCCTATATGTTCCGACACACGATTACCTCCATTTGGTAAATCCCGGCCACCAGAACGAGTTTTCCAGCCTCCATTTTCAATATATTTTTTCTTTTCTTTTTCCGGTTTAGCATTAGCTACATAATTTTCAATAATTGTTCTTAGTTCTCGGTTCTCATTGGGATAGCATATGCCAGTTATACTATCATACCAATCAGATGACATTGGGCAAACCATGCAACCAACCCGAAATAAACCTTTCCTATATGCATTGTTCAAAATGATCTTGTTTTTTAATAAATAGCAGTATATTTCCGCATTGTTCCATTTGTGTATAGGGCTAGCATTGATTTGAGAAATGTTTTTTGCTCCAACACTAACTTCGTCATATTTTGCCCGCCTCGAGCTTTCTTCTGCTCTAACTCCATCAAATACAACAACCTTTACTGGCATTTTCCGGAATCATATAAGATGTTCCATGCATCATAACGCCTGGAACTCTATTCTTTTTGCAATGGTATTGAACCTGTCTTTGACTGATACCCCACTTTTTTGCTGCTTCTTTTGTAGTCATATAACCATTCATGAATGATCCTCCTATACAAATTAAAGTACACAAAAAGCCAAAATAAGTAAGAGAATTATATCATTCCAGGTACTAACCATCAATGCGCGATGGCGAAACAGCTATTCGCCGTAACGAAATGCTATAGTTTTTCATTTTCTCTTTCACATATACTCAACTGAATCTCTTTATCTTCAAAACATTCAAGATCTATTCTCTCCTCCCTTATTCTCCCCATCCTCCTACACAAAAAACCTTCCTCCTCCTATATATAGTAAAAAAGTAATTGACTTGTCTTTCTCTGAATAATATTATGTTAGTCGGCACACCTGCCAATGTAGCCCCGGAAACTACAGATGGAGGATAAAATTATGCGTCAAACAACGATGGCAAAACCAAGCACAGTTGTTCGTCAGTGGTATGTCGTGGATGCTAGCGGTCAGACCCTGGGAAGACTTGCTTCGGAAGTAGCTTCTGTATTAAGAGGTAAACATAAACCTACTTATACACCGAATGTCGACTGCGGTGACTACGTCATCGTAATCAACGCCGACAAGATTCAGATCACCGGCGACCAGGATGCGAAGAAGTTCTACTTCTCCCATTCCATGTACCCAGGCGGACTCAAGGTACGTTCCACAAAGGAAATGCGTGAAAAGTACACAGTTGAATGGGTAGAAAAAGCAATCAAGGGAATGCTGCCTCACACAAAGTTAGGCAACGTCATGCGTAAACATGTATTTGTTTACGAAGGCCCGGAACACCCGCATGCAGCTCAGAAGCCAATTGAGCTCAAGATCAAAGGTTAGGAGGATAAAGAATGCCAGCGAAGAAGAAAGCAGCTGTTACCTATGTAGGTACCGGCCGTCGTAAGAAATCCACAGCTCGTGTCTTTATGACTCCGGGCACAGGCGTAATCACAGTCAACGGAAAGACTCTTGAAGAGTACCTCCCGCAGGCAACATTACGTATGATCGTAAACAGTCCCCTTGTATTAACGGAAACTGTTGGTCAGTTTGACATCAAGATTAATGTTAACGGCGGAGGCTATACAGGCCAGGCCGGCGCTATGCGTCACGGCATCGCCAGAGCACTCCTCGAAGCCAGTGCAGACTACCGTCCGACACTGAAGGCCGCAGGCTTCCTCACACGTGATGCACGTGAGAAGGAACGTAAGAAATACGGTCTCAAGGGTGCGAGAAGAGCTCCTCAGTACAGTAAGCGTTAATCGAAGCCAAAAGAGATGGGAAAAGCCCTGGGAATCCATATTCCGGGCTTTTTTCATATCCAGACTGTACTTCACAATGACTATGGACATATGCACAAAAGCCAAATATAATAACCGAAACAGTAAAATAACGCACGGAAAGGATATCATGAGTAAAGTCAGATGTAAAAACTGCGGGGCGGTCTTCGATGCGAAACTCAGCTATTGCCCCTACTGCGGCACGATGAATCAGAGAGGTGCCTACGCGGAATTCCGGATGAAGATTTCTTCCCTGATCGATTCCATGTTCGGACTGAAGGAAGATGTGCAGAAGTCCGTTAGCAGGATAATCTTATCTTCCCTTTTGCGCTCTCTGGTGATCATTGCCGCAATCATCGGGATTGCTTTTGGATTTTCCCGTACAGCACAGGTCAACTATTACAATGACCCGGAATACGATCAGAAAGCTTATGAAGAGATCGTATGGATGGATGAAAACCTGGATAAGCTCAACGAAGCCTATGATCACGGAGACTACAAGACAATAGAAAAGATGTATTACCAGCAGTCCGGCGCCGTCCGGAACTGGTCCCGCTATCCCGCTTATACCCTGAAGTCCGCTTACGAGAAGCTCGAGGCGGAAGAACGTCTGGAGGTATACCAGCTCCAGCAGATGTTACAGTTCATCTTTTATCCTGAGTACTATACCGGCTATAACGGGATGAACCGGGTAGATGAAAATGAATACGCGGAGATGAGGGGCGGGCTGATCTCCAAGCTTGAAAGCCGGGGATACCCCTACACCGAGCTCGAAGAGATCTATGACAAATGTTCAGACTCCTACGGCTATGTGGACAGCAGTCTTCTGAAAGAGTATGTGAAGGAGGGCGGAAATGGTTAACTGTAAAAAATGCGGAGCACCGCTTTCCCTGAACGAGGCTTTCTGCCCCTACTGCGGAGAACCCAATCTTGAAGCACAGGAACACCTGAAAAAGCTGCAGGAACTGGATGAACAGTTCCAGAACACCAGCCGGGAAGTTGCCGCGGAGGTAAAGAAAAGCAAGAAAGGCTACGGTATACTCGTCATCCTGGTGATGCTTCTGCTTGCCAACCTGGTGGTCTTCGCGATGCACCAAGCGAGCTATGATATCGCCGAACGGATCATTGCCGGCAAGATGACGGAGAAGGAGATCAAAACCAAGCTGGATGAATTCCTGGAAGAAGGCGAATACATCGAGATGGACCTGTTTATGGAAAAGTTCTCCCTCTCCTACCGGGATTACGAAGACTACAGTAAGATCTCGTATCTTGCGAACTATCAGAGCCGGATGATCGAAACCATGACCCAGTATCTATACGGCAGTGATACCTACGGAGATCCCCTGGTGAGGACCTGTCAGGCCATCAAAGACTATGAAGATGAATACACCTCACTGAAAAAGAGAGACAACAGTGATACTGTCCGCTTCCATATGGATAAGATCAATACGGAAGTCAACGGCTTCCTCAGGAACTACCTGAATCTTACCGAAGAAGACATCGCCGGAATAAAGGATCTGAATGAATCATCTCTTCTGATCCTGGTGAATGAGAGGTTGAACAATGAGAAGTAAATGGATAGGTTTTGCCAGAATCCTGGCGTTAGTGCTGATGTTCATCCTTTTCATCAATAGTTTCACTCTGTTCAAGGATATCCGCAGACAGGTCATGTACGGTTCAAGAAGTACAGGCTTAAGCACCCTGAATGACTATTTTGATGAAGGTAATTACCAGAAGATCTACACCGCAGCTGTCGTCAACACTTACGCCGATGATGAGCTTTCTGTAGATGTATCCCAGTACGAAGCTTTCGGTCGATATTACCACGCCTATGTCATGGCCCGCAGTCTGGAGGATAACGCGCAGTACAGGCAGGAAATGGCGAAGGAAAAAGCGAATATCTCGTGGAAAAAGATCCTGGATGTGATCAGTGTTCTGGAAGAAGAGATGAAAAACTGAAGAAGTACAAATATAAAGAATCCCGGTATTGAATTGCACCCCTTAAGTTGTTGTTCAACTTTTGGGGTGCAGTTCATTCGTGGGATTTTTTGTTTATCTTCAGGGATTATGCGGTATGATAATTTCAGGATAGAGAATTATGTTAACAGAACTGAATACAATGTTTTCTCAGATGATCGGAACGATTGCGGTGATCCTGCTTGTTTCCGCGTTTGTCGGCACCAGTGACCATGTGTCCAGACTGAGAGAAGGAGATGACCCGTGGAAGTATGCCCTGTTTGCGGGTGTTCTGGGAGGTGTTTTCGGTATTTACGGGAATATCTCCGGTATTGCCATGGACGGCGCCATCCTCTCCGTACGGGATACAGGACCGATGCTGGCTGGCTTTATCGGTGGTCCTTACGGAGGTTTGCTTGCGGGTCTGATCTGTGGTATCCACCGTCTTACCATGGGCGGGATCACAGCCGGAGCGTGTGTTGTGGCCACCTGCAGTATCGGTCTGATGTGCGGGCTGATCGCCCAGAAATTTCCGGATTATGTGTTTAAACCTTACCGGGCATTGCTGATCAGTACCTGTATGGAAGCTTTCCACCTGCTGGTTGTCCTGGTCATGGTAAAACCGTTCAGTACAGCGTACGGGATCGTCACCCGTATTGCCATTCCGTTTATCGTGGTCAATTCCCTGGGATTCATGTTGATGATGACAATCATCCGCTACACCAGGGCACAGCGCAATATCTCCCGGGAGAGAAATCGTCTCCAGTCGGAACTGGAAGTTGCCCGGGTGATCCAGTATTCCCTGCTTCCCCAGATCACGGATACATATCCGGGAAGAAAAGAACTGGATATCAGCGGATATATGGAACCGGCAAAGGAAGTCGGCGGAGATTTCTACGATATGTTCTTTGTGGACAGTGATCATCTGGCTCTCCTCATCGGGGATGTTTCGGGGAAAGGTGTTCCTGCCGCGTTATTTATGGCAAATGCCAAGATCACCCTGCAGAACGTGATCCGGGACCTGCACAAGTTATCCCCTGCCCTGGTGGTCGCCAATAACGCGTTATGCGCAAGGAATGAAGCTGAGATGTTTATTACCCTGTGGGTGGGTATTCTGGATCTGAATACGTACGAATTGACGTATGCGAGTGCCGGACATAATCCTCCCGTGATCGTACAGGGTGGTAAGGCGGAGTATCTGCGGACAAAGAACAGTTTTGTGCTGGCCGGAATGAAAGGTATGGTGTACAAGGAGAATACACTCACACTGAACCACGGAGATGTCCTCTATCTGTATACCGACGGGGTTACCGAGGCAGACACGGCAGAACACGAATTGTACGGGGAGGAGCGCTTGCTGAAGTGCTTTGAGAATACCGGGGAGATGTCCGCGGAACAGATCATCCAGACCGTGAAGGCATCCGTGGATGAGTTTGTTTCCGGGAATGATCAGTTCGATGATATGACGATGTTGTGTATCAAGTTGTTATAGACAGTGAAAACTGTCTTTTTTTCGGGGAATTCTCAGAATTTACACTATATGAATAGTGTGAGGGATGAGAAAGAGAAATATACGTATCTCCAGTACAAGGAGATACTGACCGGGAGAGAACATGGTCTCTCTGAACAGGAGATCCGGTTATATGCCAGACCTTGTTTTAATTATCTTCAGATGCAGTTCCTGCGTCAGGCATTGGAAGACGGATTAGATTCCAGGGAACTGAAAAAGATCGCGAAAACAGGCCTTTCCGTGGACGAGATGAAGGATTACCAGGTATGGATCCAGTACGGGCGGGAATTACCGGTGATCTTCCCTGCGAGGATGCTGAAGATCGTTTGTGCCGTGGTTTTCTTCATACTTTCCGGATTCTGCACATACCGGTGGATGAACAGAGAGACAGAAGATCCTCTGGTATTAACGGATACTGAGATCACGTTATCTTCCGGAGATGTATTTCTGCCGGGCAAGTATGTCCTTTCCTCTGAAGGAGAACTGATCCTGCCGGAATCGTTTACTGCGGCGGAGACAGGAACCAGGCTTGTGATATACAAAGTTATCGGGAAAGACCGTGAAACCGAGAAACAGCTCCGCATCACCATCCTTCCCGACCATCCCCCGAAGATCACACTTACCGATACTTTAATCACCGTGGAAGACGGAGAGATCACCGACTGTTACCGGTATCTGTTATCTGCCCGGGATGAAGAAGACGGAGATCTGCGTTCCAAGGTCACCTGCACGGTTACGGAAAACGATACCGGACGGTATATCCGCTATGAAGTCAAGGATCATCACGGTAATACCGCGGATGCCCTGCTGGCGGTGGAAATCCTCGCTCCTGAACAGGAAACACCAGAACCTGCGGCTGCCGCAGTCATCCCGGTACACTCACCTCCTCCCCCTCCCGAACCGACGCCTGCACCGCCGGAGATCCCGGTACCGGAAGAAGAGATTTCCGCTGACTTCAAACTAATATCCGGATAAGCGCGCTGAATCATGAAGTTCGCAATATATATCGTTTATCCTTGTGGTAAACTGAAAATATATTGTATATGATCCGGAGAAGAATCGCATGGATGAAGAAGTCAGACAGGAAATAACACTCACACCGGAAATACGCAAAAAAGCCAATACTTACTTCTTTTCCAAGATGGGTTTTAACCTGCTTTTGATCGTGCTTGGCGCAGTATTGATCGGCTTGTTCATGCGTTCAATGCAGAGAGAAGCTGCTTACCGTAAACAAAAAGAAAACAGTAATCAAGCCCTCACCGAAACAACCGCGATCCTGACCGCAAACGCAGCGAAAGCCGAAGAACTTACCCAGACCTATCACGATGGTAACCAGATCGTCCTGGATGATATAGACCTGGTCTTATCCGAAGGGTTATTCGCCGCCATGGAAGACGTGGATCCGGATATTCATTCCGATATCTTTACGGATATCGTCAAACGTTCACAGATCAAATATCTGTACCTGATGTCCAAAGACGGAGAGATTGCCGTATCTCCGGATGTATCCCTGTATGGTCTGAATCCGGCAGTCCGAGGTATTCTGACCCAGGAGAATGTTAACCAGATCCTGCGAGGCACCCGGAACAGTGATAACACGATCACTCCGGTCCTGGTAAAGAACCAGTACGGCACGTTCTATTTCTACTCCAAGCCGTATGTGTATCATGATCAGGAATACATGTTGGTGACCGGTTCTGACGCAAAGATCCTGGATGAACAAATCGCATCCCTGAGCGATGTCTCCATCGTACTGAGCCGGGCTTCCGTGATCAATGACGGATTCCTCTTTGCGGTAAACAAGGATGACTACCTGTACCGTTACTACAAGGATGATAAAGATATGCTTACAGGGCAGAATGCTCTTGCTTCCGGTCTTACGGAAGAAGCCCTGGCAGATGGTTATACCGGTGTCCAGACGATCAAGGGTAAGCGTTACTATTGTCTTTCACGATCTCTGGATGATCATACCGTGGTCTGTGCTGCCGCCCCTGTCGACACGATTCTTGGGGATATTCATTATGCTCTGTTCTGGTCCATCCTGGGCTTTGATTTCATCATGATCGTCTGCCTGGCCTATACGATCATTGTCCGCAACGATTTTGTCCGCCGCGCTGTCCAAACCGATCGTATTGAGTTACGCAAAGACTCCGGCAATCCGATCTACTTTGACAAGTCCATTTCCCGTAAGATCTTCCCGTTAATGCTGATCTGTGTCTTTGTCATGTACGGTATCTCCTTCTATACCCAGACGCTGCTGGAAGTCTCTGAGGGTATTGAAAAATCCGAAGTTGCCCTGCAGGAAGTTATCGGAAGATACGAAGAAAGCCAGGAAAGCCGTGAAATCATCCGGAATTACTACAATGACAGGATGCTGTCCACAGCCAGACTCATCTCCTTCATCCTGGAAGAACGTCCGGACATCCTGAATGCCCCTTCTGCGAATTACCACACTGGTTATGATGAGGCTGAAGATAAACAGTATCTGACGGATGATGAAGGGAATCCTCTGAAGTCTGTTGCTCTTTCCGCAGGACTGCAGGAACTCTGCGATATCAACGATATCAACGCAATCTATGTCTTTGATGAAAATGGCTATACAATAGCCACAAATACCCCTAACTGGTTCTTCGCAATCAGTCAGGATGAAACTGACCAATCTTCGGCATTCCTGCCTGTACTGGACGGCAGAACCGATGATTATATCCAGGAAATGATGGTCAGCGATCTTGGTGAAGAAACACAATTTACCGGTGTCGCGTTCAATTACTATACAACAACCGCGGAAGACGGCAGTACAGTCTATGTCACACGCTCCGCCTATGAGAAAGCAGCCGCAGAAAACGGCGGTGCCAGGAACGATACGGCAGACGGCATTACCAGACACCGATCCATGATCCAGATACAGATTGATAAGGACTTGTACGGAAGATTGATTGAGTCCACCAACGTAGACCAGATTCTGTCGGCGAATATGCTTAACGGCGGATATATCGTCATGTTTGATACGACCCCGGATCATCTGTGTGTCTATTCCCCCAATGAAGCATCCATAGGTAAATCTGCAGAGGAACTCGGGATATCGTCCAAGGCTTTTGACCGTGATGAATACTACGGATTCAACCGTGTAAACGGTGTAACGTATTTCCAGTATTTCCGCTATCTGAGCGGGTATTACATCGCTACCGCAATACCTAAGACAGAGATGTATCTTGCGCGTAACCTGATTGCCTGGATCACTGCCGGTATCTGTTTCTTATTGATCATCATTCTTTCCCTGACGATTACCCTGACGACTCATGAAGAGGAAATGTTATATGAAGTCATGAGTGAGGAAGAAGCGGAAAGAGATCTGAATGCCGCAATCTTCAATATCGTTCTTCCTTCCGGACGTCACACTGCCACCACAGGCGCATCTGCCCGCTGGGATAACCGCAGGATCCCATGGAACGGACTCAGTCCCGAGCAGAAACTCTTCCGCATCATCGGAGGAATCTTTCGGTTTTTACTTCTCTATATTCTCTTATCCATATCCGGTATAAACAGTCCGTTTGTCGATCGTTCAGTGATCCGGTACATCATCAGCGGTTCCTGGGACAGAGGCGGAAATATCTTTGCGCTGACCTCCTGTGCCCTTGTACTGATTGGTACGATGCTCATTGTGTATCTGGTCCGTATACCGCTGAGGATCATTACGGTTCTGTTCGGTGCCAGAGCAGAAACCATGAGTCATTTATTGCTTTCAATCTTCAAGTACGGCGGTGCTTTAGGCGCCATCTTCTACTGCCTGTATCTGCTTGGCATGGATTCCCGCAGCCTTCTTACCGGTGCTGGTGTATTGACCCTGGTTGTCGGTCTCGGCGCGCAGAGTCTGATTCAGGATATCATTGCCGGTATCTTCATTGTGTTTGAGGGTGAATTCCGTGTCGGTGATATCGTGACGATCCACGACTACCGCGGTACGGTCATGGATATCGGATTGCGGACAACGAAGATCCAGAGCCCTGACGGCAATATCAAGATCTTTAACAACAGTGATATTTCCGGTGTGTTGAACATGACCAAGGAAGCTTCCATTGCCTCCTGTAAGATCAGTATTGAATACGGACAGGATCTGGAATACGTTGAAGCTGTGCTGAACCGTGAACTGCCAGCGCTGAAGGAGAAGAATCCGCTGATTCTAGACGGACCGGGATATCGTGGTGTTGTGACCCTCGCGGACAGTGGTGTAGAACTGATCGTCACCTGCAGATGTTTTGAGAAGGATGTCCGCAGTGTTAATCGTTATCTGAACCGTGAAGTCTTACAGATCTTCTACCAAAACGGCATCAATGTGCCATTCCCGAATGTTACGGTATCCAACCTGGACATGGAAGGAAGAAAGACAATTGAAGACTATTACAAGGAACATCCGGAAGATAAGGAGGAACAGGCAGAATGAAAAAGATCCTCAGTATCCTTACCGCCGTCTGCTGTACATTGATTACAGGCTGTAACGCAAACAAGCCGGAGAATTCCTCCGTAAACACAGAACCGGAGACAACTGTTGTCCGTCTGGCATTAGGCTCCAACGGTCATATTTTCAACGCTATTGCCGAGGAACAAGGCTATCTTGCGGCCGAAGGTATTACCGTAGCCTACGTTCCCGTAGAAAACGATTCAGAGGTATTTCAAGGCATCAGGGATGGTCTGATCGATGTGGCATCCAACTCCGGTACGAATCTTCCCCTGCAGTATATTTCGGAGGGAATGGACCTGACGATCTTCGGGGGATATATGCTTACGGGTTGTATGCCGATCTTCTCCCGCACAGAGACTAAGTGGAACAGTATCGAAGATCTCATTGGAAAAACCATGGCCTGTGAACCGAATCTCTTCGCCATCACCGGTCCCCTGCTCGATCTTGGATATGATCCCTTACATGACATCACCTGGCTTGAAACGGAGAACCAGGAAGAACGTATACAGGCTGTAGAAGACGGAACAGCAGACTTCGGTCTTGTCGGAACATCTCTTAACTACGCGATCAACAGTAATCCGAATCTCAAGGTACTCACCTATGCCAGTGATATCCTTCCCAATTATTCGTGCTGCCGGGTAGAAGCGTTAACTTCCTGGATCAACGCGAATCCCAATACAGTCAAGGCACTTCTGAAAGCCTGGATCCGGGCAATGGCCTACTATGATACGCATCACGAGGAAACCGTATCTCTTACCGTAAATCTCATCGAAGAAGATGAAGCGTATGTTCGGGCGTATCTGGATAATCCCCGGTGTGATCTTAACATCGACCCGATGAAAAGTTCTGTGGAACGTGCCTGGAATTATATGGAAGATCTGGGATTACTGGACAATGAAGCCGAACAGATCAACATAGATGACCACATCAACATTGATCTGTACAAAGCCGCTCTGGATGAATGTCAGGCACAATACGGTGAAGAAAATCCTAAATTCTATGAGAGAATGCAGGCACAATACGCAAGATATAACCAGTAAACAAAGAATCATATCCGTCAGTGAAGTGACCCCCAAAAGTTGGACGGTTAAATTCTAAACGGTAAGTAAGGCTTGAGTCCGATATTCAATCGGGGTCAGGCCTTTTAATCTGACTTTGATACGATCGTTATTGAAGTAACGGATATAGTCATGCATTGCCT
>JAFWFE010000092.1 GCA_017512555.1 Solobacterium sp. | reverse complement strand
TTCGACTTTAACAAGATCTATGAACTAGAAGAATTATTCTATGTCAAACTGGTGGATAACTCCAGATACCACTCTGCCTTTGTGCTGAAGCGAATGGCAGATCATATCAAAAGCACACTTCCCAGAGATCCCTCTCTGCCAAAAAAGATCTATGTAAAAAGAATCACCTCAAGAAGACTTCTCGATGCTGATGAACTGATCAAGAGTTATGGATTTACGGAAATTATTCCGGAAAATTACACAGTAAAAGAACAAATGGCTCTTTTCTACAACGCGGATGTGGTCTTCAGCGTTCACGGCGCCAATTCCACAAACGGCCTGTATATGCGGGATAATACATTCTTTATTGAAGCGTTCAGCACACGCTGGGAAAATACCTGCAATATCTATACCATGTACCAGAATAAAGTTCATTACTACATGGTATCTTCCATGGAAATGTTTGAGAACAACCCCGACGGACGGTTACACGATTACGTGATACCAAAGACTCTGTTACATCTGACGTTACGCAATGTCTTTGAGTTATACGAAAGAGTTAAAGATACTATAGTTTAATATCTACCCATTTCCCCTGTCTGACACGTACGATCAACATCCATGCCCGGACAAACGCATCAATGTCAAAAGAGATCCAGGGTCCAAGGAAACCAAGATTCAGATGCGGGAACATCGCATTCAGCGGATAGCAGAACGTCCAGGTCATCAACGGACGGATGATCAGTACACTAATTAGGGAAACCAAAGCTACGTATTTCACATCTCCTGCCCCGCGCAGACATCCTGCCAGAATCACGCGCAGATTCTGAGGATAAATCGCCAGCGCAAGAATCAGGAAACACAAAGACGCAGCCCAGATAATCGTCTGATCCTGTGTAAACAACGCAGGAAATACATGCCTGCCTGATACCATAAACAATATCAAAGCAACGGAAATAAACAGGGATATCTTCTGTACGATCTTGACGTACAGTTTCGCTTTTTCTTTTTTCCCTGCGCCCAAAGACTGACCAATCAGAGAAGTAGCCGCAGATGCCGCACCATCTCCGAGAGTAAAGGATAAACTGGATACCTGCATGACGATCTGGTTAGTCGCATACGCAGCTGTACCTACGCCTGCAATCAATCTTCCGTTGATCAAAAAGCCGACACGCATAAATACCGATTCTGCAATGGATCCGCCGCCGATCTGGATCAAGCCGGATACGGTCTCACGATCAAAGCTGAAACCTCCAAAAGGCCTCAGACTCAGATATTCTCCCTTCTTCATCACGACTGTAAGAGCCATGACGCAGGAGACCAACGTACCAATCGCTGTCGCAATCGCCGCGCCGCGAACACCTAACGCAGGAAAGCCGAAATGCCCGAGAATCAGGCAGTAGTTCAGGAATACATTGACTACGTTGGCGGTCATGTTCACGACCATGGTTACCTTGGTTTTCCCGATACCACGCATGGCTGCGCAGATACACAATGCCCAGCAATTCGCCACAAAAGCCATAGAGATAATACGAAAATACGTACTGGCATCTCCCACCGTCTCACTATTTGCGCCAGACAACTTTACCAACGCCTCCGCGCCGAAATACCCGATCAATGTAATGACTATACCAATCGCTGTAATAATCACCAGAGATTGTTTCAAACAGGATATCGCGGCATCCTGGCGGTCCTGTCCCTTACGTCTTGCGGTTACTGCCGTAGTACCTACACACAATGCCTGTGCCAGCAGCAACATGATCATTCGCGGCTGAGAACACAAACCTACCGCTGTAATTGCCGCAGGACCAAGCCTTCCGACCATCATCGTGTCAAAAGAGTTCATCAGTGTAAGCAGTAAACCTTCCAATGCGGCAGGCCAGGCAATCGCAATCAGTTTGCGGTACTTCTCCTTTACCGTATCGGAATCTTCGTTATTCTCTCCCTTGATCTGTAGCAGACGATCTAAAAACATTCCGGAATTACTCATAATCTAACCTGCTTGTTCCTGATGAATGAGCTTTAATACTTCGGTTACCGCTTCATCAATCAATTTTCCTGTATTTGTTTCATGAATGCCGACAACGATCGTATCACAATGACGGAACGGTATCAGTATTCTGGTCGCGTTACTTTGCGCAACAGCCGTGGACATGACCGGACTAATCTCACCAAGCATGGAGTCCGCAATCATGATTCCAATCGGTCCGACAATGATATCTGCCGTTCTGCTGGTTACTACGACTGCGTTTTCTCCTGTAGCGGCTTCATCTGCGCCGGCTTTTAACATGGCTGCTGTGGCTGCGGAATTTGTTCCTACAGCAATCACATGGATGTTCTCTTCTTTCTGTTTCAGGGAGGTGATGATCTGTTTACCAAGTCCTCCGCCCTGCGCGTCAATTACAACTATTTTCATTTTTATCACCGATATCATTATACACATTGTGCTACAATTTCTTTAGTAAAAGTTTACATATACAACAATCATCAGGAGGTATGAACATGAATGAGACTCTGAAAACGATCCTCTCCCGCAAGAGCACAAAACAATATCTGCCCACACCTGTAGATCCGGAACTGATTGAGCAGATCGTCCAGGCCGGTGTCTATGCGCCTACGGGAATGGGTAAACAATCCCCGATCATCCTCGCTGTCACAAACAAGGAAGTACGGGATATGCTCTCCCGGATCAATGCGAGAACAGTGGAACGTGATGTCGAAGATCCCTTCTATGGTGCTCCGGCAGTACTTGTCGTGCTGGCGAGAAAAGATGTCCCTACCCATGTCTATGACGGCAGCTGCGTTATTGAGAATATGTTGATTGCGGCGCACTCCCTGGGTCTTGGGGCTTGCTGGATCCACCGCGCCAAAGAAGAATTCGAATCTGAAGAAGGTAAGGCTTTACTGAAATCCCTGGGGATTGAAGGAGAGTATGAAGGAATCGGAAATGTGATCCTTGGTTATCCGGATGGACCCGCTCACCCGGATGTGCCCCGCAAAGAGGGATATATCTACTACGTAAAATAACGAACAGACAAATATGGCATGTGTATGTACACATGCCATTGTTTTCATTAACTCCAGATATCTAGTGTTTATAACTTCCGTACTGATATCTTTCCCCTTCCGAGCGAAGATCTTCAGACAAGCGGATCACCATCACATCGCGAATCATCTTCACGGATCCTTCCGCAGGGAATACCGGTAGTTCAGAGACTTCCGGCCAGTCCTCTATTTCTGTCAGTAATGGTTCACCTATAATTTTATTGGGATAGTTTGCCACATAGTTAAAATAGGACTGTACACTATCTGTATAAGAAAAACTGAAAGGATGACCCGGACCGCCGCTATAATCCTGGTTTTCACTTCTTTTAAACCGGTTTCTTGCTAAAGGTGAGTCATCAATATAACCTAATATAGCGATCGGAGTTTCACCCACAACAAATCCTTCCGTTTCTTCCATCCGGTTTATCATACGTGTGACTACTTGCTGCGTAGTTTCATAATCCAGATGTTTTTTTAGATAAAACTGATTCGCAAAAATAAAGTGATTGACCATCAACAAACAGAAAGCCAGATTCACTGCCGTATACACCTGTTTACGAACAACCGGCAAATCCGGTTCCGCCATGTCCATGACCATAAACATCAGCCCGTAATATAATACAAACGGATACTTCATCACTCCATGTTTCAAGCCATTACTTAGAAAATAGACCAGATTTATTCCAAACGGCATCATCACCAGAATCCACACCAATAGACACCATTCTTTTTTTCTGAATTGTTTATTCCGGATGATTCTCACAAATGTATATACCGCATACAAGGCTGTACACAAATATAATCCAAGAGAAATCGCATGATGATAGACGGACACATCAGCCGCGTACCGTAATCCATAAACCCATGTTTTTAGCAGCAGTTTAAGAATCCCGGTATTTTCATAATTGAATAACCTGCTTAACCCGTTATAAGAATCCGCAGGATCAAGATGGTAATACTGTAAGACAAGCCCTTGAAGAATATAATAAACCACTCCGCTGACAATCACTACACCGGCACACTTCCACCCTTCAAGCCAAAGTATCTTCGTCTCTTCTCCTTTAAGCAGACGTCTTAACAGAACCGCAAGCACACAAAATACAAATACTTCAATGTAGTTCTGGTAAATCCCCATACTGATTACCATGGCACAGACAGACACAATATAATGCCCTCTGAATTTCGTAAACAGTGCAGTCCAGACTGCCAGCACCGCAAACAAAAAACTTAACATATACGCGTCAAAAACCATTAAGAATGACGCATTCAGGTAAGCCAGAGACTCATGTGTTGCCATCAATCCGCAGAAAAGAATGATATATACAGGCTTTTTCAGATCAAACATATGTACCAGTAATACTGCCGCAACAATCAGATATATACTTCCAAGTACGCCAATCACCATCGGCGCTTCTATTCTTCCGCGTGCCCACATATATACGGGATTTAAAAATCTGCCAAGAGAATACTGCCACCATGTATCGTTGGTATAAACAAGCAATGAATCATGATTAAACATTGTGTTGGTCCACCGGTAAATATGCGTGAGTAACATAAAAACACTCATACTCAGGATGGTGAGCCTATCTCTTTTATCTGTCTTGATCATCCAATATTCATCTCCTTGTATGATCTCTCTGTGTCGTAGTTTGCGGAATGCCGGATCTTCTGCGCATCTTTTGCGGGATATGCCATATAGTTCTCTCCGTAACGGTTTTTCAGCCAGATATCATAAGCTTCGGTTACCGGGATTACCGTATCTTCAAAGGGAACTTCCAGCAGATGTTCCGTTTCTTCCCGCAGGAATACATTCCGGTTTTTCCTGAATTTGTAGTAACATGCCAGTATTGAAACCTGAGATGATGGCTTCGAAGAGGTAAGCTCCTTGTGCAGCATCTTGCATAATTGTTCATGAGAGATATGACGGCTTAACGCATAATAAATACTGATCCGGTCATCTCTTGCGTCAGAGATCATATTTGTCCAGACAGGATAGATCTTCGCATACAACAGTTTTTGTCTGCGTTTGATCTCTTTTTGCATACGTTCCCGTTGTTTCTGATCCTCAGGAAGATGATCCAAAGGAAATATATCGATCCAGATACCCTGGTGACAACGATGCCCCTGATTCTGCCATTCGATTGCCGTAGTATTCTCATTCCGCAGCTTCCCGTAACCACCGTAGAAACATTCCGGATCATTCTCCGGTGTCTGAAAGAAGTATGGCTCCCCAAACTCTGCCGAAGCGATCTTTGTAAGCTTGTCATAGTCTTCTCTCGGCATAGCCAGATCCATGTCATCATCCCAGGGAATAAACCCGTGATGTCTCACTGCGCCCAGCAATGTACCATGTACCGCAAAATACCGTAATCCGTATTTCTGACAGACTTCGCGGAATTTCTTATACATATCCAGCTGGATCTCATGTATCCTCTTTACTTCTTTAAGATCGCTGTCTTCTCTGGCTTTGTACAATTTATCCCACGTATACTGTATTTTTCCCGGGTGCACTGACCAGATATAGTACTGGGTATACAGCGACCTCTGCCGGTTCTGATCGACAAATGTCATCTCTGTATTGAAATACTCTTTCGCGTGTTCTGTTAATCCATATCTCTGCTGTACCTCATACTCCGTCATGACCTTTTCCAGATCCGGATTCAGAACCCAAAGATAATACAGAGCACGCCAGAGTATATACTTTGCAGAACAGTTCTCTTTACTGAATTCCTGATCAAAGAAGACGATTTCCCTGTCTTTCCAGAAAGCGTTCAGAGGAATCAGATCAATATACCCTTTCTGCAGTATACCCTGACTCTCTGCAGAAGACTTGCGTATGTATGTATACAGGCGATCGGTAAGTTCGTAAAACTCTTCTGTCTTTCTTTCTCTGAGAAGCTGCGCTAATCTCTCCTGGATTGTAATCTCCCGGATTCTGGGCATATGTACATGGTTCTCCTGCCATTGTGCTTCAACAACCGGTATACCTTTATTCTCCAGTTCCTTCAGATTATCAACCATCTCTTTCAATGAAGCGATACCTTCCGGAAATAACGCATGTTTCTCCACAGTATGATCACTGTAAAAAACTGTCTTATATGCCCTGGCATGTTCGCGGTCGGCAGAGAGAATCGCTGATGTGATATATCGTTTTTCAGTCCTCGGTGTTTTTCGTATTTCCAGCAGGTAATCATTGGCGTTTTCCGGTAACGTGCCCTCCCGCAGACACCGGTCAATCACATCACGTTCATCAGCGGTCAATGCGCAGGAAAACGGATCATACGATATTATCCGATCACGTACAGAGTAATCAGGCATATCTTCTTCGGAACAGATGATCTGTGCATATCTGCTGTCAGGAAGCGGATAATACCAATATGCGGAAATATCACAGCGTTCCAGCAGATTCCGGATCTGGTGACGGGAATACAAGGGATTTGACTGGTCCTGGCCAAATGGTACCGTCATGTACTCATCCGTCATACCGCAGTTATACTTCAGCCCATACGCATTTCTCAAGCCCAGCAATATTACACCATCATCCTTCAGCCAGGACATACACCGCTGTAACAATTCCGCGAAATCCCCAGAATACTCTTCCGCGAAATCAACCATCAGAATACAATCATAAGACTGTTCCGGAGTAAACTCCCGGATATCCATGGGATATACATTTAATCCTGAACGATGTTTATACCGGGTACGCAGGGATTCTGCACGAAGCGGATCAATTTCAACCGCATCTACACAATCATAATTCTCACAGAGAATACCGGTCAAAGCTCCAAAGCCTGCGCCGATCTCCAATGCATTCTTACCGTGGAATGAATACCAATTCAGCAGGCTTCTGCGTAAGCTGCATAAATGATAAGACAAAGGCCATTCCGGATCCCCCGAAATCAGCACATCAAAATACTCTTCATCATACTGAGAGATCAGTTCTGCTATACGTTGTTCTGTTGTCTTATTCATTGTCTTTTATCTCTCTTTTTATCCAGCTGTCATATAAACGGATAGCAGAATGAACCTCCGCATTCCTCCGGTACACTTCATCCACAAACTCTGCCCGTATCTCATCACTCATGTCATACAGAATCTTCAGATATTCTTCTGTCAGATTCAGAATCGTATCCCATACTTTATGAATTTCCTGCAGATCTTCTTCTGTACGGAATTCTTCTTCAAAAACCGGATTTCCTTGTATATCAAAAGTATTCAGAGAAGGTTCATCTGAAGTCAGATATCTTTCCAGATCAATATAATGCGTGTTCAGATAACCATCATAATGATCATAATAACTGTAGATTTCTGACTTGATCTCCAGTTCCATCTCTCTTCTTGCCAGATATAACCCTTTTAACCTGAAGGGAGCAAACTTCTCTAATAAGTTCTGGGTAAATCCTGCGGCAATCAAATCCACAAAGATATACTCTTCTCCAATCTGCAGTCCGCAGTTTTTCATATACTTCAGATAATTCTGTCTGGCTTGTATGGCATTCTCCTCAATCTTGCCTGCATGACAGCGGAGATACTCCAAAGAATCTTTATACAGCTCAGGATCATATACATCTACAGATTCCGGGGAAAGACCATAAATCTCTGTAAGGATTCTGTCCGGCGTACTATCTCCCGCACGAATCAACATGTGCTGCGCCCATCCTTCACCGAACGAATTCGGAATAAACGATGCTTTACGGGATCCGTAGAAGTACAGAGATTCCGGGAGTTCGGTGCCATAGCTTTCTCTGAACTGTTCGTATATTTTCTGAAGAAGATATCCGTCTCTGGATACGAACAAAAGCTTTGCGCAGGTAGATTTCCGGACATTCCGGATCAGCCAGGTCATAAAGCCAAGCAGAAGCGGTGTAAGCGCGCAAGCCGCATAACGGCGTACAGATGTGCCCTCTTCCCGGAAAACATCCTGATATCTTTCCCGGAGACATAATCCAAGAAGTATACGCTCGTTGATCGTTTCTGCTTGTTGTATACAAGAAGTCCAGCCGTTGTGCAGAGCCATGTCTTTCACCGAAGGCAGATAAACTGCTGAAATACCTGTTCCTTCAGCCATGGTTATATCATGTTCGTAATGATCCCCGAAATGAAGGTATTTCCGGTCTCCTTCCAGAGACTTCAGTACTTCAAACAAACCTTCATACTTCAACATTCCATACTCGCAGGAAACGATAAGTTTCTGATATCCGCAGATTCCTTTTTTGTTCAGGAGATCAGACAGGAATGCTTCCGGCAGGTACATATCCGAAATCAGATAAACTGGTTTATTACCAGACAGAGCATAATTAAACAGAAAGACGACAGATTCCCTGCCGGTAAGTACCTGTGCTTCGATCTGAAGTTCCGTATCTTTCGCTTTTATACAGAGTTCCTCACTGAGCGGGTACATCTTTCCGATTTCCCGGTATATTTCTTCGATATTCTCATGAATATGCGCCTGCATGGCATCTTTCCGAATTCTGACAAAACGTGACACATCCAGGCCGCACTTACGTGCTGTCAGTTCATAGACATCTTCCGGTGCGGATACACTGCGTACAAGCAAGGTGTCAAAAACATCAAAAGAGATGACTTCCGCTTCATCGATCTTACGCAGGATTTCCGCTTTCTCCGGTACATGTTCCGGTATATGGTCTGCGGGCAGATGATCTTTGGTTTCCTTACTTCCCGGTTCGTTACTATATGCGATCTTATGTGTATCTATACCGTATAACCGGGGTATGACTCCATCGATAAACTCATGGTTACCGATATGCAGGATCTTCTTTCCGGTATATTTTTCCTGTATCCGGCGATAAAAGTGTTCACAATCTTCTTCATTGTAGATATAGAACTGCTCGTTCAAGTCATATCCGGCTTCTTCCAGTGCCTTTCTCTGGATCGGCAAGGAGTACTCTGTATTGTTGGTAAAGATCACTGTTTTTCCTTGTTGCATAAGATACGGATAGAGCATCTTAAACATCGGACGGATGTTCAGTTTCGCTTCCCAGAACAGATCTCTGGACATGAATACATCCGCAGTGACGAAGGAGATCACGTCATACTTATCTGTCAGTTTTTTCCAGCCGTCCAGGTTCAGATATTTCGTCTGGTAAAACTCGTCGTGAAGAAGGATTTCATCACATCCGTACATGTCCCACAACAGAATCTTATGTTTCCGGCAATATTCATTGATTCTCTGATAGATCTGTTCGGCAGATAATACATTGGCGGTGATCATGATCATCTCCGGATCTGTTTCTTCCAGAGAATAAACGAGCTTGCCAAAGAGGACTTCCCCGGTTTTCTCAGGGTCAATCAGTCCGGCAAAGTGATATTCTTCATCAAAGTGATCCAGAACGGCTTTTGCGTTAGCTCCGGTACCGTACAAAAAGATCTTCTCTCCTTTATGAGAAGGAAGCTTTTCTTCCAAACAATGGATACGATACTCTTTTGCCGTAATGGAATTCCGCATGATTTCTCCTCAGTTTACGCAGATATACCGTATATCCTGTCCAAGGATCTGATGTACGGTCTGGATCATTTCATCTTTATACTTCGTACTGGCGATAATCACCGCATCCGGCTGATATTCCTTTAACTGATCCACAGATATCACCGGATATCCTTCAAAACTCTTTTCTGATACTACAGTATTCATGAACACCAGTTTCGCTTCCGGTTGTCCGTACTTCTGGCTATATCCGTTGAGGAACCTCTTACTGACAATTCCTGTACCGTAGATTACTACTCTGGCTTCAGGATCACCCAGGAATATTCTGCGGGTATAAGCCTTCTTCAGGAGTTCTTTTAATTCTTTACAGGGATTTCCCGGCCAGTTTTTTGTCCCTTCACAAAGATTTATACATGTACGCTCACAGAACGAATACAGATCATCTTCCAGATCCTGATTAAAGATTTGTGCCTTGAGATGTGGAATAAACACATCCAGAAGATCTGTATATTCCGGTGTTGGCTCAATCTCCTGAAGACGCAGGAAACGTTCAATATTCAGGTCGATCACGTCCCGGGACATCCGCCTGTATTCTTTCTGCGGGTAATCTTCATAGATCTTCAGGAGAACATCATGCATACGTATACAACCATGTAGAAGTCCGGGAGTAAAGCCGCCAAGCATATTGGAACCTCTGCGCCATCTGTGCAGATGCAGCTCCTCCGGTATATAGTACAGATTCTGCGCATGGATATACATTCTCAGAATCCAGTCATTATCCTCAAAGTAAGTCTTTTCTTCGTAAAACAAATGATTCTCCAGCAGATAATCCTTACGGATATAATGCAGCCAGCAAACGTACAATAATCCGTGATCATTGTAGAATTTATCCCAGAACTCTGCCCCGCTGTAATTCCTGTCTTCAATACCCAGGGTCGTACGGTCCCAGATATCCTCCGGCACAACCAGTTCATGGTCATTCTCGTCATACACAAAACCATGTGCGTCAAAGATCACAAAATCCAGATTTCTTTCTTCACACGCCTGATAACACTTCGCAAATAAATCCGGCTTGATTGCGTCATCCGAATCCATGAAATAGATATATCTTCCCTTCGCAATCCGCAATCCCCGGTTACGCGCAGTACCCTGATACTCATGCGTCTGTCTTAACAAAGTGATAAACGGATACTTCTCCGCATATTCCTGACACATCTCCAGACTTCCGTCATCCGAGCCATCATCCACAAGGATGATCTCAATCTCTTTCTGTGTCTGTGCCAGTACACTGTCTATACACTCCGCAAGATATTCAATTGTATTGTATACAGGTATGATTACTGAAGTTTTAATCATTCGTTTTGTCTTCCTCTCCGTACGCGATCTTCAAAATCGTATCATATTGCACAGGCATCGTGAATATCCCCTGTACCGGATCCCGTCGCATTTCATGCGTATACCTGGTATTAAAGTGCGCCTGCCAATCGTACTGATTCTGTTGTTTTTTGTGTTTTCTGCTGTTTTTACATATCCTTAGTATATCTTAATTTATATATTTAATACACGTCTGAAGCTTTTCTCTGCAATACAGCATCCTCTGTTGTTTATTTACTGATAATATATACATAGAAAGTGAGACCATGTCATGAAGATAGCGATTTGGGGCTTTGGCGTATACGGTAAACGAATGTATCACAGTATTACTCAGTTCAGTACTGAACCGGTTGAAATAACTTGTATCTATGATCGCAGATACTCTCTATCAAACCAAGCCAATACTGATCTCACGATGAATATCCGAAATCCCGAACAAATTCCCGAAGACTATAAAAACGGTTTGTTTGATCAAATCATGCTGTGTATCAATAACCGGAAAGAACAAAGATCTCAGTCTGACTATCTGTGTTCCTTGAATATCCCGGAATATCATATAGGAAAAATTGAAGACTTTTATCCTTTATCGGTATTTGAAGAAACGGAAAAACCATTCGAAATCACTCAGGATCACTATGAATTCCATGTCTTAAAAAATATGTCTGGAGCACTGCCCAATTACTCTGACAATGAACGTATGTATATATTTGACAGAGAAGGAAGAGTAGTAAATGATTTCTGGGATGCGTATGAGTTGGAATATGAAAAAGAATTAGTACTGGATTTCCCGTTTCATCTCAATTCAGATAAACCTGAGCGGATAGAACTAAAAGGTCAATACTGTGTTCTTGCGAAAATCCGTTCTAATAACTACTGGCATTTTACCTATGAAAACATGGACTGTGTATGGCTGCTGGAAGAAGCCGGATATACCGGAAAATATATTATCGGTAATATGGATCACTGCCGGGAAGTCATGATCATTGCGGGTATTCAGCCGGAAAGAATCATTCAGATCAAGGAATTACAGAATAATGTCATCTATTCTTTTGAAGAACTGTTTGTCGTCAAATTGATTGACAATTCTGAGTATCACGCATCCTTCGTACTGAAACGGATGGCAGATCATATCAAAAGCACCCTGCCCAAAGACCCTTCTCTGCCAAAAAGACTTTATGTGAAAAGAATCGGTATAAGAAAACTTCTGAATGCGGACAGAGTCATGTCTGACTATGATATGACAGAAATCATCCCGGAAAATTCTCTGTAAAAGAACAGATGACTCTGTTCTATAACGCGGATATTGTTTTCAGTGTTCACGGTGCTAATTCCACAAACTGTTTGTATATGAGGGAGAATACGATATTCATTGAAGCATTCAGTACACGCTGGGAAAACTCTTGCAATCTATATACTCTCGATAAAAATAAAGTTCATTATTTCCCAGTAACCTCCATGGAATTATTTAAAATAAATCCGGATGGTATACTCAGAGACTATACTATTCCGCCTACACTGATGTATATGACCATGCGTACTGTATTTGCTTTATATAAAACTTTAAGAAATCAACTATAGTCTGCAGTCTGCCTAATCCCCCTGACTGATGAAGAAGTACCCCGCAAAAAATCCTGTATTATCGCGTAAATGATAAACAAATAAAAAACGTAAGCCTCTCAGGTTTACGTTTTCTTATCCTCTGTTCTTATCTGCTGACCCTGGCAATTCCCTCCATCAGGAAATTTGCTGTACGGAATCCAAACGTATCGATGATCTCCGGCAGACCCTCTGTCTCCGTATAATCAACACCACACTCGAGAATTCCTCCCGGATGACCGATACGGATATATTGTGTATCCACATCTTCTGCAATCACCTGCTGGACGATCGTACCTGGAATCACCGCTGCCGCCGCTGTACACATCGCCCCGGTCATTGCGTAGTTCGCATGTACTTTCTGCATGGACATCATCCTTGAGATCAGATCGATCTGGTCTGCCTGGATTTCTTTCCCGGTGGTTGTGACATAACGATCAGCTTTAGCCACAAATGTCATCTTCGGTATACCCGGTGACTCCCAGGCAGAGCGGGAAAGGTCTGTAATCAGTCCGATTTTTACTGCCGCAGCTCCTCTTACTTTTTCCAGCAAGTCTAATTTAGCCGGATCGTTATCGATCTCAGAAGGGAGTTCTTTTCCGGTCAGTCCCAGATCTTCTGCCCGGACAAACACAAGAGGATTTGCGGCATCCACGATCGATGCCTGTACTTTTCCTAATCCCGGGACATCCAGCTCATCGATTACGTTCCCTGTCGGTAATAATCCTTTACCCATTGTTCCGGAAGGATTCGCAAATTTCAGACGCACCGGAGAAGCCGTTCCCGGTACACCCGCAATCTGATACTCTCCGTCATAGATTACCTGTCCGTTTTCTGTCCTGACATCCGCAATAATGATCTTATCGGTATTGGTATTGTAAATACGTACGGAGGTCATATCCCCGGTGGTTTTTACCAGACCTTTCTCTATCGCAAACGGACCTACACCGGAAGAAATATTACCGCAATTGCCCATATAACTGACGATCGGCTTATCTACAGATACCTGCGCAAACGTATAGTCGATATCCGCATCCGGACGTTCTGATGCCTGGATAATTGCGACTTTACTGGTAACGGAAGTTGCTCCTCCAAGACCATCGATCTGTCTCTTATCGGGACTTCCCATCAGCCTGAGGAGGATTTCATCCCACTCTTCCTTGTTTTCCGGAAGATCCTTCTGAAGGATATATACACCCTTGCTGGTCCCTCCGCGGATAATGGATACCGGTAATCTGAATACTGTTCTGCTCATCTTAAAACCTCTGCTTTCTCATTCATTTGTAATCACCGTGATTTGTAAAGCAGAGGTTTGTATTAGTTCCAGAGTTTATATAGATATGATATTGCAGGATTATTCATCCAGTCCGACCAGGTGATGTGTACCAAAGTAAAACAGATCATCCACGGTCAGCGATTCATACTGTGTACCCGTGTCTTTTGTGCCATACACCTTGTATACGCTGATCCTCAGATTCCCATATCCTGGGTAGATCATCAACGGTAAGGCGTCTTCTCTCTCCGTGTACATATATGCCGGAAGCCGTCCATCCTCCTTCATAAACTCCTGTACTTTGTCAGAGATTTTCAGACGATACAGAGGAGCGGAGGGATCATCCAGTACTACACGTTTCTCATGACGCTGATCATGAACCATATATCCGCCGTTTTTATTTTGTTCCGCATCTACCGGCATAGAGTAGTACGCCTCATCCAGAAGTACCTGTAACTGTTCGCATGTGCCGGCTTCCTCAAAGACGATATCTCCTTCACTCAAAGTCAGATTCATTTTATCACTCATTACGTATACACCGTCAAACACTTCAATGTATACCTGGCGATACCACTGGATCTCATTTCCCAGGACAAACTGTGCCTGTACAGCCATCTCCGGATCCTTGATCCACCTGTAGACAAGTTCAGTATTTCCCGGGACAAATCCGGCATCTTTCCGCAGTACGTTGACTGTCGCAAGTCCTTTTACCCAGGTACTCAGGGTATCATAGAATCCGGTGATCTTTCCTTCAATATCCACGGAGTCATTCTCTTCCAGTTCAACTATCAGGTCAGACAACCTGGGCTTTTCTTCCTGCAGGAATTTACGCAGATCTCCATCAAAGTAAGTCTGATATACACATTCATCATAGGAATCCATATTCGTCCGGTTCAGATAGTATGCGGAATAACTTACCGGCACATCTAATTCTGCGATTGCCGGCCCCATAATCTCTGTCTCAAACGCTGCCGCAATCTCCTCTGCCTGCCGGTTATCCGCAAATGTCTGTTCATCCTCATTCCAATAGACCGAATATCCGTCACTCATATCATACGCCCTGTCTTTTACTCCGACATATCCGAAAAGGCCGGAATTCCCGGCTTTATAACTCTCTGTGATCGTGACCTTACGGTCGTTATACTTCTTCCTGTAATAGGACAAGGCTTTCTTCTGTACCGCCTCGTAATGAGCTTTATCCTTGACACAGCCGGACAGAGTTCCCGTAAAGATCACAAGACATACTGCAGATAAGATTTTCAGAAGAGGATTACGCTTACGCATCCTTACGGACAACCTCGTGTTTACTGATTACTTCTTCCAGAATATCTGCGCAGACGTTCAGAATACTCTCACATCTTCTCTCCGGAACAGAAAAAGTCGGACGTAAGAATCCGCACCGCGCAGATGGATATACCTCATCAAAACGGTCAAAGAACTCCTGGCGCACTATATTCACCTTCGGAGAATCCGCAGCTCTGGCACCATTCGCATAAAGCATGCCTAAAACGATCAGTGCACCGGAAACACCTCCGCACAGTTCATCATGTCCGCAGCCTCCGCCGTAGCAACACGCCGCCGATAACGCGTCTTCCGGTAAATTCAGATTGTAGTATGTGTTTGCGGCGTTGATCATCGCTTCCGCACAGTTGCAGCGGGTACCTTCCTTGGGAAGATAATAGTCTATCACAACATCTCTTAACATGGTTTCATCCTCACTACTCTGTACATCATTATAGCATGTATATCCTTAGCTATTCTGCGGACACCTGTCCGTTTATGTTATGATTAATTTGTATGGAAGATATCCTTCCAAGGAGGATCCTGCCCATGAGAATCAAGTTATCTGCCCTGCTCAGTATTGCCTTACTTCTCTGTTTCTACACAGGATGTACAAACAAGCAGGAAAACACGGAAACTCCCGGAATTGCCGGAGAAACCTTCTGGAATACAACTGCGGATGTTGTTCAGTCTGAACCTGCCAAAGTGTGGTTCGGCAAGGATGGTACTTTCGTCCTGGAAGATCAGCACGCGGACGGCACAGACGAGATCTCCGGATCCTGGACAATCAGTAAAGATGTCATCACCTTGACTGCGGGAGAGAAGAAGATCATCTTTGAACAGAAGGATGAAAAGACACTTGTGCTAAAGACCACACTGGCCGGATCCAATCCCGAAGATCTGTTCTCCACGGAATATACACCTGCCCCGAAACCAAGCGCGCAGCCCTCGGAAAAACCGGTCATCAACATCGTTACACCGTCCCCAACACCAGCACCGTCCGCAGCGCCAACCGCGGAACCGGAAGACTTTGCGTACTACAACGCGAGTCAGGAGAATCCCTTTGGTAAGTCTTTCTTAAAACTGTTTGCGGATGGTACGTTCACCTTTACTGAAGTTGAGGGTATGGGTGCCATAGAAATCAACGGTGTATACGGGCAGGAAGGTTATTACCTGATGTTCAGTAACTTTGACTATGTACCGGAGAATAAAAAAGGAGAACCGGTATACAACTTTGAAATGGAAGTCTATGACGAAGATACACTGATTCTGCGTAAGGATATCCAGTCTTCCAAGTCCGGAGATGTCTTCACCATCAGTGGTACGATTCCTGCGGGATATACAGATCCTGCGGCTGTAACTACGACCTGGATCTATACTCCGGATCCCAAATGGGGTGTACCTGAAGGTCTGGAACCGAAACTGGAACTCTTCCCGGATGGGACATTTGTCCTCACGGAAAACTGTTTCTCCAACATGGGACAGTACTCCGGGTGGTATGAGATCAGCGCAGACGCATATCTCTGCCATGTAACAGATGCGGCTTCCATGAAGGGATTTGCGGGCGGTGATGTGACATTGATCACATTTAAATACGACGGCGGACAGACATTGACTCTGATGAATGATCTTTGTATGTCACTAATCGGAGATGTATTTATCTTACAGTAGTACAATATAAGTATTAGGAGGTAACTACATGAAAATTACTGTATTCTATGATTCCAGAACCAACAACACAGCTACCATGGCACAGTACATCGTCGACGGTATGACGACAGTAGAAGGTGTTGAAGCCAAGGCATTCAACATCACGGAAATTGATGAAGAATTCGCGAAAGCCAGTGACGCGTTTGTGTTTGGTTCACCGACATACGCTGCCGGACCGACTGCGGAAATGTACAACTTCCTGCTCAACCAGACAAGACAGTATCCGTTTGCGGGTAAGTTAGCCGGTGTCTTTGCGACAGAACAGTTTATCCACGGTGGTGCGGATGTGACCATGTTAAGAATGGCAGAAACACTGTTAGTCAAAGGCATGATGATTTACTCCGGAGGAGGCTCCTGGGGTATGCCTGTCATCCACTTCGGACCGGTAGAAGTAAGCCCGGATACAGAAGCGTTCAAAGATCTGTTTACGGTATACGGTGAACGTTTCGCTAAACAGGCACTGAAAGTAACGAAATAACCCTGGCTGGCAATTCATTTGAATTACGAAAGAACCTGCATCTCTGCAGGTTGTTTTCTACTGTCCCATTCTCATTAACAGGTATGGTATAGCCTGTTCAAAGTTTACTCCGTAGAGGTTATGACCCTCTTCCTGAATAGTCACATGGATACACTCCCTGACATAATCACAGGCAATTTCACAGGCTTCCTCAAAGCTCTTTCCATTGACCAAAGCTCCGCACAATGTACTCGCCCAGATATCTCCGGTACCGTGGAAGTGTTCTTTTTCTTCCTCTGTAAAATAACAGAAGTATGTGTCATTCTCTCTGTCATACGCATATGCCCCAACTTGACCTTCCTCAAAGGAAACCCCGGTCAGCACGGCTTTCCGGCATCCCAGCACAGTCAGTTTCTTCAACACGTCTCTGACATACTCTTCATTGTATTTCTCTTTGTATGGAGTATCCAGCAGGAAAGATGCTTCGGTCATATTCGGACAGATGATATCTGCCTTTCCGCAGAGTCTGGTCATTGCCTGCGCAAATTCCATGGTAAATCCGGTGTAGAGTTTACCGTTATCCGCCATACAGGGATCCACGATCTTCACACAATCCTGTCCGAAGTCCCGGAATAATATCTCTGCGCAGTCCAATTGTTCAAACGATCCCAGATATCCGGTATATACCGCATCAAAGTGAAACCCTTCCCGTTTCCAGTGCTCCATGATTGGTATGATCTCTGCAGTCAGGTCATGGAAGGTAACTCCCTTGAACATCGTATGTGTAGATAATACAGCTGTCGGTATCACTGCTGTCTCAATCCCCATTGCGGACATCACAGGCAGTGCTACGGTCAGTGAACATTTGCCTACACAGGAGATATCCTGCATCGTTACTGCTTTCTTCATATCTATGCCTCTTTTCTGTAATTATTATAGCCCTGTATGTTTGTATTTATCTTGGAATATATAAAAAAGGCTGTTTTGAACAGCCTTTGATTTTAGTACCCTCTTTCTCTGTCAATGACATTCAACAAGTCATTCCCGTTGAAGTATCTCTTCAGATTCTCCAGGAACATCTTCACGTGTAGATCTCTGGTGACTTCCGCACCCATCTGACCTGCGCAGTGCGGTGTGATCAGCACATTCTCCGCATTCCGGATCGGCGCATCCAGCGGTAACGGTTCTGTCTGGAAGACATCCAGGGCAGCGCCTTTCAGCTTATGCTCATTCAATGCCTGTGCCAGCGCATCCTCATCGATTGATGTGCCCCTGCCGACATTGACCAGATATGCGCCTTCCTTCATCAAGGCGATCCTTTCTGCGGACAACACATTCTGCGTCTCCAGTGTTTCCGGCAGAGACATGGCAACGATATCCGCTTCCGGCAGATACGTATCCAGTTCGGTTACAGGATGTACTTCATCGTAGATATCACTCTTCTTTTCACCGCTGCGGTTGACCCCGATGATTCTCACCGGCTTGAATGCCTTCAATCTCTCCGCAAATCTTGTGCCGATATCTCCTGTACCTAATACCAGCGCTGTCTTACCGTAGATCGTATCAATCAGGAAGTCATTCCGCCATTCCCCGTTCTCCACAATCTTTTCATACTCCGGTATTCTGCGCATCATCATGATCAGTACAGCGATCATATGTTCGGAAATGGTTACTCCGAAACATCCTCCGGCATTGGTCAAGATCGTATCTTCGCGCAGATACTCACTCTTCAGGTAAGAATTCACACCTGCCCAGGTAGACGCGAACCACTTGAGTTCTGAGGCGTGTTCCAGCAGTTTTGCGTCATAGCCGTAGATGATCTCCGCATCTTCTACCTGGGAAAACGCGTCTTCCTTGACACAGAACACTGTGGAATAGTCGTATAAACTGCAGAGATAACGAATCTGTTCTTTTTGCTGGTCGTTGAGCTCATACTCATTTTCCATGACACAAACTACTTTTTTCATATTCCCTCCTGATTAATCCCAGAGCTTACGATATAAGTCCTCCAGGATCTCTTCATTTGTCTCCCTGCGCGTATTGGCAGGAGAACCGCTGATTACTGCGTCTTTCGCCATCTTCGGAATCAACGCAAAGAATTGTTCACGATCCAGACCGTATTCTTCCAGGGTCGTCACACCGCAGAGATCGCACAGATCACCGACAGCCTTCAGATAAGCATCCGCTGCTGTTTCATCGTTATCCTGCGCGCCTGCAGCCCCGATCTCCCTGGCCATATCCGCAAACCTGGATACCGCGCCGTCTCTGGCATATCCCAGACCAACCTTCAATAACATCGCGTTGGATATTCCGTGCTCTACGTGGAATAACGCACCGATCGGCCGGCTCATTCCGTGAATCAGGGTGACAGAAGAATTCGCAAATCCCATACCGGCGATCATTGCCGCATATAACATCTCTGCGCGTTCTTCCTCTCCGCCTTCACCACGTACGATCTTCGGCAGATTCACAAAGATCTTCTTGATTGCCGCAAGACATAAGACATCGGTGACCGGCTGTGCTTTACGGGAAGTATACGCCTCAGTCGCATGGGTCAGCGCATCCAGTCCGGACGCAATGGTAGCCTTCATCGGTAAATTGTATGTCAGTTCCGGATCTGCGATTGCCACATCCGGCAGTAAAGACGGTCCGCTCAATAACATCTTAACATCATTCACGGTATCTGTGATAATCGTTACTTTCGTGACTTCCGAACCTGTACCTGCAGTTGTGGGTATACATACCATGAACGGTAACTCTCTGTCGATTGGTTTTCCCATCCAGTACGATAATTCTTCGGTATATACACTGCGCATGGCAATTGCCTTCATTGCATCCATCGGTGAACCGCCGCCGATACCAATCAGGCCGTCACACTGTTCTTCCTTGTATACCTTCAGACCGTTTTCCACCATTTCCAGTGTAGGTTCTCCGGTAATATCGCTGTAGGATACAGTTTCTATTCCCTTTTCCTTTAATACTTCCCGGATCGTATCCACAGATCCGTTTCTTACCGCACTCTTTCCGCTGACCACCAGCATCCTGGTCAATGTGTCCGGTACATATTTTCCTAATTCTTTCAGGCATCCTTTACCTGTAATGATCTTTGGAGTTGTTGTAAATTCCATACTTCTATCCTTTCTATATATTCCTGATGAAAAAGCCGGAGGATATAACCTCCGGCCATGATCCGAATCTATAGATTATTCAAAATCGATGTCTTCGTAAGGGATATATTCTTCCGCGCCTTCATTCACGATATGGATCGGAGTCTGTTTAGCCTTATTCAGCTGCAGCTGGAAGATATCAAATCTCTGATATGCGCCATAGTAATCATGGATCCACTTAGCGTTGATTTCCTTGGATACGTCGATATCCGCATAAGCGATACCTTCGGCGTTATCCTTGAAGGTTTCAGAAATCTCATGACCATAGCAGTCTGTGATCATGGTTGTCGCATAAGAGTTGTTTCTGAGCCAGTTTGCTGTCTCTTCATCACCGCAGGAGAGCTGCTGGATCGCGTCTTCATCGAGGCATGCGGAGCAGCAGATGCTGAATACCTTGGAAGCGAAGGAATGTGAACATGTACGTACTCTTAAGCAGTCATAGTATGTACCATTCTTACGGTTTGTCGGCCATGTTGCAGGATAGAGAGCGATATGTACCTGTTCGCCCTGTGCGCCCATGGAATACAGACCAAGCTGGTTGCCGTTTTCACCACAGATATTAACACCGATCTTACCAAGTTCTGTATCATGTACAGTTAAGGATGAACCATCACCAGCAGCCCAGACAAGTTTTTCACCCCATGTAGGCATGATCTTACGATGATGTCCGATCAGGTTACCTTCACGGTCAAACAACAGGGAAGAGTTCCACATTGTGCCCATGGTTGTGTTGTCTTTCTCTGTGATACCGATGCAGAGATAAACCTTGTTTTCACGGGCGATATTTGCCAAACGGTAGAACGGTGCGGACGGTACAGCAATTGCGTTTTCATACAGTCTCTGGTTGAACGGTCCCATGTCAACCGGCGGCAGGAATAAGCACCAGTACGGGAACGTCGGAATAAAGGACTCAGAGAAGACAACGATGTCAGCTCCGTTCGCTTTCGCTTCCTTTACTTTTACCGCCACTTTGTCAATTGTCGCTTCACGATTCAGGAATACCGGCGCCGTCTGGACAGCCGCAGCTCTGAACTTAGGGAGTGTGTCACCGACAAACGGTACTTCTTTCATCTTGTAGACTTTGGTTACGGGTGTTACTTGTGTTTCTTTTTCTTTAGCCATTGTTTTGATCTCCTTTTCTTATCTTGTTTGTTGGCTTAATTATTTCAGGTTACTCGCCTAAGATCTGATAACCTGCCCCGATCGTTGTGTGAGATGTCATTTCGTGAAATCCCAGATTTCCGAACATCGCCACAGCGATCTTACTTCCTATACGTACAACGCCTGCTTTCAGGCGGCAGTTTTGACTGGTAGAAGAATCCAAACGAGTTCCTAAAACGGCTTCATTTACAGCGTGTGTCAACGGATGCGCGTGTTCATGTTTGCGCTCGATCACACCAGCATTCAGACATGCTCCAAGGACATTGTTGTTGACTTCTCTCAACGCTTTGGAATCACTGCCTGTGACCATGGTTGCCACACAGAGACATCCTCTGGATCTTAATATTTCTATGATCTTATGTTCCTCTTCCAGTGAAGATGACATTGCCAGGAATACGGCAGCCCGAAGAGGATCAACTTCCGAAGATGCCGGAAAAATTACTTCGTCCAAACTCATATTTATTCTCCATTCTCCATACTTCTATGACTGGGATACTATTTCCCGGGTGTTATTCTTTTCCCAATGCTCTTTGAATTGCGTGGATCACCGGAATATACGCAATACAGAACAAGCCTGCCGCAAATCCGTTGTTATACAAATTGATCCAGGCGAAGAAGGAACCGGTCTGACGGACGACCATGACATGCAGCATACCTGCCACGATACCGTAGATCGGACCATACTTTCCGGCAATACCGCATACACAGGTAACGAAGCAGAACGCTAACTGTACTGCTGCGTCATTCAGATGCCATACAGAGACGAAGGACAGCAGGAAGATACCCAGCCAGCCCCAGAGGACGTTGTAGTAGTTCTTGCCAAGTCCGCCGAAGCCTCCGACGGTAAGTACACCTGCGCAGATCGGACCGGAGAGATCTCCGTTGATTGCGAGGATGATCGCCAGCATCTCCCAGCCAAGGATACCCATATTCATCAATGTCTTGGGAAGACCTTCCAGAGCAACATAGTCACACGGTAACTGTCCGGTATGTTTCATCACACTGCCAAGACCCTTCACACCGCCGTTCATGATCATTCCTGCGAAGAAATGCAGAGCATAGAAAGCGATGAAGAAGATTGTCAGGATACCTTTATAGTCCTTACACCAGGAATCACTGATGAAGGAGAATTCATAACCCAGACCCTTCATGAATGCGGTCAGGATGATTGTCACAAAACCTGTGGTAAGACCGATGTTATACAGGCAGAATCCCTCATGTAACTTTGCGCAGTACGCTGCTGTAGGCTGTACCACAAAGCCGATCAATACCGCAAGCAGTAAGCCGACGATGGTATTTACCGCCACGCTGGAGGACAGACCGTGTAACATCACATACTGTACGATCGGTCCTGCGCAGGTCGTCAGGTTCGCTCCCATCGCAAACTTTGAGAACGGTTCTTTCACAGCCTTGGCATATAACCAGGCACCGAAGATGATCGGCAGCATATTCAGCACGTTCTTGCCAAACAGCGCGAATCCCGCAACGATATAGCAGACACCGAAGCTTCCGCCTCCGAATCCTGCACCACTGAATTTGAATACGGCAATAGATAGTAACATCGCCAGTCCGGCATTCACAAATGCCCCGCCAAGACCACCGGTTACGAAGTAGTCGGTAATCAGTGAACCGTCGGAAACAAGTATCGTTTTCACACCGTTCAAAGCACCGACCGGATCCCCCTGACAGAATAATCCGAAGAGGATCAGGATCATCGCACTAAGGATGTTCCATCTCATTACGGCTTCTGACTGGTTTTCCGGATCATACGCTAACAACTTTGACATAGTACCCTCTCCTTAACTGTAATAATTGTTATTTCTTGAGCCCATATAGCAAAAAGAGAACCAAGATAAACACTCAATTCTCCATACTCCATACTGAACTCTTATATACTCAATACCATCCCATTCATCATACATTCATACATTTGGGACTTACTAATTTACTTGTAGCACACTTCTGTTGAAGTTTGCAATACCTTTTTCGAAATTTGTGACAATAACCTGTTTTCTGTACTATTTCAGTACCGGCGGACGTCTTACCGGATAGATTTGTTCATAAGCATACGCGCAGTCCACAAGCAGATTCTCACTATACGGACGACCCAGCATCTCCAGACCTACAGGAACACCCACAGGTGCATGTTCGCTTTCCACAAAGCCCGCAGGTACGGTAATGGATGGAAATCCGGTCACTGCCGCAAGGACACCATTACGTTGTTTCTGGGACATGCCGATCTCACAGGCAAGCTGCTGCTGATGCGGGAATACGATCACATCCAGGTTATACTTATCCATCAGGCTTATGATCTTACCGCGCATAAGCCCCTGACGACGGAGTTTCATCCCGTATTGATCACTATATCTGGTCAGAAATAACGCTTTGTAGATACTCTCCCAGACTCCCGGATGCGTTAATCCGCTTTCGTAGATCTCCAGCAGAGAATGATATTTCGCGGTTTTTCCATACCTGGCCAGATAGGCATCCAGATCCTCACGGAATTCTTCAAGATGGATACTGGCATTTCTGGCCAGTTCCGTAGAGTTGATCTCCTCATTCAGAGGAATCAGTTCGGCTCCTGCTTCTTCCAGCTTACTAACTGCTTTTCTCACGATTTCATTGACTTGTTTGTTCTTCTCTTCTTTGCCGAAAAAACTCTCCAGAACACCTATACGTTTCCCCTGCAATCCATCGGGTGTTCTCTTCCGGAACAAATCTTCACGATGATAGACTTCATCTCTCACGGACAAGCTATCTTCTGCGTCATAACCGGCAATCACGCCAAGAATCAGCGACGCATCTTCCACACAACCGGCAATCGGTCCGGCTGTATCCTGAGACAAAGAGTACGGAACGATTCCCGAACGGCTCACAACGCCCAGGGTCGGACGAATGCCCACAAGACTGCAGGACGCCGCAGGAGAACGCACGGAATTCACCGTATCCGTGCCCAGAGCACCCAGACAGAACGAGGCAGCCACTGCAGCACCGCTTCCCCCGGAAGATCCACCCGGTGTACGTGTATAGTCATAGGGGTTTATGGTCTGGCCGAGAATGGAAGAGATCGTTTCTCCCCAGATGGCAAATTCATGCATATTGGTTTTTCCCAGAATCAGCGCTCCGGCATCTCGCAGCCTTTGTATGATGAACGCGTCGGTTTCCGGCACAAAATCCTGCAGCGCAAGCGAACCGGCAGTCGTAGGCATATCCGCAGTCCCGATATTGTCTTTGATCATGATCGGAATACCATGAAGAGGACCGATGAGTTTCCCGGTCTCTTTCAGATACCGATCCATGCGATCTGCTTCCTGCAATACATCCGGATGAATACAAATCACCGAATGTAAAAACGGATCATGTTCTTTGATCCGCTGTAAGTACACTTCTGTTAACTCCCGGCACGTCAATGTCCCGGAACGATATGCAGCGATTACAGCAGAAACATTCGCATCTTCGACAGCGAACGGCAGCATACTTTCCTTCCTTTCCTATTCGGCTTTCTTCGTATACTCTATTCTTTCTGCTCAGAATCAGCCACATTTACTTTTCTGAGTTCAGTATAGTTCGCTGTTTTTCGATTTTCAAATCTTTTTTTCTGACAGTTTCCATTGAACTGGAGATCAATGCATCTTAAACCGGTGTATTTCTGTCATTTTTCAGCTATGGAAAAAAAGGTTACACACTATCTCTTATGTACCCTTTTGTTATGCGTTTAAAATTGAATTAATCATTATTTTTTATGACATAGTAGGATTGCTTCTAAAGGATGTAGTTTCCCGGATGTATGTTCCCGATAAGATCCCAGCAGGATCATGTATCCTTTTTCGTCAAATTCGTATATTTTTTCTTTCTCTGAGAGATTCGCCAGGACGAGGATCCGCTCTTCTTCGTTCTCCCGGAGATAGCCGAGTATATCTTCATCTTCCGCCAGAGCTTCCTCATAACTGCCGTCAATCAAGGCAGAATGTGACCTGCGCAGTTCCGCAAGCGAACGGTACCAGGACAAAACAGAGTCCGGATTGGCTTGTTGTTGTTCAGCACACAGATATTCAGCATTTTCATGCACATTCAACCAGGGTACGCTGCTTGTAAATCCTGCGTTCTTTTCTCTGTTCCAGGGCATCGGTACTCTGGCGTTGTCACGGGAGAACTTGCGTACTGCCGCAAGAGCTTCTGCCTGGCTTTTCCCTTCTTTCAACGCCAGATCATATTGTCCTATAGAAGAGATATCGTTATACATCTCAATGTTATCCCAGCATACACGATTCAGTCCCAGTTCCTGTCCCTGATACAGAAACGGTGTTCCGCGCATGGTGTACAGGATCATCCCGATGACTTTTGCGGCAGCGGTACGATCTGCCTTTTCGGAAAAGAAATGATCTACACAACGAGGTTTATCATGGTTCTCAAAGAAGATCGGATACCATGCGTCTCTGGTATTCTCCTGCGAATTACGCAGAGCTTCTTTCAGTTCCGAGATTGTCCAAGAATCCGGTCTGGTCCAGATCTCATTCTTCTTAAATTCCAGATTCACATGACTGAATTCAAACAACATGTCAAATACGCCGTTTTCACCGACCCACTCCGGCAGTTCTTCCGCTGAAACTCCGTTCGCTTCCCCTACGGTAAACAGATCTGTTCCCTTTACTGTGTGATCCCGGAATTCATGCAGGAAATCCAGAATCCCCGGCGTATTGGCGGTCATGTTGTGTATAGATACCAGTCCATCTTCCGCATCCGGCAGACCATCCAGAAATACTGCCGGTTTCTTGATATAGGTTATAGCATCGATACGGAAACCTCCGATTCCCTTATCGATCCAGAATTTTGCACATTGGTATAACGCCTGGCGTACTTCCGGTTCTTCCCAGTTCAGATCGGGTTGTTCTTTCGCAAATGTATGTAAGTAATACTGTCCGCGTTCCTCACACCAGGTCCATGCGGAACCGCCGAAGATTCCCCGCCAGTTTGCCGGCGCGCTTCCGTCTTCCTTCGCGTCACGCCAGATATACCAGTTACTTCTGGGATTCTCCTTGTTCTTCCGTGATTCCAGGAACCAGGGATGCTGATCCGATGTATGATTGAATACCAGGTCCATGACAATACGTATACCCCTGTCCCTTGCGTCAGAGATCAGTCTGTCCATATCCTCCATGGTCCCAAACAACGGGTCAATGGCGCAGTAATCCGCGATGTCATAACCGTTATCCACCATGGGCGATACATACACAGGCGTGATCCAGATGGCACCGGTACCCAACGAAGAAAGATAATCCAGTTTCTGCCGGATTCCTTCAATCGTCCCCGTGCCCTGTCCTCTTGTGTCCAGAAAGCTTTTGGGATAACATTCATACACTACCGTTTTCTGCCACCAATACATATATACCTCTGATTCAGAAATCCACGGATAAGTGACCTTCTTCATCTCTTGTAATATTACTCAATAATTGTGTATACTTCCCGGACTTTACTCTGTCTGTAAGCCATAGATTCAACGAAAAATAACGTACACCCGGAATCGTCGTGTGAGGTGAAATAACAGAATAGTTTTTCGGAAGATACCGCGAACCATTGGAGAAGCTGATACAAGCTTTGACCTTACAAAGTGGATTACTGTTTGACGCAAACCCTGCCCTATGGTTATCGAACGCAATACACCGGATAACTTCATGCGGGACAGGCTGTTTCTCTCCGCCTAACTTAAAACCTGTACCGCGGGCTGTCAGAGTACGATCTTTCTCTTTCGTATTTATCCCGTTATCGTAGGCGATACATTCTTCGATCCGTACTTTCCCGATTGGGCCAAATACACTCTTCGTATACAGATCAAAGCCGTCATCCGCATTCTGGTAAGCTGTACAATGCCGGAATACATTACCTTCTCCCGCTCTTAACTTACAGCCGAAACCATCCGCATTCTCTGCCACATCATCACAGTTACGATAAGAATCACAATCTTCTACAGTGTTATACGAAGGGTAATCCTCTTTACCATCACCGGGATACGCACAGATCAGAATCCCCGTATCACCGTTACAGGAGGCTTCACAATTCAGGATCTTGTTATAGTTTCCGCAGACGAGAAGACCACTGCCCGGCGCGTTGATAAAACTCAGTCCTTTGATTACCCAGGAATTACTTCGCAGGATCATCAACGGTAATCCCCCGGGGATATTTTTTCCGTCCAGGATCGCTTTCCGGGGATGTACAGCCTCAACGATTACCGGAGATTCTTTCGTTCCGTTGTTGAACTGATTTATAACCAGGGATTGTGTCAGAGTATATACTCCGTCCCCAAGAATGATCCGGCAGCCCGGTCCGGCATTCCTTACCGCTGTAACAATATCCTTGGGATTCTCCGGTGTGCCGTTTCCGCTGCTTTTGCCAGTTGGTGATACATGGATCTCTGAATTAACAAAGCGGTATACAGGCATCTCCGGAAGTACTATTTTATCTCTTAAGAAAGGATAATCCGGGATGTTGGAACGGAATGTGTCTTCCGGTGTATGGCTGATCTTCCCGGGTGTGATCTGAAGAGACAGTTCTTTTACCGAAAGACGGATCTTTCCTGCGGCTGCAATTCCGGCATACATATACGGACTCTGTCTGGTCAGAAAGTCTGTTCCAGAGATGAATATCGTTTCTTCTATCCGGTTATAGCTACAGGTACAGATGAAACCTTCATCTGTTTTCTCCAAACGCAGAGATATATCACCGGTAATGGAATTCAAGGTCTGATCATTCAGAAATCCATAGGTTCTTGAAGAATCCAGAATACGTACATTTTCCGTGTCTGCGGAACGGATCTTTGTATATCCGGACACAGTACGAACACCAAAGCCCTGGTTTCTGCCATCCAATGTACGGAAACACCCGTTTAACAGATGATTCCTGTGCCGGATATCCGGGAGGGAATGATCGGTATCCATTACCATCAGTCCGAATCCTGTCAGATGGTCAATTATCTCCGTATCAGTAATTGTCAATGTGGCAGAGAGCACAAAGTTTTCACGAGAGGGATCAATCTTCTGGTAACAACCAATAAAACTATCCTGGGAATCTGCGAATTTACCATTATCGGATATAAGCTCAAATTCCGTCAGGTCTTTTATTGTCTGTTTTACCGGCAGGAATGAATATCTGCGTTTGTCCGTGATCAACGTACCGTGCGCATTCCCCATGGCGCGAATCATCCAAGGATTCTCAGGCATGGTCATCACCTCCGCCCATAAGTACTTTTTCCCAGAAAGGCATAACGATCTCCGGGATATAGTTCATTGCGGTCTGTCCGCCGTTCTCCGCAATCTTTCTGCGAAGATCCGCATTCTCTGCCATCTCCGTCATCGCTTCAGACAGTGCCTGTACATCACCAACCGGAACCAGGTACGCGGATTCTTTGTGTTCCAGAATCTCCTGTACGCCCGGATATAACGTGGATATACAAGGAATACCCATCATCATGGCTTCCAGCAGGGAATTGGGTAAACCCTCATAATTCGAACTTAAAACATAGAACTCCGCATCTTGTATTACTTCGTGGATATTCTGCGTATTCGGAATGAGATGGATATGGGAAGACATCCCGTGATCATCGATAATCTTCTGTAGGTCATCATGCAGTTTCCCGTCACCGTAAATATCCAGTTCATATTCCGGATGTGTCTGAGCAAACTGGATAAATGCCCGGATCAGTAATTCGTGGTTCTTCTGTTTCTCCAATCTTCCGGCAGTAACAATCTTATGTCTGGGATGTTCACTTGCCTTGCAATCTACTTCTACGGGATTAGGTAAAATAACCCCCTTCTTCTGTACAAACGGAGAAAACTGGGAACGTACTTCCTGAGACTGGAATACGATCTTATCCCCAAAACGATAGACAAACTTACTGATCTGGTATTTCAGCTTGTTTTTCAACTTCGGATTATTTCTTTCCGATAATATTTTCCTGGTCTTTCCCGGTGCGAATATATTAAAACTATTCGGTACAAGTAACAGACTCAACGTAACATCTGGTTTATACCTGATACGGAACCAGGATAAGCGGAAAAAGATATAAACTGCGGATGTACTGTCTCTCAGAAACTGATGCAGAGGCTTTTTCTTTTTACGCAGATCATATCGCGCATAATCCAGAATATGTACGTTTTCACTAACCGGATACGGATTATCACACTTGGAATATGGCAGAATATATACCGTATACTTTCCGGACAGATAATTCGCCAGGCGTACTGCGACACGTTCCGCTCCTCCGCCTCCCAGCGCAGAAATCATGATCAGGATACTTTTCATTGCCGGATCACCTCAGCAATCTTGTAAGAGACGGTATCTTCGTTATGTTCATCTTCAGATTTATACATACTTAACTTCACTGTATCCGATAATCCCTGGAATACCCGGTTAAACTGATACTTGGATTCTCCCGTCCTGCGGGCTCGGTGATTTACAGGGTATTCTCCGATACTATACCCGTGTTTCTTCAGGATTGCGGGAATCAGCCGGTGCTGTCCGCTTGTCAGGTGGATATGATCAAAACATTCCCGGCGATAGATTTTGAGAGTACACCCACTGTCATGAACGCCATCACGCAGTAACAACTGCCGCAGACAATACGCGCCGAAAGTCATGACCTTTCTGTGTGTCTTATCCTGCCGGTTTTTTCTCCATCCGCTGACCACATCATACTTGTTTTTCTCCAGATATTCCAACATGGCAGGGATATCCGCAGGATCATTCTGGCCATCTCCGTCCAAAGCCGCAATATACTTACCCTGTGCCAGATGAAAACCACAATCCATGGCCGCTGTCTGTCCGTAATTACGGTCAAAACGCACATTCACTATGCCGGGAAGTGTACAGAGTATCTGGGTGGTCTTGTCTGCAGAACCGTCATTGACCATGATGATTTCATACCGGGAAGATGGTTCTCCGCTGTCATAATAAGCATCCAGGACTTGCGTGATCTCCTTATATAAACTTTCTATATTACCCTCTTCGTTGAAAACAGGAACGACGACAGACAACTGCAGATTATTACTCATTCCGGTTCCTCCTGTGTGCAAGATAAATGTTTGAAAACGTATTGTGGTTATTCCCCACCAGCTCCACTTCATAGCCGGGTAATTCCTCGGATATCTCTGACTTCATGGTCTCATTGGTCCACACAAACATGTGATCCGGCATCTCTTCTTCCATCAGTTCCATGTCCGGATCGTCGAAGAATATCCGTGCCTGGTCTCCTGCGTTATATACACAGTCATAGATCGCATGATGTCGGTCAATATCACAGTTTAAAAACAGGATATCCAGATCCGGATTATTCCGGAGCTGATTCACCACCGCAGTGTCTTCTTCATAAAGATACTCAATGTCGCGATGATCATATGTACCGTAAACTATGACTGCCAATAATACACATAATCCGGCTTGAATGACAAACTGCCAGGACAGATCTTTCATCGCCCGGTCAAACACATACAGGAAAACAATAACGATGAGCGTATATACTACGCATACATACTTCGGCCGGAATAAGCCGGATAACGACGCAAAGAGAATATATATCAGTACAGTCACAAGGAGGCTCAACATCAGGAATCGTGATGGATCCTGAAAGAAGCGGTCTCTTTTCCACACAAGCAGCACAAGCAGTACAAGAAGAATCGTATCAAGGATTTGTGTATTACCGAATAAGTATTGTCCTATCCAGAGACGATGTGTTTTAAGCCAGAACCAGACACTTCCCCAGGATGCATTGACGACATTCTTTGTCGTGTAGGATTTTGCGAAAGAAGAATTGACATACATCGATGGATGAAGCAGGATATTCAATAATTCTGTTTTCATCCCCAGGTATAACAGACTGATCCCAAGCATCGGTATACCATAGAGTCCGGCTGTTTTATACTTTTTGTTAACAATCAGCATAAGCAGGTACATACCGACAAACGCTCCGCCGTAGATCATCGTTAATTCCGAACATTTCAGAGAAAAATACAACAATACTAACGCTGTCCCTTCCTCCAGAATAAACATCCCGGTATTCTTTTCTTCCCACATCTTCTGATGTAACAAAAGTACCAGCAGGAACAACAAGATCGTAAACGTGTAAAACCGGATGAATATCGTATGTCCGATCATCAGACTGCTGAATCCATAAAACGCTACTCCCCACAACGCATACTCATTACGGATATGAAGTTTCTTCAGGATCTTGTACAGAACGATCTGTATCCCTGCGAATATGATCATATTCAGGACAATTGCCGGCATTATGGATACTCTTCCCGGAGACAGGATCGTTTCTGCGATATTGATCAGACCATAGTAAATCCTTCTTTTAAGTAATAACATGATCATTGTCCACGGACCTGTATGTAAAAGACTTTCCTCAGGTTCCAACGAATAACTGACTTTTAAATCTTTTGCCTGAATCCAGGTATTATGTAGAAAAGCTTCTGTATACGGTATTTTTGACCCGTATTTCACACTCGTAAAATAGCTGGCGTATTCCAGTGAATACTCTTCATCCACAAAGAGATTCATCTTCTGTCTTGCCCAGTACGCGATGAAAACCAGTTGTAAACATACAATGATCACAAACAGGATTCCTCGTATTCTCTTGTCTGACAGTATATCTTTACGCATCATCTTCTAAACAACCTGTACAGATCTTTCAACGTATCATTCTTCAGTATATATAACATACTAAAATAACCGGGAACCGAAAAGAGTACGGATAAGATCACTCTCATCACAGGAGTACTCACCCGCCTGCACAATATACAGATCAGCGCTATTCCGATACACCCGGCGATGATCGTGATCAAATTCCTGACATTCATGTACAAATGTACGGATCTTCCCGCATAGTACATACAGATGAGCAGAGTGATTCCTTCCGCGACGATGGTAGTAAATCCGGCAGCCGCAATCCCCCATATCGGAATAAGTACGAAATCCAGAACGATATTCACCGCCAGACTGAACATCGTCGTATAGAATACGACCTGTTCTTTCTTCTGGGGGATAAGAATACACTGGATAAATGTATACGAGTAAATGGAGAATATTACTGCGCAGGATAACAAACGCAGCGGAAATGCCGAACCGGCAAACCCTGCACCTGCGATGATCTGTATGATCTCACTGCTTAACATGAATATTCCCGTACACATCGGTAACATCAACATCATCAGTATCCCCAGTACTCTGGACAATACCTTTGAGGCTTCTTCCTTCTTTCCCTGGGAAAACAGGATGGAAAACCTGGGAATCAATACGATGACGATTGCTGTAAGGACATCCTTGATCACAAGATACAGCCGGACTGCCATTCCGTATAAACCAACCTGATAATCGTTTAACAGAATACCGATTGCCGTAGTATCAAAGTTTACGTACAGAGATACAGCAATCGTCGTGGAAAAGATCGTCAGAATCGGTTTCAGATGTTTCTTCCAGTTTGTATGCCAGGTGAAATGATACTTACTGTATCTGCGCCGTATATAATAATAACTGATGATAAAAGAAAGAGAATGTGAACACATGCGTATTGCCGCATACGTATTCACATCCGCAGATGACTTTACCAGGAGAAAGATCATTACCAGGGATATACTTTGGACCACAATAAAACGTAAGGTGATGTACAGATAGTCCTCATAAATACTGAGGATCCAGGTAGCCCCAAAGGTAAAGAACAGTAACTCTGTACAGATGATGATAATGGTGATCCGGTAATGTCCGACTGCCGGACTAAGCAGGATCACAAACAACAGAATATACGCAAAGAGTGTAGATAGAACGTTGATTGAGAATATCTCATTAAAAAATGTCTCACTCTTTGTTTTATCTTCCCGGATAAAACTTCCTTCTCTTACCGCATAGGTACTGATGCCCAATATGGATACCAGACGTACATAGGAATAAATCGAATGACTGAAGTCATAGACACCAAGTTGTTCCGCGCCTAAAACCCTGGAGATATAGGGATAGATAAGCAAAGGAAATACTATCCCGATGATTGTTTTAACCGTATTTAAAATCGCATTCTCTGCGACAGATGTCTTTCTCAGTTTTTGCACGATAATATATTAACAGTTATTCCCTGTATTCCGGTATTTTTTATTCCATGCTGTTACTTATCTTTTTCCGGCAGATAGAAGATCTGTTCGCCGTCTTTGGACAACATGTAATTCCCGCGCGCATAGCTTTGGACATAGTTGGGATCTGTCAGCTTCTCACGTTCACTGCTGAGATACGCGCTTTCATCGAGAATCTTCTGGTATTTCTCTTCTGCTTCGGTAATATCATGACGCAGTGTGATCGTGGTATAGACTTCTCTGCCAACCTGATACAACAGGAAAAAGGAGGCTCCGATCATTACCAGACACAACAGTTTCATGATCGGTGTCATCTTTCTTCTTTTCTTCTTTTTTGTCTTCACTTTCTGTGTCTGTGTCATAGGTCTTTCCTGGTATTCTTTTTATACCATTATTCCGTATCAGGTTCAAGATAGCCTTCACCGATCACTTCATACATGGTTACGGCATCTTTCTTCTTTTTTACTTCTTCCGTAGATAATACACGGATCACTAGATATCTGCGTCCGAAGGTGATCTTTACTTCGTCTCCGGCTTTGACTTCATGTGCGGGCTTGACAACTTTTCCGTTGATTTCCACACGCTGGTTCTCTGCCAGTTCCTTGGATATGGTCCTGCGCTTCAGGATGTGCGCAGCTTTCAGGTATTTATCAATTCGCATCTCTCTTGGCCTCCCCGGCTCTGGCGATCATCTCGATCACGATTGGTAAATTGTTCTTCTGTTTGGGTAACAGGGCAATAATACACTGGTTCTTATACTGGATCCGTATATCCTTGGATATACTGGTAAACAACTCAAAGAGTTTAACACCATCTACTTCACTGCTGAACTTCTCGGAGAATACGACTTCGTTATTCCCGTTGATCTGCCGGTAACTCTTGACATCTTCCCGGGAGACGAGGATATCGATCTCTTTCTTGTCAAACAGGGAACGTACTTCTTTCGGCAGTTTCCCGTACTGGTCAATGACCTGGTCGCGGTAGTTCTGCAGTTCTTCCTTATCCGCGATCTGGTCGATCTTCTGGTACATACTGATTTTATCATAGTCATCCGGCGCGAAATCTTTAGGAATGTAGCTGCTCTCTTCAATATTGATGTGTTTCGGCAGTTCCTGCGTCTCTCTGACTTCGCCTTTCTCCCGGGCAATCGCTTCTTCCAGCATCTCGATATACATGTCTATACCAACGGTATCGATGAATCCGGACTGGTCAGCCCCAAGCAGATCACCGGCACCGCGGATCGTCAGGTCACGCATCGCAATCTTATAGCCGCTTCCCAGTTTGGCAAACTCCTTCACAGCCCGAAGACGTTTCTGGGCTACTTCACTAAGTTGTTTGCGGGGCGGAATAAGCAGGTAGGCATACGCTACCCGGTCGCTTCTTCCTACGCGTCCCTTGATCTGGTAGATCTGCGCCAGACCGAAATCCTGGGCATTATCGATGATGATCGTATTCGCGTTGGGGATGTCTATACCGTTCTCGATGATCGTCGTACAGACTAATACATCCAACTGATGACGATTGAAGCTGAACATGACATCTTCGATCGCTTCCCGGTCCATCTTTCCGTGGACGACGCCGACACGCACATCGTCGATCATTCCCTGGATCTTCCGGGCAACGTTGTAGATCTTATCGATATTATTGAAGAGATAGAAGACCTGTCCTCCCCGGGATAGTTCTTTCTCGATCGCGTCACGGACTAATCCGTCATTCTTCTCTACCACATACGTCTGTACGTTATACCGGTTTTCCGGCGGTGTATCCAGCTGGGATAACTGGCGGATACCAATCAAGGACATCTGTAATGTACGGGGAATCGGGGTGGCGCTGAGGGTCAGTACATCAATACCGTTCTTTAACTCCTTGATCCGTTCCTTGTGTTCCACACCAAAACGTTGTTCCTCATCAATGACCAGTAAACCCAGATCCTTGAATACCACATCCTTACTGAGGATCCGGTGTGTACCAATCAGGATATCTACTTCTCCCGCAGCTAACCGGCGCAGGATATCACGGACTCTGGCCGGTGTCACAAAACGGTCCAGAACTTCGATATTTACCGGATAATCTTTAAATCTCTGGGTAAAGGTCTGGTAGTGTTGTTCCGCAAGGATCGTAGTCGGGCAGAGTACGGCAGTCTGCTTGTTGTCGGATACTGCCTTGAACGCTGCCTGGATCGCTACTTCTGTCTTACCGAAACCGACATCTCCGCAGACCAGACGGTCCATCGGTTTTGTGCTTTCCATATCCTTCTTGATTTCAGCGATGGCTTTCTTCTGGTCTTCGGTAAGATCATACTCAAAGGATGCCTCAAACTTCTTCTGCATCTCGGTATCCGGGCTGAACGCGAAGCCGATATTCTCTTCTCTTGCGGCATACAGTTTCACCAGACGCTCAGCGATATTGGACACGTTCTCTTCCAGACGTTGTTTGGTTTTTGCCCATTCATCACTGCCAAGCTTGTTCAGACGTGGTACTACGCCTTCTCTTGACACATATTTGCGTACCAGACGGAATTGTTCCAGAGGGACCAGTAATTCCGCATTTCCGCGGTATACGATACGCAGGAAGTCTCTGACCATACCATTGATCTGTCTGGTCTCTATGCCCATATACTGGCCGACACCGTGGGACGCATGAACGATATAATCTCCCAGCTGAAGATCTTCATAACTGTGCAGGACTTCTGCCTTGCGGAACTTCTTCTCGTATCTGCCGCTGTGCCGGTTCACCGAAAACATCTCACGTCCGGAGATAACACGCAGATTCTGAAGATCATAGGTAAAGCCCTGCGACAGATTGCCGAACCAGAGATTGATTCCCGGGTGAAGCTGATCATCCGTGACCAGATAATACGGTATTTTTATTTCTGTACAGGTTTCAATCACATTCCTGGCTTCTTGTTCCTGAAGACAGAGAAGATTGATCCTGCCGTCATTGATCATCTTTAACCGGACTTCCATCGGTTCTTCCGGAAGATGCAGTTCTTCAATACCCGCAAGATTATCCATAAACGGATCTTCACGCACAAACGAAGAATCCGGGGCGATCCTGGACAATTCATGCCACATGACATACTTCGGCAGTAATTTTTTCTCCTGCACCATTTCCTGGATATATACCGTGGTCTCTTCCAGAAGGTGACGGGTATTTTCGTAGATACTGTCTTCGTCCGAGAGGATGATCTGGGGATGATCCATATACTCCCATAATCCCGAAGTCTTCTCCAGTAAAGCCATATACGGATATAAACGTGTTTCCCGGATCGAGTTCCGGATCAGTTCGAGATCTGCTTCTACGGCAGAACTTAGCATCACTTCATCTTCTTTTTCCAGGTATTCCCGGGCTTTCTGTTCAATGATGGATACTTCTTCTTCCGTAAACAGTACGGTATTGGCCGGGACGATCTTTACCTTATCTGCAGGTACTGCGGTCTTCTGGGTCTCAACGTCAAAGAAACGTATGGAATCGATCTCATCGTCAAAGAATTCAATCCGTACGGGAAGATCATAGTTGATGGAGAATACATCCACGATACCGCCTCTTGCCGCAAAGCTTAAAGGCTGGTCGATATGCGTTGTCTGGAAATACCCGCCTGCCCGCAATCTGCGTTTCAACTCCTCCATATCCAGACGATCACCGGTTTTCAGTTCGATACATCCGGAAGCGAAAGTATCGGGGTCCGGCAGATATCTGAGAATCCCGGAAGGATTGGTGATGATCACCTGATGTGGTTCTTCCAGCAGGGAAGCTAACGTATCCACTTGGTTGGCCATCATCTCCGGAGATGACGCAATTGCCTCCACACGCAGAGACTCATCTACGCCGAAAAGCGCACATTCCTTTTCACCCAGGAGGGTCGACATCCTGTCGTAAAGTCTCTGTGCGTTATATAAACTGTTTTTTACCACGATGATCGAGCGTTTTTCTGCCCGGTAGGACATCGCGATGGTCAGTGCTTCCTGAATCAGGGAAGATAAGGGAAGTGTGTCTTTTCCGTGAGTTAATCTCTGAACTGCAGGGTTATCTTCCAGCCGGGAGAATAACAACTGACCTAGATCCTGAATCTTTTCTATTCGGTTTCCTCCTGCACTATAGGTGCTTCTTTTTTCGGTGGTTTCTTCTTTGTGTTATACGTGGACATGACCAGTTCCAGAGGAGTGTTGATCCACGCGTAGGACGCATCTGCGGCCTTCTGCAGGATGCTCTGGTGTTCCTCACGGAGATCTTTCTCCACCGGAGATAAGACCCAGTCCGGCACAACCTTGTGGTTGCCCGGTTCACTGTGTCCGACACCAATCCTGATCCTGGTGATATTCTGGGTACCCAGCGCCTGGATGATCGAACGCATGCCTTTCTGTCCGCCGTCACTGCCTTTCTGGCGTATGCGCAGATTTCCGACCGGCAGATCGATATCATCATGGATCACCAGGATATCTTCCGGAACGATGTGATAGAAGTTTACTGCCTGCGCTACAGCTCTTCCGGAATCATTCATGTACGTCAGAGGTTTCATCAACAATACCGATACACCCTGTACCTGGACCGGCGCAATTAACGCGCTCCACTTTTCCCGGGTAATGGTACAGTGGCATTTCTCTGCCAGAAGATCCATGACCTGAAAGCCGCTGTTATGTCTGGTCTTTTCGTATTCCTTACCGGGATTGCCCAGACCGACAATCAACTTCATTGTTTTTCCTCTTCGTTCCGTTCCGTTCCCTCAGGAAGTGTTTCCGGTTCCGGTTCTTCATTCTGTTCGATTCCTTCCGGAAGTGTCTCCGATGTATGTTCGTAGTCATCCGGCAGGGTCTCCGGTTCGCCTTCGGGTTCTGTCTCTTCGTTATCTTCCGGTACATCCGGCAGTTCAATGGACAGTTCTCTGATCCATCTCTTGCCCAGACCGCTGCTCTGCGCAAATCTCTGCAGATCCGGCAGATATTCTTCAAATACTTCCTGCTTGCCTTCATCCAGGGCAATACGTGCAAGTAAAGCTGTCGCAATATTCTTATAGATACCGATCAGCTGCTTGCTGTAACGCAGTCCGGGGTATTCTCCTTCCAGAAGCGCTGTAAAGAATCCCTTCCCCAGATCATCTTCTTTCAGGTAGTACTTCTTTGCGGCTTTACCCAGCTGTGCTACCAGCAGAGGTTCCAGAACATCATCATACTCTCCCAGCTTCTCATACAGAGGAGGGATCAGATCTGTCTCCACATTGGCATACAGGTTATTGGGAATCGCCAGATACAGATAAAAGAAAGAGTCTTCATTCAGATCCAGATTCACTTTCTGGTTCTGCGCATACAAAGAGGGAATATCCAGTTCCTGAAGATCTTCCAGGAATTGTTCTTTTCTCAGATAATGCGATTCTCCGAACATACGCAGGATCCTCGCCTTGGTTTTGAATTCCGGGCTTTTCTGGTTTTCGATCTCTGCGTCCGCTGTCTCAAAGAACTTCTCTTCATCTGTAAAGAACTGCATCATCTTCAATACCTTGGCGGTTTCTCCGTTACGGCGTACCTGAAGAACGGTCCTGAAGATCAGTGCTAACATGAACAAAGTCATCACATAGATCATATATTTACTCATATAAAAACCTCCAACGATTCTATTCTACTCTCGAATGAGCAGAATTACATCAACGGCGCAAATAAACACAGTACTGAAAGTAATAATTCCGCCGCCCTTGATCAGCGTACTGTAATACGAGCGCGTAATATACCATACCAGTTTTTTGTCCGGTATGCCAGGGGTCATGATGCGCAGCCAGAATCAGCTCGTCGATCAGCTCCGTATCAAGAAGTCTCCCGTATTAACAGTTTACCATTATTCCCCTGGATTGGCCTGTTATACAGGAAAACATCCCGGTATTACTTCATGTAATACCAGGATGTTCATTTACTTAATCAATCTCGCTGTCTTCCACCTTCCGGAGTAGAAGTAGATCATACAAATCATCAGAGGTAATACACGGCTTAACGCGGTTCCCCAGAAATAACCGATCTCTCTCATGTGGAATACATTCACGAAGATCAGGCTTAACCCAATCTTACAGATCACACCATCCAGAATACCGATAGCGAAATTCAGCGGAGCGTTTCCGGCGCCGATCACCATGGACTGGTAAGCGCTGATTGCGGCAGATACCAGGAAGTGGATGATCATGATCCTCAAATAGATCACACCAAGATCCAGCACATCCGGATCCTTGGTGAAGATCCCGAACAACAGATGCGGGAAGGCCAGGGTGATCAGTGAGATCACGCTTGCGACGGCCAGACATGCGCCAAGCGCGTAGTAGACGATCTGTTTTGCACGGTCGTGTTTCTTTGCGCCGAGGTTCTGCCCGATCATCGCACCGGATGCCTGCGACATACTCTGAGAGAAGATCTCCAGGAACTTTTGTAACTTATTTCCTACACTGTTCGTACCGGATGCGACCATACCGTAGGAGTTGACACTTGCGTTGACCCACATCATGGATACACGTACCAGGATCGTACGGCACGCCTGCGGAATACCCAGTTTCATGATGATCTTCAGAGATTCCGGGTCAAGTTTGAAGTAGGATGGTTTCAGTTCAATACCAAACTGTTCACGGTTTCTGTACATATAGATGAACGCTGCCAGGAAACTGGCCAACTGGGAAGCAGCTGTCGCGATCGCGGTACCGGCAGCCTCCAGACGAAAGACAATGACCAGCAACAGATCCAGGAAGATATTTACCACAGCCGCAACAATGATGAAGATCAAAGGTCTCTTGGACTCTCCCATACCGCGGAGAATCCCGCATACAGCGTTATAGCCAAAGATAAACGGTAAACCAATCGCCGTGATGATCAGGTAGGAAGAGGCCTGTCCGAACGCTTCCTGCGGACAATTCAGAAGACTCAGGATCGGCTTGCACAAGAGTACGGCCAGGACCATCAAGGTTAAACTCAGAATCATATTCATCGTGATGAAACTGCCGATGGACTTACGCAGTTTATCCATCTGTTTCGCTCCGGCAAGCTGGGCAATCAGGATCTGCCCCGCCGTCGCAAACGACGTCGCCACCGGGGTCAGGAAATCCGAGACTTCACCACCTACGGATACACCCACCGTACCGACATTACCTACATACTGGCCGATGACCATCAGGTCAACCATGGAATATAACTGCTGAACCAGATTGGTCAATATAATCGGCAGGACAAAGATCATCAAACTCTGAAATACCGGACCGGAAGTCAGATCACGTCCTACCCTTTTTGTTTTCACTGCGCCTTGAGACATCACGCATCACCCCTTTGTTACTTACTGCAACTGTTTCATTTAGCAACTTTATTATAGTCTTAAAACATATTTATGCAAGTATTATTTTAAAAACCAGACAAAACCTGCCTGGCTTATCCTCTCAGTACAAGAACAACGCTCTCGTCTCTCCCAGCAGTAACAGAATCAGAATCGCAGTGTACGCGATACACTTCAGGATCGGAAACGCGTTGATCTTCCCTTTCAGTTTAACCGCGACCGAGCAGATCGAGAAGATCGTAAATCCCAACGCGAACCAGTATCCTGCCGGACTGTTTCTCTTGAATATCGCATAGGAAGTCATCCCCTGGACGATACCGACCACGAAGGTCACCCATCCCATCTTCACCGCGAACTGTCTGCGCTTTTCCGGATCCTTGTACTTCTCCATGAACGTATCGGATAATTCCAGGGGATTCAGTTCCCGCTTTCCGCTCACGTAGATCAATCCGGTAACGATGCTGAAGACACACAGCACACCGTAAAAGATACCGCACATATTCAGTAGTAGTTTTATCATATGTACCTCCTGTAGATTTGTTTACTTATACCTGTCCAGGGAATCCCGGATCTTCCGGATCATCTCCTGCCGCAGTTCTTCAGGCTCAATTACCGTGATCAGATGTCCCGCGGACAACAGATTGCGCATTAACGCGTTCTGGTCAAAATCATAGTAATACACCTTCAGGATATAGGTATTTGTATTCTTATCATAATCCAGTTCTCTCTGGTAGTAAGAGAATAACCGGAACAATCTCTCCAGCGCATGTCTCTCTGAACGCACACGCATCGTCACCGATCTCTTTTTCTTTTCAATGAAACGCTTGTATTTCTCTGGGATGTCTTCCGGTATTTCCCCGATCTCTTCCATATCCCGGATCCGGTCAACACGGATATTGATTGCCCGTTCTTCGGCAGGAAGCCAAGCGTTCAAAGTCCATAGATCTTCGTTTACGGTATATTCCAGAGCCAGAGGATAGATTTCCTGTGCCGGATACTCTTTTTCTCTTGAGTTATTGGTTATACTGACTGCTGTTCCTTCCGCAATGTACGCTCTGAGTCTGCGAAGGGTTTCCGCGGCTTCTTCCGTGAGTGTATGGGTGACATACCGGTGCTTGCGGAGAATCTCGGAATCTTTCCAGGATGGCTGAAAGTCTTCCAGCTTCCCGCACAATTCACGGATATCCTTCTCTTCCAGAAAATACCGGGCATACGGACTGTGCAGGGCGTTATAGACCGCGTCTTTCTCCATCGTTGTCAGTAATACCGGAAGATCCTGAATATACCCGTTTTCTTCATCTTCTTTCAATACCGGGTAGTATACTTCACCCTCCTGCCGGAAAACCCCGAAGAATCCTTCTTCCGCTTCACTGCTTCCCAGACTTTTTTCGTACTCTTCCCCAAGAATCTCCCGGAAGTATGTGTCGATCTTCTCCAGTGTAATTCCTTCATTCACAATACTGTCCTGCAAGGCCAGCGTCAAAGCTTCCAGAACGACATTTTCATACCGGTTAAATAGTTCCATAGCTTCTTAACGCCTCCTCCCAGTCATGAATCACCTTCCTGCGCATTTCTTCCACAACTTCGTCGGCAGAAGGCAGAACTCTGGCACAAGACCCGAAAGAACGAATCCATGGTACCATCTCCACCGGATCGGTAACCGTAACGGTATAAAGATCCGTATCCTCATCCACAACAGTGATGACACCCTCAGTCCCTTCGCTCTTCAGGCGGTAACGATTCCTATCCTGATCACGGTAACGGAATTCAATCTGCACGGTATGTGTTTCTGAAAGATTTGCCGGAGAAGCTGTCCAGGCATTCTCCATCCCCTGCAGAAGCGTATATGCGGTATGAGATTCTTCTTCGCTCAGCGATGTACTGCTGTCTTCCGCGGAAAGGATCTGATCCAGACGTAAGCTTTCCAGGCATTTCTCTTCCGTCATATAACATACCAGATACTGTCTGCCGGTGATCTCGTCCTGGATGATCCGCAACGGCAGAATATCCGCCGTATCTCCCTGATACTCGGTGTCAGATGTGTAGTGTATGTTGATCATCTTCTTATAGACGATACAGCATGGTTTCTTCTCCCGGATATATCCCAGCAGGTCATACAACACTTCGTTATCCAGCACCGCGTACAGGTGATTATGCCGGTACAGCGTTGTCTGTACAGGTTCATCGGATTCCCGGACGCGCATTGCCAGATGCACCTTTCTGGACGCAAAGTAGTACGGCGCTGCCAGCGGGGAAGTCTTGGACATAAACGACAACAGATGGAATAACTGTATCATTACTTCATCACTGCGGATCTCTCCCAGCAGATCCTCTGACAGACGATAGTACGAGCGGTGTACATTCTGGATTACCTGATTGGATAACTCTTCCGGCACACTCCTGTCCGTCTTCAGGACCAATCCGGCATCACAAAGCTTCTCCAGTGCTTCATACAGCCATTCTGTCAACTTTGTCTCCGAAGACATCCACATACTCAGGGGATGTCCCTCCGGCAGAGTCTCTCCCTCATATTCCATCAAGATCTGATCACGGATATCGCGCAGGCTGTATTCCTCCTGCATATCCTCTTCCTGTTTCAGCAGGTGCAGTAAGAAAAAGTACGCGAATATTTCGTTCCTCTTAAACGTCTTATACCTGTACAGACGCATGAGGAGATCATCCTGACGATCATAGATATCGGTATTGATCTGGTAGACAAACTTTCCCCTGGCATTTCTCTTCCGGATCAGGAAATCCCTCGGGAATACCACATTGATCCTTCTCTCTTCCGTATCCAGTTTTCTCTTGCCGAAACAGAAGTCTGTCATCTTTTCCTTACCATGGATCACGGTAAACACAACACCGGCTTCGGTCAGGTCTTCCCTGGTAAAACACCCGAAAAGAAAAATCAAACGCACAAGTTCACGCACATTATTAAAATCTGTCATGAATATACGGAGATCTTCTTTCTTACTTGATGTTTTTTTCTTCATATCACTATTATGGCAGAAACTTGCGGCACCATATCCTGCGAATTTCTCCCGATTCTGGTCACTGACCATTTTACAATCCCGGGATTCAATAATACACTGTGTACAAGAGTGGAGGTTGTTCTCTATGCTGGATCTGTTGCTGAAGAATGGAATCATCATTACTGTTGACCCGGAACATCATATCTATGAACACGGATATCTGGGGATAGAAAAAGATAAGATCGCCTGTATCGGTTCCATGGATACCGATGTACTGCCGGAAGCGAAGAAAGTCATTGATCTTGAGGGAAAACCAGTTTTACCGGGATTGGTGGACGGACACGGACATGCCGGACACGGGATGACAAAGACGATCGCCGAACATACAAACGACTGGGAAACCGTGGCAGAAAGCATCTACTACTTATATTCCGATGAAGAATTCTGGTATGTGGAAGGTGCGTTATCCGCGATGGAACGTTTGAAGTTTGGTGTCACAAGCGCAGTGTCCATGGTAGGCAATACACCCAGGATAGACAGAATATGGCCGATCAGATCCCACATGGAGGGTTCATTATCCACCGGTATACGTCAATACAGCGGTATCGGTACAGCCAATGATCCCTGGCCCAAAAGAGCGCGTACATACTTCAAAGACGGCTCTTACGAAGAATATGAAGTTACACCGGAAGAGGCTTTCCGGACCACAGAAGAAGCGGTACGGGAACTCAACGGCATCCACCCCAGAGGCACCTGTATCGTAGCACCGGGACGCATGGGCAAGAGACCCTGGTGCAGCGATGAAGAGAATATCCGGCACAACCAGGAGATGTACCGCATTGCCAGAACATACCACCAGCCCATTCATACTCATGCGTATGGCGGGGATGTGAAGTTCCTGTATGAACATACACCGGAGATCCTGGATTATCACCTGTCTTTAACGCACTCCACCAGGTATTCGGAAGAAGAACTGGATATCCTCTCCCGGGTGAATGCCTATGTCTTCCATGGTCCTACAACACATGCGCACATTATCGGCAGATGTCCTGTATACAGGATGCTGGAAAAAGGAGTTCACGTGGCGGTCATCACCGATGGGTCTGCCCCGGACCGTAGTTTTGACCTGTGGCGGGATATGAAAAACGTACAGATTTCCCAGAGGACTCTGGAGAGGGACTACGGAGTATTACCCTGCGGAAAGGTCCTGGAGATGGTTACGATCGAGCCTGCTAAAGCCTTGGGTATTGACCACCTTGTCGGTTCTCTGGAAGTAGGTAAGAAAGCAGATATCATCCGTGTGAATACCTGGCAGCCTCATCTGACACCGTTTGTGAAGATGTCGGTACAGCGTCTGGTGCAGTACGCGATGGGTGAAGATGTAGACTTGGTAATCGTGGACGGCGAGATCATGATGGAAGGCAGAACCCTGACCAAAGTAGATGAAAAATCCATTCTGATAAGAGCTAACGAAATTTTTGAAAAGGTCATCGAAGAAACAGGAAGAAAAGATATCCTTGAGAATCCCAGGTTGTATGATATTAAGCAGTAACCGTATAGTTATACACAAAACAGGGCACGAACCCTGTTTTTATATGATTATACCCTCTAGATGATCACACTCATGCTGGATGATCTGAGCAATCCATCCGCTGAATTCCCGCACGTGTGTCTTCATCCGTAGATCCTGATACTGTAACGTAATATTCTTATACCTGGTTGTCTTTCTTACTCCAACCAAAGAGAGACAGCCTTCCTCCGTCTCATACGCTCCGGACTTCTTCAAAATCACCGGATTGACCATGACCATACCGATCATCCCGGTACTGACGATGATCATCCGTTTACGGTAACCAATCATGTTGGCGGCCATTCCCGCGCATCTGTCCCGGTGGGCATTCAGGGTATCCTGAAGATCCTGCGCAATGGACATATCTTCTATCCCTGCAGGCTCGGATTTCTGCTGCAGGAACATTACATCTCTGACGATAGGCTTGATCATCTTCACGTCTCCTATTCTGTACTTTTATTCTCGACTAATATTAGAAACTTCATTTTCTAACATGCTGCACAACTGAGATTACTTATACTGTATTGTACTATACATCATATGACTTTTTGCCTGCTTCCAAACGCAGCATACTTCATTTACCATAATCAACTTTTATTACTTAGTCGGTTTTTTATGCCACCCTGTTATTTATAGTAGTAATTGCAGGAAGATACCTTCCTCAATAACGCTTCTAATACTTAACAAATAACAATGGAGGACAAAAATGAAAAAACAAATTTTAATTATCCCTGCTTTATCATTAGCTTTGACTGCAGGATGCAGTTCAAGCAGTACAAACAACCAGTCCGGCAATACACCTACCACGACGGATACTACCCCGGAAACAGTGCAGGAAACTTCGAAACCAGAACCTCTGGACCTTACCGGGCTTTGGGTCCAGGAAGGCAAAAAAGAAGAAGAAACACATATGAATGCCGTAATCAAAGAGGACGGAACAATCGGAGTATTCTTCCTTCTGGAAGACGAAGAGACTCCATATACCTACTGGGTGGGTACTTACGATGCTCCTGAAACTGACACAAAAGAGTATTCCTGGGTATCGGATAATACATACGGTGGTAACGGTCTTCTCGCCTCCGGTGCAGAGAATAAAGAGTTTACCTATAAAGGAGATAAACTCTCATATGAAGTTACGATTCAGGGAGAAACATCCACAATATCTCTGATTCGTGGTGATTGGGATACAACGAAGATCCCGGAATCCGCATTTGCTTCCGTAAAGGCAGGATCTGTGGAACTAAAAGACCTGCAGATCAAAGACTCCGGATGGATCGTCAACGATTCCCAATACCTGTACTACTATGTCGACTTATATAATCCCAACCAAGATATTGCCGTAGAGTTGCCAACGGTCAGAATTACCGCCAGAGACAAAGACGGTGTATTACTTGGCACAGAAGATCAAACTTTAAGTATTATTTATCCGGGTCAGGAATTCATTTATGGATTCCAGGCATTCTCTGTTGATGATCAGCCGGAAACTGTAGAATTTGAAGTCATGAAACCTGAAGATTACAATTTGAAAAAAGCCGGTGGTCTGAAAGAATATAAGCCTTTGGAAGTTGTCAATGCCGGTGTCAGAACTGACAAGATCGTCGGTGAGATCAACAATCCCAACGATTATGACATCAACGGTGTTGTGGTTGTCCTGGGCAAAAATGCCCAAGGTGAACTAACCGGTATAGAATTCACATTTGTTGATAATATTATTGCCGGTACAAGTACTCCTTTCTCAATCTCTGTCTATGGTGATAAAGACTATGCTGAGATTGAATGCTACGCAAATCAGTGGGGATATTAAAGCGCTAAACTGAAGAAAAGGGCTGATCAGTACTTTTGCTGATCAGCCTCTTTTTTCATTCGTTTAATTGTTTAGAACATCTTCGCAAAGAATATCTTTACGCCTTCCCAGTAGTTACTCATCTTTCTGGTACCGATCCTGAATGTTACGATCTTTCTGCCGCTGAAATTCTCTCCGGTACCGATAATCTCTACCTTTGCTGTTCCTTTTTTGATGTTGTTCGTATAACTGACAATCTCATACTCCGAAGGATCAATCACTTCTGTTACACTCTTCCCGTTCACCTTCACCTTTCTGGTCAGGATAAGTTCACTCTTTTGAAGTGTAACAGGATTGCCTGTATATTCCTTCGTCAGTTTCTTTACTGTCTTGCCTTCACTGTTCACAAACTGAACCTTTGCTGAAGCGATATTATACTGCTTTTCAATAATCCGATAGATTGCTTCGGTCTCACCGGTATAGTTTCCTTTACCGGTAATTCTGACCTTGATCAGGCTTCCGGCATCCGGAATATCCTCTGCCTGGACTGTGCTGCCGGCATATCTCAGTACATAGTTCTTTCTGTTTGTGACATAGGTATCATTCACATATACATAGTCTTCTCCGGAAGGTTTAATGTAATCTGTACCGGCTTTCAGTACTTTCCCGTTAGTATCTTTCAGTGTGGGAGAACTGTATGCTTTTTTCGTCTGTACTTTATCCAATACAGTGACTGTTACCTGGGAAAGATCCTTTGTGTCTACACGGAAGTTCTTCGTCAGTGTTCCCGTGAAACATCCCTTTCCGGTCACGGTAATCATCCCGGTATCTCCAAGCTGAGTATTTCCGGAGTACTTCACCGTATAATCTGTACCTTTTTTCAGTATCCTGTCATTCCATCTGACCGTTACCGCAGGCTTTGCACCATTCTTCTGATAACTGATCTGATCCGCTGCCTCCAGGACAAATCCATTTCCGGCATCCATCGCCAACGGAGTGATTCGGAATGTCTTCTTTACTGTTCCGCTGTACTTTCCCTGGCCCTGCACGATTACTGAAGCAGTACCGACCTTCACATTCTTCCGGTATGTGACAGTATAGTCTTTGCCTTCCGTAAGTATATAGCCTTCCTTGCATGTGACCAAGGCATTGGTCTTTGCCTGACCGTCATATACTTCATCCGCTGCCGTAACTGTCAGCGCGTTCTTCAGAGGTATCGCAGTATCTCTTGCGTTACTGCTTCCTGTGATCTTCAGACTCACTTCTTTAGTTCCGCTGAAGTTCTTCTTGCCTTCAATACGTATCACATAGTCACCGGCTGTCTTTGGACCTTTTTTCGCCGTCAGTATATTTCCTTGTGCATCAACGTAGCTGACACGTACATCCTTTGTGGTAAGTTTCTTTCCTGCAAACATGATCAGAGGCATCGGTCTCTGTACCTTTTTGGACTCTTTCAGGGTCACTTCCGGTTCGATATATACCTGTTCCGGATCGGTCAGATCGATAGCTTCGATTGTGAACGGAACATATACTTTCCCCGAATAGTTTCCTTTACCTGTGACTTTAACATACGGTGTCTTATCCTTCTTTGCCGGCACAAAGTGTTCTCTGTCTCCCGCATAGTTATACGCGTTCTTGTTATTCTTATAGACTACAGTATAGTCTTTCTTATTTGTAAGCAGTGTCTTGTGATCATAGATCCTTAATGTACTAAAGGTGATCTTCGCCCCTGTATACGCTGTCTTTTCAGGAATACCTGCACACCACAGTCCATCTGGAATCTTATACCCAATTTCTGCGGCATCCTCTGCACTGACATCACCCGGATTATCTTCTGTCCAGATACTATCATCGATTACCGTTACATTAACTGTGACAATATCACTGTTATCGTGTCCTTCCTGTATAGCCATGAACTTCAGAGTATATGTACCCGTCTCTGTCAGGACGATACTCTGTCCGGTCTTTGCGGATGTCTCTGCCGGTGTACTTCCGTCCGCAGTATAGACAACTACAGCACCTGTATCCGCGGATATTTCAATAGAACTGCCGGAAAGAATCACTGCTTCATCCCCGTCGTGCAGCCATACCGTGTCTTCTCCTTTAACGTATGACAGCTTAGGTGCCTTCAGTTTCAGGGATGGACGTACAACAATCGTGATCTGCGCAACTTCTTCACCTTCCGCAGTAACAGATACAGTATGTTCACCAACCGTATGAAGATCCGCTCCGCCAAGCATATCTTCCTGCAGAGGAAGTATCTTCTCACTGCCGTCCTCATACACGATATGTACAGCTGCGTCACCAAAATCAGGATCCTTATCTTCATAGATCTTTATGGTATCAGTATCTGTAACATAACACTTCTCTTTATTAATAAGTTTTTCTCTGACAGTAACTTTGTATTCAAACCTCTGACCTTCATAAATTACTGTCACCGTCTTTTCTCCGGCTGTAGAAGAATCAAAACCTTCAACCATATCTTCATTGACAGGGCATATGCCGACTGAACCATCAGAGTATGCCAGAGTCAAGATCAAATGTCTCACATCAAGTTCTTCACCAATATAATAATTAACTTTTGCATAGGAATAATCCAGCTGGATATCTGTTATCTCAACTGCTTTCGCATTAATCGTGAGGAAAACCTCATGACTGTTACCCTGAGTATCATATACATGTCCCAGCACAAAGAATGTTGCAGGTCTGTTGAATAGTTCTGCAGTAGGTTCAATCCATGTGACATCTTCCTCCGTAACATCACCGTTGGACCATCTTACAGTTACCTCCTCAGGTAATGGTTCAACAGGGAGCTGCCCAACAAATGTCTCCAAAGGTGTAAGTTCCTCAATTTCAATGATCTCAGCAGGCAATACTTCGATCTCAGCAGATGCCTTCAGACCTGTTTTTTCCACAGTACCTGATACACTGAACTGACCGCCTTCACGTTTACGATACAGTTTCGCATCCACAGTATCCCAGCTGACAGCCAGAACACCTGATGTACCGTTATCAAATCCGACATTTACAGTTTCCGGCAATACAGGTGCAGTTCCGCTGGGTACCGTTATAGATACCTTTTCCACACTGCTTACGGTTTTGACCGTGATCTCTGCTGATGCCGACAAATTACCATCATCTTCATTCACAACCGTAATAATTGTTGTCCCGGGAGTCCTGGCGTATATATTACCTTCTTGATCTGTCATCGCTACATTTTCATTAGAAGAACTCCATGTTACTCCCTGGAAATCCGCATTCCCCGGAAGAACTTCCAGCTCAAACTTCATGGAATCTCCGGCAATCAGTTCTGCCTTTGCGGGCATGATCGACACCGATGTCACATGAACCACACTACCCAACAAAGCCTCATAGGCAGCCTTTGCGGCTTCATACTCAGCCTTTGCCTGTGCATATTCCTCAGCCGCACTACTCTGAGCTGCAGCCGCATTGTTATATGCCGATAATGCCTGTTCATACTCATTGACCGCATTCTGATACACGGTCACCGCACCAAGACCCGCTTCTGCATTCTGTAAATTTATCTGTGCCTGCTGAAGTCTTGTCTGTGCATCTGTAAGCTGTTCACTGATCTCATTTCTGGCCGCGACAGCCTCATTATATTCATCTGTTTTTTCACCAACGGTCAAAAGTGCCTCGTTTGCCAGTTGATCCGCTGTCTCAGCTGCTTCTTTTTTCTGATTGTATACTGTTTGTGCTTCCGTCAAAGCATTCTCTTTTTCCGCTAACGCTGCTTCAGCCTGTTCTATTCTTTCATTATTGCCCAGAGCAGCAAGCTCCGCTTCAATACGTTCCTTCTCACTGACAGCTTCACTGAGATTATCATTAACCTCGTTATAATACTCCATGAATATGTTGTAGTATTCATCAGCAGTATACAGAGTCATGTCGTCGGGGTGCTGACTGTTCTTTACCTGGCGGTATGTTCCGGTTCTCGGATTATATGCTGTGTAGTATTCACCCCAGTTGAATTCCTGGGCATAGCAAGTACGAATATTGCTATCGTAAGAAATAGCGAAGCCCGTCAATTCGTAGTTGGAGTCTACGATATTCGCATAATGACCGGTCTGACCGTCTCCGCCTTCATCAAAAGTCTTCTTTTCGCTTGTGTACCAACCGGAATATGCGGACATTTCCGACTTCAGGATGTTGGTGTTTTCTACATAACCACTATTTTCCTTATGTGTCGGAAGTTTATAACCCCAGGCGAGATTTTCGCCGGTATCCCACTTCTTTTTATAAGCACCTAGTCCTCCGTCCACGTTCGACCAGTGGTTTACACTGCCGTCGTACGGATCGGCGGAGTGTGCTGCATTCGCCTGCGCGATCGCCATCATAGAGTTGGAGACTTGAAGGGGATCAAGATCAGGGAAGTTATTATCTGTTGTACGCAGTTCATTACCGGTCTTGATCATCTCGATGGATACTTTCATCAGTTCAAGGTTTGACGGGTCATGTTCATCACCAAGTTTGATCTGACGAGATTCCTCGATCGCATCCGACATCATATAGTCAAGGATCTCCATCGCTTCTGTCGCACCCTGTGCTTCAAAGAAACCGTAGGAACCCTTGTCGATCTGTGCTTGTGCCTGTGCAACTGCTGCTTCAGCTTCCGTTAGTTGTGCACTCAGTGACGCATACTGTTCGGATGAGCCGGCGGCTGCTGCTCTTGCGGCTTCCAACTCTTCTTCTGCAGCTTCTTTTTCTGCTTGTGCTATTTCCAGTTGTGTTTCTGCCTCTGCCAGTTCTCCTTCCGCGTCTTCGAGTTGTTCAAGAGCGTTCTGGTATTCTGTTTCCGCATTCTGTTTCGCTGTCAGTGCTGCTGTGACTGTCTGTTCTGCCGTGTTCAGAGACGCTGTCAGTTGCGTAACTTCACTTTGAGCATTCTGATATTCTCCCAAGGCTGTGTTATACGCGGCCTGGGCATTATCCGCAGCATCTTTCAACGCATTCATATTCGCTTCTTTTTCATCCAGTGTATTTTTAGCGGCTGCTGCTGCACTGTCTGCGTTATCCTTGTTGAGCTGTGCCTGTGAATACGCGGCCGCAGCTTTCTCATAACGTGCTTTAGCCTGATTGAGTTCTTCTCTGGAGACAGCGTATTCTTTCGCATTTTCTTCAGTTTCTTCAACAACAGCTGGTTCTGTCTCTTCCTCGGATTCTGCTTCTTTCTCAGGTTCAGTCTCTTCTTCAGGCTCTGCTTCTTCCTGCGTTTCTGCTACTTCTTCTGTTAAGATTTCTTCGGTTTCTTCCGGGGTATCCGTATTCCCTTCTTCTGCATGGACAACAGTAAAAGAACTGCTGAAAAGCAGTACAAAGCATAATACCCATGATAGTATGTGATTTTTGTTGGTTAGCATACTGTATCCTCCTTTTTTACAGTATTAGATGTGTTGTACTTTATGTACGGCAATATTATAACAGACAATATGTTTTTAGATAGTGTTAATTCGTACCCTGTTACACTCTATACTAATTCTCTTTTAAAAATAATAAAAACACCGGTTACCCGGTGTCTTATCCTAACGGAAAGTATTCGTTTAATGCTTGTTCAAATAATTCTCTTGCCTGCTTATTCTCAAATACCGAGGTATAGATTATTACGGTTTCCAGCAGATACATGAACCGTTCTATGCATTCCTGCGCATTGTCGCTGTATTTCTCATTCCTGCGGATCCTGACAAGCAGATATGCTTCCAGTTCTTCTCTCCAGTCTTCAATCATCTTTCGGACTTCCGGCATGGATGCGGCCAGGAAATACAAATTAAATACAAATGAATTATTGACGTCATTAAACATCTCATTCAGTCTGGCCTGACGCTGTTCCTGAGTTTTGGTATGCATCAGTTCTTCCACGGAATTAGAAAGAGCGATAAGCGACAGATCTGCCATCATATAAAGAATCTCATCTTTAGACTCAAAATAATGATGGATCAGCCCGGTAGCGACATTCGCTTCCTGCGCGATATCTTTTACTGAAGTAAGCCTGTAGGAACCACTGCGGACCATGCATGTCTGTAACGCACGTCCGATTTCTATTCTTCTTTGTTCAGCAATCGAAGGTCTGCCCATACGTTCTCTCCTTTCTTTTCGCATTATACCATATACTCCTTCTTAAATGAACCATTAATTGGACGATTATCCAACGTGATAATACTCACAAAGTCTTTATATAAAAGCAGTTGTTTTTGTCCTAATATTTTATGTGTACAAAATATTGATTTTTCGTCCAACAGGTTGTACCTGTTTACCGGACAAACAAACTACGTACTCTGTCATTGATCGTCGGCTTGGCAAAGTATCCCAGAGAAGAGAAATAAGACATATAACTATCGATCATGATCCGGTTCATCGGCGGACAGGTGATCCCTGTACCGGCCAGAGCCGCATCGGTGTTCTCGCTGTGATACTCCGGCAGATGAATCTGTTCTGCCAATTCTTCACCACGTAATGACGCGGTATTCGGTTCCAACCTCGGAAAAGTAAGTACTTCTTATGATCCTGCAAAGTTTGATCTTCATACAACCGCAGGAAGTATTGAATATATCATCACGTATGTACGTAACACCTGGAACTGTCCGATCATCTTCTTCACCGGTACACAATTTGATAATCCCCGTTACCAGAAAATGGTGAATATGTTGCTGGATATCGCCGAAAAGTGGGATATTGACGTGATCGATCTCTGGCATAACGAGATGAATGATATTTCCAGGGATCTCTATCGTCTGTATATGCATGACGGTGTACATCCCACCAAAGCCGGATATCTGTTGTGGTGGGTGCCGGAAATCGAGACCCAGCTACGCAAGATCCTGGAAAAATACCAGTAATTCAATAAACCCGGGATATTCCAGGGTTTTTCTTTTGCCGTAATGCGCAGACAGTGAAGATATCCAGATGATTTTTATGAAAATCTGTTCAAACGTATGATTTAACCCATACTTTGTTTCCATATTCGAAGTATAATAAAAGAGTATCTAATAACTTAGGAAGGAACTAATATTATGCCTCTTGTAACATCAAAAGAAATGTTCGAAAAAGCCTATAAAGGCGGATACGCTATCGGTGCTTTCAATGTCAACAACATGGAGATCATCCAGGGAATTACAGAAGCTGCGAAGGAATGCAACGCTCCTGTTATCCTGCAGGTTTCCAAAGGCGCCCGTGCCTACGCTAACCGTACCTACCTGGTAAAACTGGTTGAAGCTGCTGTCATCGAAACCGGTCTTCCGATCGTTCTCCATCTTGACCACGGTGATTCCTTTGAAACATGTAAGTCTTGTATCGATGACGGATTCACCTCTGTCATGATCGACGCTTCCTCCAAACCGTTTGAAGAGAATATCGAAATCACCAAGAAGGTCGTAGAGTATGCTCATGCGCGCGGTGTTGTCGTTGAAGCAGAACTTGGTACTCTGGCCGGTGTTGAAGATGAAGTCAAGGTCGCTGCTGAAGACTCTTCCTACACACGTCCGGAAGATGTTGAAGAATTCGTCAGAAGAACAGGTTGTGACTCTCTGGCAATTGCGATCGGCACAAGCCACGGCGCATACAAGTTCAAACCTGAACAGTGCACAAGAAACGAGGAAGGTATCCTTGTTCCGCCGCCGCTGCGTTTCGATATTCTGGAAGAAGTATCCAGACGTCTTCCGGGATTCCCGATCGTCCTGCACGGATCTTCTTCCGTACCGCAGGAATATGTAAAGATGATCAACGAAAACGGCGGTAATATGCCGGATGCTGTCGGTGTTCCTGAAGAACAGCTGAGAAAAGCTTCTTCCATGGCTGTCTGCAAGATCAACATCGACTCTGACCTGCGTCTTGCGATGACCGGAACGATCCGTAAATACTTCAATGATCATCCGGAACACTTCGATCCGAGACAGTATCTGAAGCCTGCCCGTGAAAACATCAAACAGCTTGTTAAACACAAGATCGTTGATGTTCTCGGCTGCGACAACAAGATCTAATTCTTCTGTATATTCTTATCAGATATAGAAACTCCCGGTTTTGAACTGCACCCCAAAAGTTGAACAACAACTTAAGGGGTGTTTTTCAATGAAACTGAGTTATGAGGAAAAGGTAGAGATATACAACGAATGGAAACTGAGGCATAAATCACCGGAGCGAATTGGAAAAGAAAGAAATCTGG